>DASXCC010000208.1:0-36416 GCA_036491415.1 Terriglobales bacterium | reverse complement strand
ACGTGGAAGCCTCAGACGCAATTCATTCAGTAGCAAAACTTTTAGTGGCCGAAGATGACGTGCCACTCGCCCATTTCTTAAAACGTGGATTACAGAGCAATCGTTATGAAGTGGACGTGGTCCACGACGGCGAGCTGGCTTTGCAATCTTTGCGTGGCACTCCTTACGACTTATTAATTCTAGATTTAAACCTTCCGAAAGTGGACGGCATGATGTTGCTTTCGCAACTTCGTCCGGCTATGCCAAACCTTCCAGTCTTAGTTCTTACGGGACGCTCCGGCCTTGAAGACCGGGTAATGGCCCTGGACAAAGGCGCGGACGATTGCCTGGTAAAACCGTTTTCCTTCCATGAGCTGGGCGCCCGAACCCGAGCACTGCTCCGCCGCAAAAACAATGGCTGCGGACGCGTGCTTCAGGTAGGCGATCTGGTCCTGGATCGTGAGCAATTCAAAGTGGAGCGTGCCGGCAAACGCGTGGATTTGACCAGCAAGGAATTTAGCCTTCTGGAATATCTCATGATGAATGCCAAGAGGCCGGTAAGCCGCGCCATGATCATGGAAAACGTTTGGAAGGCGCCGTACGACGGCAACAGCAATCTCGTGGACGTATATGTGAAATACGTGCGTGACAAAGTGGACACTGCCGAATCGACGCTGAAACTACTGCGGACAATTCGCGGTATTGGGTACGTGATCGCCGAGAACTAGAGAGTGAATCATGCATACCCAGGGTCCTAAATCGCACAACACGAAAACTTCCACCGAAGAATTAAAGAAGATCCACTACGCATTGCACCAGACCGCGCAGCCGTTGACGGTGCTGCAAGGCGTGTTGGAACTGGCTTTGCTTAAATCGGAAAGCATTCAGGAATACAGGCAATCCATCGAGACGGCCCTCCTACAAACCGGAAGAATTGTGGATTGCCTGAACGAGATCCGAATGCTTGCCAACACCGACGCATTGCAAAATCAAACGTTAAGAAAGGCAGCGGGGCATGTCTAGCGCAATTGCAACTCAAGAGCTACCGTTACATTCGATCCTCCCTACAACCGCACCAACGAATTTACTGATCATCAGCCCGAATGATGAATTGCGTTCTCATCTTCTTTTCCGGCTTAGCTCGCAACGCTGGGAAGTGCAGTCCGTCAGCAGCGGCGCCGAAGCCCTGGAGAGAATGGATACCGACGAAATTTCTTTGGTGTTGCTCGATCCTTCTTTGCCAGACCTGAAAGTTGATGAGTTCAAGGAAATTTTGCAGTTTCAACATCCCGAGATTGAAGTCATTCCGGTGAATCCACATACGGGCCAGGCAATCATGGCTGCACCTTCTCCCAATTCGCTTAGCTTTGAAGTCGTGCGCGAACTCGAAGCGACTGGCGGATTCAAAGCGAAACAGACTGCGATTACATCGGGTGACAGTGAAAAGAAAACAGAAAATGGACTGCCGGGATTTGTGGGCAAAACCGCCAGCGTGCAGCAACTTTGCGCAATGGTGCGGTTGGTTGCGCAGCGTGACACCACGGTTTTAATTACCGGCGAAAGCGGCACCGGTAAAGATTTAGTCGCGTGCGCTTTGCATCAGTTAAGCGGAAGACGATTGAAGCCGTTCGTGGTGATCAATTGCGCTGCGATTCCGGAAGCATTGCTCGAAGCAGAACTTTTCGGGTTTGTGAAAGGCGCATTCACCGGAGCGGTGCAGTCAAGAATCGGACGCATCCATGCCGCGCAGGGCGGCACCTTGTTTCTCGACGAAATCGGAGATCTTCCGATCGGGCTACAATCGAAGCTCCTCAGGTTCCTCGAGCAGGGTGAAGTGCAGCGTCTGGGAAGCACGGATACATTTCGTGTGGATGTGCGAGTGATTGCTGCAACCAACGCCAACTTACGACGCCAGGTGCAGGAACATAATTTCCGGGAAGACCTTTATTACCGGTTGTCGGTGTTCCCGATCGAACTGCCGCCGCTACGCCAGCGCATGGAGGATGTTCCATCATTGGCCCAGACCTTTATTGCTAAATTCTGTCCGCACAATGTTGTATTGACCCCGGAGGCGCTGTCGGTGCTACAACAACACAGCTGGCCGGGAAATGTGCGGGAGGTCCGCAATGTGATTGAACGCGCAACAATTCTCGCAGGACAGGATCGCGAGATCAGGCCGGAACATATCCTTATTTGATTAAATCTAAATCGATAGGGGATGCTCATTGGGCAACCAATATAACAATATATTTTTCTTGTTTGGGGCTTGAGGCTAGGGCTTGCGAGGAGTACATTCCGGTTTGGCGGCATTGACAAATCGATTTGCTGAACCGCTGATAGTTTCGAAATCGTAACAAAAGTTGTGGTAAAAATTTTGTTTTACAAGGTTTCGGCGATACTGGCATGTAGAAATGCTTTGTGACAGCGCGCTACTTGGGTGATCCTGTGGGGCTCAGCAAGAGGGATTCGCAGTTAAGTATGTTGGTTGTCGACGATGAACCTGAAAACCTTGAATTGATTGGTGAGGCTCTGGCCGGCGAACACGTCAATCTGGTTTTAGAAAAAAGTGCGGAAGCAGCTTTAGAACGAGTGATTGAGTTGCATCCGCGAATCGTCTTGTCCGACTTGAAATTGCCAGGCATGGACGGACTCGAATTATTAGAGCGAGTTCTCTCTGTCGATCCGGGCACCGACTTCATGCTCATGACCGGCTTCTACTCGCCGGAATCCGCAGTGGACGCAATTCGTCGTGGTGCCTGCGATTATTTTTCCAAACCTCTCAACGTAAGAAGGCTGCAAAGCCGCATCCACAGCCTGCTTGACGAAGCCGGCACTCGCCTCAAAGCTCTGCAACTCGATCAAGAATTAGTGGATGCCTACCAGTTCGAAGGCATGATAGGACGCAGCCCACTGATGCTGGATGTGTTTGCGAAAATTCGCCGCATCGCTCCTCACTTCCGCACCGTGCTGGTCAAAGGTGCAACGGGCACAGGTAAAGAATTAGTTGCGCACGCGCTGCATCGTTTGGGACCTGCCAGCTCTGCTCCTTTTGCAGTTTGCAACTGCGCTGCTCTGGTGGAAACTTTGCTGGAGAGCGAATTGTTTGGCTATGTGCGTGGAGCATTCACAGGCGCCGCGCATGACAAGCAAGGCATCTTCGAATATGCAAATGGCGGCACAGTATTCCTCGATGAGATCGGGGAAATGCCCCTCGCCGCCCAGGCGAAATTGCTCCGCGTGTTACAAAACCAGGAAGTGCAACGGGTTGGATCGCCTGTTCCCCGGCGTGTCAACGTTCACGTCGTGGCTGCGACCCACAGGGACCTGCGGAAGATGGTGGACCAGGGCCAGTTCCGTGAAGACCTTTTCTATCGTCTGTCAGTGGTGGAGATCGGCATACCTCGTCTGAACCAGAGAAAAGAAGATCTTCCGCTATTGCAGCGGCATTTTCTGGAGAAGTACTCCTCGCTATATAAGAAAGAGATTATTGGCATCACCCGCCGGGCCCAGGCGCGACTTGCCAGCCATACTTGGCCGGGAAACGTGCGAGAACTGGAAAATGTGATCAGTGGCAGCTGCATTATGGCCACTACCAATGTCATTGATATTCAAGACCTTCCTGAGCTTCGACCCTCCATTCAGGAAGCCACGCTGGAAGAAAATGAACTCTTGAGCCTGGAAGAAGTACAGCGGAGATATTTGCTGCATGTGCTGAATCACGTTGGGGGAAACAAGGCCAAAGCCGCGGAAATTCTGGGTGTAGGCCGGAACACGATTTACCAGATGTTGAATCGTGGGCGGGCTTCCTCCGAAATGATGGATCCGCCTAAAAAAGATCTGCTGAATTAACTTCTGGAATTAGCTTACTACTAGGATCACATCCAGCGTTCGAGGCCCGTGTACGCCTTTAATCCGGGTCATTTCTATATCGGAAGTTGCCGAAGGGCCAGAGATGGTCGTGATGGGCGCAGTCTTGAACTCTTCCATGCGTCGAATCGCTTCCGGCACAGTTTCCACTACCTGCTCGGCTTGCACAATGCAAAGATGATAGTCAGGAATGAGCGTGAGTGCGCGCCGTCCTTCGTCCGCGGAGTGACGAAGAATAATAGTACCCGTTAAAGCGATGGCGACCGTGCAGGTAGTCAACACTCCCGAGCAGCGATCGATTTCCGCGTAACTTAAGTTGTCGTCGTAGATCATTTCGATGGCTTTCGGCGGAAGAAATGACCCGGAAAAATCTTTCGGCAGAAGGACGCTTTGAACTCCTCGCACGGCAAGGACCTGCGAGATAGTCGCAGTTACTTGTTCTGGAGAGCAGCGATAAACTCCAGTTCCATAGTCCTGTAACCGTTCTTCCAATAGATGGAGCCGCTCTTCAGGGCTGAGTTTCCCAGCGACTTCATAGTCGCGCGAGATGCGCTCATAGTCGGCTGCAAAATTCGGATTACGATTACCGAGATTTCGGCGGACCGCTGAAAAAATATTTTCGCGGGAGGCGCTCAAGCGTTTTCCTGCTTTCGCTTCGCCCACCATTGCCGGAACGACTCTTTCGGAATCGAGCGCATGTTGCGGGAGTCGGTCCATCCCCCAAGAAAGCCCGGCAGCTTCTGAATTTTTCCATCATGTACAAAAGGACTTTGCGCGACTTGCGCGACTTTCTGGGCGAGATTCAATCGGCTGCCACTGGACAAAGCCATCGAAGCCGCCTTCATCGAAACTCTTTCAACCAGGGGCGAATCGCCGTTCTCAACGACTTTGTTGCGGAGCTGAATCAAAACTTCCGGAATATTGATTTTGACCGGGCACGCTTCATAGCATGCACCACATAAAGAAGAGGCATACGGCAGGGATTGCGAATGCTGCATGGATTGCAACTGTGGAGTAATGATCGCACCGATGGGGCCGCTGTAAACGGATCCATACGCGTGGCCACCGGTTTGCCGGTACACCGGACAAACATTCAGGCATGCGCCACAGCGAATGCATTGCAGCGTCTGCCGGTCTTTCTCGTCGGCAAGAATATGCGAGCGTCCATTGTCGAGCAGAACCACGTGGAATTCCTGAGGTCCATCTTGGGCGGTTACACCCGTCCATATGGAGTTGTAAGGGTTCATTCGTTCGCCCGTGGCTGAGCGAGGAAGCAACTGCAGGAAAACTTCGAGATCGGAAAATTTCGGAATCACTTTCTCAATGCCGCATAAACTAATGAAAACCTGAGGCAGGGTAAGGCACATCCGGCCATTGCCTTCGGACTCGACGATGCAAACCGAGCCAGTCTCGGCGACGGCAAAGTTTGCGCCGCCAATGCCGATTTTCACCCGTAAAAATTTCTCACGAAGATAGCGGCGTGCAGCGTCGGTTAAATCTTCCGGTTTGTCGCCAAGGTTTTCCAGTTTCATCTTTTCGATGAATAGCTGGCGAATCTCAGTTTTGTTGCGATGCAGAGCGGGCACGACAATGTGCGAAGGTTTATCGTTACCCAATTGCACAATCAAATCAGCCAGGTCGGTTTCGTATGGAATGATGCCTGCGGCCTCCAGCGCGGGATTCAGGAGAGTCTCATCGGAAGTTATGGTCTTGATCTTGATGACTTCCTTTTCGCCATGCGACTCGATGATTCCGCGAATGATACCGTTGGCTTCGTCGGCATCTTTCGCCCAATGTACTTTTCCGCCTGCCTGCGTGCAGGCTTTCTCGAATTGCGCGAGGTAAATATCAAGATGAAGAAGCGTGTGCTCCTTGAGCTGACGGGCCGATTCGCGCAGGGCTTCCCAATCCGGCATTTCTGCGACGACGCGATTTCTCTTCGTCCGAATTACGTCGGTGGCATGGCGGACGTTGCGCCGCATCTGCGAGTTGGCGAGTTGCTCTTTGGAGGATTCGAGGAATTCCGGCGCTTGCGCCGCATTACCAACGCGAACGGTCATCGAGTTATTTCCCCGCTTCCGTCGCTGCGAGAATTTCCGCAATGTGCATACACCGCACATCAGATTGTTGACGATCCAGGCCTCCGCCAATGTGCATGAGGCAGGAATTATCTCCGGCAGCACAAACCTTCGCATTCGTGTTTGCGATGCATGCCATTTTGTCCGAGAGCATCGCAGTAGAAACCGGAGCGTTCTTGATAGCGAAGGTCCCGCCGAAGCCGCAGCATTGATCGCTGTCCGCCAAGTCAGCTAAAGTCAATCCCCGCACTTGCTTCAGTAGTCGAAGCGGTTTGTCTTCGATATGCAAAGAGCGCAGGGAGTGGCACGACGTATGGAACGTAACCGTCTCGGGAAAATACGCGCCGACATCGGTGACTCCAAGTTTGTCGACGAGCAGTTCGGTAAATTCGAAAACGCGCGGCAATAGTTGATTGACTTCCTGAATGAGCGCCGGATCGCCGGAATCCTTCGCCATCACTGGAAAATGTTCGCGGATCATGGCCACGCAGGAAGCCGAAGGGATGCAAATTACTTCCCCGCCATGAAAAACTTCCAGAAAGTGACGCATGAGCGGGAAGGCTTCTTTCTGGTATCCCGTGTTGTAATGCATTTGCCCGCAGCAGGTTTGCGCTTCGCGAAATTCCACTTCGTGACCGAGTCTTTCCAGCACGGCAACTACAGCCTTCCCAGTTTCCGGGAACAAAGTGTCGTTATAGCAAGTCACAAACAGTAAAATTTTCATGAAAGGCACAACCAGTGTAATGGAACGCATTCGCGTTATTCAGCATCTGAGAATAAAGAGCGTGCGAGTTGTTACTAAAAGCCCATGATCTATAGTGATCTTTTGGCCATGTCCTATGCACAGGTAAACTACCTATTCTGGATTAGAGCGACTTCCTCTCCCCATGCATCGCCAGATCGATTCGAGCAATTCTGACGCATCCATGAGCACCGCCGAACAAATAAATGATAGCGCGCAAGAAAAAAATCTTTTAAATACGCCCATCCGCGACTTGAAGTTAAAGATAGACGGATCTCCACTGCAAAAGTATGTGGAGCGGCTGTACGCGGAAATGGAGCAGAAAAAACTGCTCAAGTTCCATCCGAATTGTTATTTGACAGATGAGTGGGGATGCCCGTCGGGAGAACCCGTGATCGGAATTCCTTTTTACCTGGCGAGTGGAGAACTTTCGCGCCTGGAAGAAGAGATGAACGATCTGGAGACTGGCCGCGAAGTCATGATGTTCCTGCGGCACGAGGCCGGACATGCATTCAACTATGCGTATCGCCTGCACCGCGCGCCGGAGTGGCAGCAACTGTTCGGGCCGTTTCGCAGGCCGTATCGCGACAACTATCGTCCGGTGCCGTTTTCAAAGAATTATGTGCGGCACATGGCAGGATGGTATGCGCAGAAACATCCTGACGAAGATTTTGCGGAAACTTTTGCCGTATGGCTGACGCCGCGTTCGGGATGGCGCAAGAAATATCGGGGATGGGGCGCAATGACAAAATTGCGCTACATGGACCGCATCGCTCGTGAGTTAGGGAATGTAGATCCGTTGCGAAAACGGGGCACACCCGACATCACGGTGGATGAAATGGAAGCGACCGTAGGCGAGTTTTACCAGAGATCGTCGGAAGAAATTCCCCTGATCGATCTGGCGCTGGATACGGATTTGCGTAATATTTTTGACGCTTCCAAACGGCGCAAGTCGGTGAAACCGGCGCAGGAATTTTTAAAGCAGAACCGCAAAACAGTTGTCGACAAGATCGCTTATTGGACTGGAGTGCGTAGGCCATTGATAAGACGCTTGGCGGAGATCATTGAACAACGTGCCGGGGAGCTGCATTTGTATGCCGACACGCAACGCGCTTCAGAGCATCTTACGAATGTGACGGTCTATGCCACGGCGTTAGCGGCAAATTACATGGCGCGAGAAAAGTTCATTCTGTCATGACAAGCGCGAAGCTGAAAATCGGAATTCTGTACGACGTTTGGGGCGAGCCGGAAGAAGTCGCGGCGGAAGTCGAGGCGTCTTCGGGTAATGGCAAAAAGCCGCGCAAAACGAAAAAATCCAGAAAAGAAAAGAAAGAAAAAGAAGACCGCGAGGAAATTTTCGCCGCACTCGAAAAGCTCGGCCATCAAGCTTTTTATCAGGTACTCGACGGAACTCCGCAGGGCCTTCATGCACTGGCCAAGTGTGACGCGGACCTGATTTTCAACCTTACGGAATCCTACGCGGGAGACGACACCAAGGAAATGAATGTCGCCGCGTATCTGGATCTACTCGGTTTCCGCTACACCGGCGCCGGTCCACACGCGACTTTCCTGGCACAAGATAAAACCATCGCTAAAAAACTGTTTGCATTCCATGGAATTCGCACGCCATATTTTGCGACCGCATACCGCGGCAAAATCGATCATGCGCACGACATCACTTTTCCGTTGATTGTGAAGCCGGTGTGGGAAGACGGCTCGATCGGCATTGACGCCGGCGCGGTTGTACACAGCATTAAAGAGCTGATGGAGCGCGTCGAATATATTCAGGACGAATTCGATTCTCCAGCGTTGATCGAGGAATACATTGAAGGCCGCGAAATGTATGTGGCGGTACTGGGCAGCTACGAACATGCACAGGCATTGCCGTTAGTCGAGCTTGACTTGTCGAAACTGCCAAAAGGCACGCCGAAGATTGCCAGCTATGATGTGAAGTTTGAAAAAGACACCGAAGCGCACAGATTGACGAAGTCGGCGGTGGTAGAAGGCTTTGACGAAGAGATCACCGCAAAGGTGCAAGAGACGGCGCTGGCTGCGTATCGCGCTGTGAAACTGCGCGACTACGGCCGTATCGACATGCGCGTTACGCCCAAAGGCGACGTTTATGTGATTGAGGCCAACCCGAATCCCTGGCTCTCAAGCAAACATGAGTTCGTGATGGCGGCGAAAGCTTCAGGACGAACCTATCCGCAACTGATCAGCGAAATCGTGGACCTGGCCATGTCGCGCTACGGAATACGCACGCTGTCTTCTGCCGGCGGCTCTGCACTTTAATTCTTGATTCTTAATTTTCTTGATTCTTAATTCCCTGAAATGATTGGATTTTAGACGGCGCTGGTAGCGGCTGTTTTCTGCGGAGAACTTCCAGAAAGAAGTTTTGTTGCCAGATCACCGCAATCCTGCAGTTTTTGCATGGAGACGTGGATCGCGTCCGCGGAGTTAGTTTGGTTCTGCTGCGAAGCAAGACTGGAAACCCGCGTGGCGCTCTCGCCCACACTCCGGGCAATTTCCAACAAAACGATCAGCGAGTCAGAATGCATTTTCCACAACGAAGCGGAATTCTGGCAACGTTTCAATTCTTCCAATTCAGTCGTGATGCGCGCATCAACCGCGACCAGGCGCAGCAGGACTCGCGCCACTCCCGAGCGCAAACTTTTCTCTTCGAGATAATCCGCACAATAGGAGTCAGCTTCGGCCGGAGTCAGAGTCAGGTTGAAGAAGCGCATGGGCACGATCTGCCGGAATTTCGGATCAGCGACACGCACGAAAATTCGGATAGACTCTTCGATCTTCAGCAGCTTTGTTTCTTCCGCTGCTACCTGCTGCGGAGTCACATTGGCGCGTAGCGCCGCGACGTCTAATTCAGGAGGTTGCCATGTTGACACGGGAACGGGTTGTGGCTTTGGCGGCAACGGCGCTGCCGGCCTGGCTACGCGGCGAATCGGCGGCCTGCGCTCCAGGGTCTTTTTCAGTTTTGAGATACGGCCAAATTTATCGAGGGCTTGTCCGTAATCGATCTTCAGCAATTCATTTTCTTTTAAGTTGGCAACGTGTTCGACGGTAACGTCAACTCCATCCACATTGCCGAGGATTGTGCCACCTTGTTCCTGCAAGGCTTCCGCGAAACTTTTAATTTCGGTGGCAGCCCGCCGGAAGAGTTCATCGAATTTTTTGCCGAAAGCCGCGTTGTAAGGAGCAATCGTTGCCAGAACGCCCGGGTGATAGAACGTCAACTCAAAGCTCTGCTTCAGGTCACGCACGCGGGAGATGATTCCTGAATCCATGAGGGCATTCAGATCGCGGAAAGCCGCGGCTTCCTCGCACAAAGGATCAAATCTACGCAGCGTTTGCAAATGTTCTTCGGGCAATGAAGGAGCGTCGGAATCCGCCAGAATTTCCAGCAGTGCAATTTCAAAGGGCGACAACGGCAGAGAACCATCAAGTCCATAACCGCGCTGCTCCCACTGCCCGGGAACGCGAGGATGGGTGTATAAGAACGTGGCCACAAGGTCAGTTTTGTCGCGATTGACCGCGCCCGATTCTTTTTTGCGGGAAAAATACCGCAGCAGCGCTTCGGCAATTTCGGGATCAGTATCGGAAGTAAGACCACGGCGCAGCATGGCGGGAGTGATCGCCATATCGAGCAGGCGAAGCCAACGCCGCATTTTATTCAGCGTCAGATTTACGTCTGTCTCATCGCTTTGTAGCGAAACTGTCTCCAGTCCCGCTGGAATAGGAACTTCTCCCTCTACGGTTTCCTGCAGCAGCTTTTCATAAAAGCCCTGCACGGTTGCCAGGATAGCCAGTTCCCACTTAGGATCTTCAGCCACGCGTAAGCCCCTTTACCGGAACTCTCCCCCATGCGTGCAATCGGTGAAGAAGTGGTAAGTACAAGTAAAACCTAATGTTACGTCTTGTACAAGACTCTCTTCCGGTCATGTACCTCTATTGCAAGCGATCTTCGGCGGACTGAAGATCGCAGGCGTCTTTAATCGAATACAACCGTTCTTTTTCCGTGCAGCAAAACCCGGTTCTCAAGGTGCCATCGCACGGCACGGGAAAGCACAACTTTTTCTAAATCACGGCCTTTTTGCAGCAAGTCTTCGACAGCATCGCGATGCGAAATGCGCACCACATCCTGCTCAATAATTGGTCCATCGTCCAGAACTTCTGTGACGTAATGACTCGTTGCGCCAATCAACTTTACGCCGCGGGCAAATGCCTGATGGTACGGTTTCGCTCCAACGAATGCAGGTAGAAATGAATGATGAATATTGATGACGCGCAATGGATACCGGGCCACAAACTGCTCAGAAAGGATCTGCATGTAACGCGCTAAAACTACGAGATCTGTTTCCTTTTGTTTTAACAGGTCAAGAATTTTTTGCTCGGATTCATTCTTGTCTTCTTTTGCCGGAACATAAAAGAACGGAATATTGTAGAACTCAGCGATGGGTTTAGTGTCCAGATGATTGGAAACAATCAATGGAATATCGCAGTGCAACTCACCGCTCTTATGGCGATAGAGCAAGTCAGCCAAGCAATGGTCGTATTTGGACACCAGAATGGCCATCTTTGGCCGATATCGCGATTGCGCCAGCCGCCAATTCATCCCCAGTTCGTCAGCGATAGGCGCGAAATGGCGCGTGAAATCAGCCAGATCAATATTAAATTCTGAAGGATCAAACTCAACTCGCATCAGAAACAAATGCGATTCCGGATCACCGTGCTCATCCGCGTGCAGGATGTTGCCATTGTGCTTAAGAATGAAATTGGCAATTGCCGCTACCAATCCCTTACGATCGGGACATGTAACCAGCAGAATGGCGGTGTTCTTCATGGAATCCGGGGTCATTAGCGGTAATAGTACAAGAGTATTTGCGTGGGCCCGCACCGGCACGTTTTACGGACAAGAAAAGTAAACCGAAGTAACTGAATGTCAGCCCATTCCCAATTCATCTGCTGATTCCAGAGGAGTTCCGCAGCGGCGGCATATCACGGCAGAGCAATCGCCGCAGGTTAAAGGGTCGGGAACCTCCGCGGCGCAGGTAGGGCAATAAAGGAACGTGGATGGTTCCGCAGACGAAGATTGTGGTTTTTCAGGCATAGAGCTCATGGCATAGAACTCATAACATAGAGTTCATAGCATAGAGCATTTTCGTCATAAGCTGCGGGCAGCAGTTTGTAGGAGTAGATCAATCTTCCATAAGACTTTCCGCATCATACAATTGCGCAATATTTGGTCTTGAATGGTACTTAGGAGAAGTCATGGAAAACTGGAAGCGGGCAGTGATTGCAGGGTCAATTGGAGCGGGCGCTTTGTTTTTCTTGAAGGGAAAAAGGCACGCCGGTTTTCTGTTTTCCGGCATCTGACTCGCAGCATTGGCTTCTGAGTATCCGGAGCAGTTCCGCGACATCCGCCGGAACTTACACAAATATGTGGATCAAGGCTCAGTGCTGCTGGAAGTTTCCTCGCGGGTAGGAGAACGGATCGCTGATGCGACCGACGGGCACAATTCTCATTGGTATCATTCGCTAGTCAGCGAGGGTATCATTCGCTAGTCAGCGAGAATCGCTAATTACTCGACGCCAAGTTGTCTTTTTGCCGCGACGCTCAACCGTTCCGGCGACCATTGCGGCGTAGCGACAAGGTTCATGGTGGCGTGCCGTATTCCCGGTATCTGCTCCAGGATTGTCTTGATTTGATCTCCGATGGTGTTTTGAGCGGGACTTCCCTTGGATGTCATGGTCACATCCACCGTGACATCTTGCTGATTGCCAGGAGCTGGGGCAAATTGAATTTTGCAGATCATGCCGAGATCCACAATATTCACTGGAATTTCAGGATCGAAACATTGTGTCAGCGCGCTTAAAACTTGTTCCTGCGATACGGCCATAACCGGCCCTGTTCTGCCCCAAGTGCTGCTAGTGTAGCGCAGGAAAATTAAATCGAATGATGGAATGAACTACTGATTGTAAATTTTTTAGGCGGAATCAAATATGGAAGCGGAATCCCGGCAAAAAATACAAATTGTTCTCGCCATTGCCATCGCAGTGGTCGCAATCAGGACAGGGTACATCCTCTACGATCGCTATACGGAATCCCAACCTGTAAAAACGGAAGCTCCTGCGCCTTTAAATCCGGATTATTACGTCACGCCAAAAAAGCTTTATCCCTACGATTTGAAGTCAGCGAAGCAGTTGACACAACAACCGGCATGGGTGAAAGTGGGCAATAGCATCACGTTTTATCTCTTCAACGAAGCGACCAGGCGTTCCGATTTTTCTCACGAAAAAGGATTGCTCGGACCGTTGCAGAAGCTGAACATCAAGAATGTTGTGCTGGACGCTTCGCCGGGTTCGCCGGATCAAAAGCAGATCATGGCAATTTTCGAAGATGGCGGGAAAGAATATTCATTTCCTATAGGTGTCTTCAAGAATGACAATTACACGTTCTACTCTGATGAAATGCTCTTCATTCAGGATCCACACCAACTGTACAAGCATTTGTCAGCGGACATTTGGACGACGATCGATCAACATCAATTGAAGCCGGGCATGAATGAACTGCAAGCTGACTTTTCTGTGGGATTGGGAATTCCGCAAGACTCAGGGGATTCGTCAATGAAAACCGTCAGCTATGCAAATAACGGGAAACCGCTCATGGTGACTTACAACAATGGAAAAATCACGGACGTGAAACCAGGTTCCCGGAGCTAGATGTCTATTTAAGTGCCGGCGAGTGTTCATCCGCGGCGGCCTGATCGTCTGCGCGGATAATTCCTTTTTCGTCCGCGTAGAACGAGCGGTGATTCGCATCGACATTCTCAGGCGTCATGGTCATTTCGAACCCGTCTTTGTGAGAGCGGAAACCGGCGGTATAGTCTCCGCGATGAGGATCCACCATGCGGCGAGTAAATGAGCCGGTATGTACCAAGTCCATCAGCGACGGTGCGTACTTCCCGTTTTTCTTCTCGTAAAGTTTCTGGGCACGCAATACAGTGCGCATGTAACCTAGCGCAATGGCTTCTGAATCAGAATGCGCCGGATCGCCGTGAAACTTGGGCTGGTAAGAGGTTTCGTTGGACGGAGGGGGTGTTTGGGTTTGCGCGGGCATAACCACGCTCGCCAACATTGTCATCACACAACCCAATAAAACCGCCTGGAATCTGAATTTCACTCGTATTGACCTCATTTTTGTTGGATGCAACCCATGTTACTGGCGTAATCCAAATGTATTACCGATTCTTCCCATCTCGTGGGTGTTCTAGTTATTCTAGATCGAGTTTCCCTGGGATGGAGAGTATATGAAGGCTGCAACAGCGATGAAAGCCGCCCCGCCGAAGAAAGCCCCAATACGCATTGCCGTGGTCGAAAGTGATCCACTGCGTTTTGTCGGCTTCCGGGCATTATTTGATTCGGAGTCGGATTTCGAATTGATATCCGCCACCATGGCGGATATTAGCACTTTGCAGAACACCGACCTGGTCCTGCTTGGCAACCGTACGGGACAAAACCTTTTTGACATGATGGCCAGCCTGAAGGCTTCACGGCCTGATCTGCGCATCATTGTGACGGGTTCCGGCGTGGACGAAGAAACAATTTTGAAAGCCATTGCCGCTGGCGCCAAAGGCTATGTGGACGAAGCCGCGTCGCCGCAGGAATTTGTTCATGCCATCCGCGTTGTGAACCAAGGTTCGGTATGGGCTCCACGTCATGTTCTTTCCACATTCATTGAGCGCGTGACTTCGGCCCCGGGAAGAATTTTCCCAGCCGGCCGCGTTACCTTTACGGACCGCGAAAAAGAAGTTCTGGAAATGCTCGTCGCAGGCCGCTCGAATAAAGAGATCGGCAGCGTGCTGGGTATTGAAGAGCGCACGGTAAAAGCACACGTTGCGAAACTCATGCGAAAAGTAGGCGTACAGAACCGTATCGCCCTCTCCGTGCATGCGATCACGCATTCGCTCGTTACCGCGAGGTAGATTTCGCAAGAAAAGCAATATTTTCCAAATAATCCCGAACCTGTTGCGTTCGGGATTTTTCTTTTTAGGGATGATCTTTTAAGGCTAATTTTTGTCGGACTTCGCATCCATTACTTCTGGACAATGACCTCGGTAATCTTGCGGCTGAACATACCCTGAATCATACTCACGTCACCTACCACAGAACCTGGGAGACGGGGTTGGAAGTGGAGATTTAGGGTCGCCGCTACCAGCCCCGATTTTTTTGTCCCTACTCAGTCAACAATCCAAGCAAAGAACCTCCGGATAACCATTTTTTTCACCTCAGAATCTCTTACAATCAGCTACATACAAAATTCCACCGATCTAATTTGCCCAGGAGATTTAATGAGAAAGCTTTGCGTGGTATGGATTGTCCTCTGTTTAGCAGCAATGGCGTCGGCAGATGACGCTACAACGAAAGCGGCGCAGCGTGTTGATTCCGCAGCCAAAGTTCTCGACCAAATTCAGTCCGCCCCCGATACCGGAATTCCCGCGGAAGTGCTGAGTTCCGCCGAGTGCATAGCCGTTGTGCCTTCGATGTTGAATGGCGGATTTGTGGTCGGCGCGCGTTATGGCCGCGGCGTAGCCAGCTGCCGCACGGCTAAAGGTTGGAGTGCTCCGGCGTTCTTCGCCATTAAAGGCGGAAGCTTTGGACTACAGATCGGCGGTCAAGCGATTGACCTGGTCATGCTGATCATGAACCGCGAAGGTATGGATAATTTGCTTTCCAGCAAATTCAAGCTGGGGGCCGATGCCAGCGTGGCTGCGGGGCCGGTTGGACGCCATGCAGCTGCTGATACCGACTGGAAGATGCGTGCGCAAGTACTTTCCTACTCGCGCGCCCGTGGCGTATTTGCCGGACTGGCTCTGAACGGCGCCGTCATCAACCAGGACAAAGACAGTACCCAGGAATTCTACGGACATCCGGTGGATTTCAAGTCGTCTTTGACTGCTGGCATAGAAGCTCCGGCCGCCGCCAATTCCTTCCTGAGCACCCTGGCGAAATGGTCGAAAGTGGCTGGAACTCAATAATATTTACAATCGAATTGCAATTTAAGCGCGACTTTTGTCGCGCTTTTTTGTTTTTACGAAGTCAGTCCGTTTGACATTGATTTTCGGCGAATGTTACCGTCACGCTTCTCCCTAATGCGGCAGCGACTCGAATACGCGTTGGCTTGGCCGTTCTTTACTGCTCTAAGGCTGCTACCACGCTCCCTGGCGCGGGCCATTGGCATTTCCATCGGATACCTCATTTATTTTCTCCACGGCCGTCTGCAGCAGGTAGGAATGCGCAACCTTGAGCTGGCGTTTCCGGAAAAGAGCCGCCGCGAGCGGGCCAAGATTCTGCGTGGCGAATATGCATCCCTGGGACGCCAATTGGCCGAGGTCTGCCAGTTCCCCAAATACTCGCTGAAAAATGTAAACAACGTTATCGTGTACGACGGTTTTGAGAACTACGAGCAGGCCTTTGCGCGGGAAAAGGGGGTCATTTTTCTTACCGCGCATTTCGGCGGTTGGGAGCTTTCCGCCTTTGCCCATTCCATGCACGGCCATCCCATGCATATTGTGAATCGTCCTCTGGACAATGTTTACCTGGACGCCCTCGTCCGCCGCTACCGCACCAAGTATGGGAATACTCTGGTAGACAAAGGTGACTTCGTCCGCGGGCTGCTCAGTGCGATGAACAAAGGAGAAGTCGTTGGCATTCTGATGGATACCAACATGACTCCGCCGCAAGGCATTTTCGTAAATTTCTTTGGTATTCCCGCCTGCACCGCCAGCGGTCTGGCACGCATTGCGTTACGCACCGATGCTGCCGTGGTTCCGGGGTTTTCCATCTGGGACCCAGCGCTGCGGAAGTATCGTCTGCGCTTCGATCCTGCTCTGAATTTAGTCCGTACCGGAGACAATGAAGCGGACATTGTCGCGAATACGCAACTATTCACAAAAGTAATTGAGGACTGCGTGCGGAAACATCCTGAGCAGTGGTTGTGGGTGCATCGCCGATGGAAGACGAGGCCGGAAGGCGAAGCGTCGTTGTACTGATGAAAGTTACCTAAAACCAATCGCTGCGGTAAGCGACCCACCAACTGAGGTAGAGGATGGGGATGGTCGCTGCAATGGCCCACCAGAGCGGTAAGACCATATCAGCGATAATTCCCAGAAGACTGAACGCGATCCAGAAAATCTTGCGCTGCACCTTTTCATTTTAGTCCGTCCGCTTTTCTTTCCTGCCACAAACGTATAAAACCTATAACCATGGTAATTTCCGTAAAAAAGATTGCGGAATTTGTGGGCGCGCGCGTCATTGGGAATGGCGACGTGGAAATCTCTGGCATCGCCAGCCTGAAGTCGGCCACTTCTCATGATTTGATTTTTGTGGAAGACGAAAAGAACCTCCAGTCAGCTTGCGATTCTTCAGCCGCAGCGATTATCGCTGGGGAGTTTGCGGCAGTGAAGACATCCTCTAAGCCGCTGCTGATTGCGACATATCCCAAGCTGGCCTTTGCCCGTGCCGCGCAAATGATTTATCCAAAGAACAAAGACGCGGGAAGCATTCATTCTTCCGCGGTAGTGGATACTTCGGTAAAGCTGCAAGCCGGTGTTACAGCCGAGGCGCACTCAGTGATTGGACCGGATGTTTCTATCGGAAGCAATACGCGGGTGGGTGCGGGAACTGTGATTGGAGCCGGGGTAAAAATCGGTGGCGATTGTGAAATTTATCCCAATGTGACGATTTATTCGGGAGTGAAAATTGGCGATCACGTCATCATTCACGCAGGAGCGGTAATCGGCAGTGACGGGTTTGGCTACGTACGCGACAAGGCTTCCGGCCACTACGAAAAATTCCCGCAGGTTGGCAGACTCGAAATTGAAGACGATGTAGAGATCGGCGCGAACGTCACGATTGATCGTGGCGCCCTCGAAGTGACGCGCATCGCTCGCGGCGCGAAGATCGACAATCTTGTGCACATCGGCCACAACTGCCACATCGGCGAAGATGTGGTGATTGCCGCGCAGACCGGTTTATCGGGCAGTGTGACTATCGAGCGAAATGTTTTACTTGGCGGCCAGGTGGGTATTGGAGAAGGCGTCCGCATTGAAGAAGGCGTCATGCTCGGCGGCCAGGGCGGAGTTCTTCCCGGCAAGGTTCTTCGCGGGAAAGGCGTAGCGTTCTGGGGAACACCCGCTCGTCCGCTGCGCGAATATTTGAAACAACTTGCTGCGGTGGCGCGTTTAAGTAAAAAAGATTAGGCCGGCATCCATTGCAACCGCTAGTGCGGTTCCGTCGGATTAATGCTGGGTTTGACTGGCGGAGGGTCTGCAGCTTCCGGCGGAGGTGGCAACGCTTCCGTCTTCGGTAACTCCGAACCTCTTTCCGAAAGTCCGACCGCGCGGCGCAATTCCTGCACAATCAGCTCGTGCTCAGGGCCGGAGTAATCACGGGCGAACCGGGTGAGCGCCTCGGTCAGAATGTCGTGGTGGTGTAATTTGTCGAGCCCGGTTTCGTGGGTAATGTTCAGCCACAAACGATGCACCAGGTGCACGTCTTCGGTCTTCATGGAAGGCGCATGCGGCCCAATGCGGTAGGTATCGACCTGTAAATTCGGATAAACGATCTGCAATACAAATTGCCGCTTTGGTTCCGGCGCATTTTCCCAGGCACGGCCCAACTCGAAAGCCTGTCCCTGCGTGGTCATCTTGCTGGAGACGCCGGTGACCACCGCGGAAGATTCCAGGTTATTCGCAGTCTGCACGATGGCAGACCAAACATCCGCGGCGGGAACAACCAGCAATGAAATTTTCTTGCCGGAACTTTCTGCAACCGAAACTGCACGCGTAAACAAGCGCTGTTCGTAATCGCTAAAGATCTGTTCCGTGGAAAGATCGTACGCGGCTGCGCCGAATTGCGTGACACGCGCGGACATCACAACAATGTCCTGGTCTTTTGTGTCGATCCTCTGCAACGCCCATTTGAGATGGTTAAGCGTGTTGTAGTCACGGGCTGTAACGAGCACATTGCCCGGGCGGATGCCGATTTCTTCACGATCCACCGTGGCGCTCATCTGCAACTGAAAGTGTTCTCTCATTTCCTTCGCAGCCAACGCATGTTTACGATGGTTTACCTTCTCCGAGACTGTGAAGATCAGGAAAAATGTCCCGGCAAAAGCTACGCCGGCGATAGTCGCGACCGATTTGGTAAACAAATTCACAATCGCCGTGGAGAACAGAACAAGGAATACCGACGCCAGACCAAGAGGGATTTCTTTTCCGGCAATTGTGATATTCGGAGGCACTTTCCAGCCGCGCTCGCCTTTGTATTTAAAGCGCAGCACCAGCATGGCAAGGCTGTTAAAGGTGAAGCTCCAGATCACTCCGAAGGCATAGGCTTCGCCCAATAGATACACATCGCCTCGGCTCCATAGAATGGTGACGAGTTGCAGGACGACGACAAGATTGATGATCCGGTAGCTGGTTCCGAAACGTTTATGCGGATGACGGAACCAATCGGTAAGAACGCCGTCCTCAGAAACACGATTCAAAACGCCATTCGATCCAATGATCGCCGTATTGACGGCGCCGGAAAGGATGAGGAACCCGACGACTACAACGAACGCCCGGAACAATAGCCGCAGAATCTGCGGCCCCCACATATACATGGCCAATCCGGCGATCAGGTTGTCCTTGTAAACGGGCACGCGAACCGAGTCCGGAATAATCATCACGAACAGCAGAGCGGTAAGTCCAGTGAAGACGAAGCTGTAAATCGCAATGATGATGGCAGCGCGCTTCAGGTTCTTCAGTTTGGGATGCGCCAATTCACGGTTGACCTGCGCGAGCGATTCTTCACCGCTCATGGCTAGCACGGAGTGCCCGAACGCGATCAGAATGCCGAGCAATCCAAATTTGCGGGCGAGGTCAGAAGCTAAGTTCGTGTGCTTTAAAAATCCAAGAGCCTCAGAACTGAAATGCAAATTGCCCGGAGTCGGCAAGGGGACCGGTTGGTAACCCTGCTTCAGCAGCGTGATTGCCGACCATGCGAGCAGGATCACAACCATCACGGTTGTGATCTGCATGACTTGCAATGCTTTTTCGCTCGACTCCTGAATGCCCTTTGTGTTTTCCCACCAGAAGTAAACGGTGACGATCAACGCAAACAGCACCGATGTCCAGTTTTCATTGAGGTGCGGGGTGCCGTGCGACAACACGTGGACAGCGTGAGGCACCCAACCGTGCAGGTCGGCGGCCAACAATATGGAATTGAGCAAGCCGGCAATATATTGTCCGGCGGACACACCGGAAATTGGGCCCGTAAGAATGTAATCGAACATCAGGGCCGAAACGCTGATCTTGGCCAGCGTTCCACCTAAGGCTTCTTTCACCACGCGGTAAACGCCCCCGCGTACAAACATCGAGCAGCTTTCCACATACACGGCACGCACCGTGAAGGAAAAGAGCATGACTCCGAGAATGAACCAGGGTGCAGATTTTCCCACTGCCTGTTCGGCGATGCCCGCCGCATAAAAAGCCGAGGAGCCCAGATCGTTCAGAACGATGGCTGCGGCCCGCCAGTAGGAGATAAAAGTAAGCATGACCGATGTGGCCACCACAATGCGCACACGGTCAGCGGTCGTTGATCCAGGTTGAAAAGAGCTAGCCATGCTGTCGGTTCGTTTGGTCTCGTTTAGGGATGAATTTCTGTTGCAACCAGAGCTTTCCTACTGGCAAAAACACTCACTGCAAATGCTCCTGCGCCCCAGCAGAGATCATTTTTAACAAACGAACGCCTATGGTTGTCACAATTGCCATTGTCGTCATCTTAGCCGAAGCGCTCAAAGTTCGTATAGTTGTAAAAATTGATGGATCCGATATGTTTTGCCGGATAACGAAGCCAAGATGGTGAATTTGCTATGCTTTACGACGTGGGCAAGATACATCCAAGCGCCTGGTTGCTGGTTCTGTTGTCGGCTGCGCTGCAAATCCTCATTTTTCCGCTTCCCAACCTTTACTACCTGAGTTGGATTGCCGTTGCGCCGCTCTTAGTGGCGTTGTTGCGATCACGCCGGTTGGAAACCTTGCAGTTCACCGAAGGCGGAAAGCTGTTGCCTGCGCGACCGTGGCAGGCGTTCCTGCTTGCCTACGTCTGCGGAATGTTCTGGTACGCAGGCACCTGCTACTGGGTTTACAACACTATGCACCAATACGGAGGACTGACAGCCCCTGAGGCGTTGGGTGTCCTCATTTTATTTTGCCTATATCTTGCTCTCTATCACGGACTGTTTGGGCTGACCGTCGCTCTATTGGCTGATAGAGAATCCTTTAGCCGCAATGCGCTCTTACTTGCTCCTCCGCTTTGGGTGGCGATAGAGTTCGCGCGCACGCGCATCAGCGGATTTCCCTGGAACCTGCTGGGGATTGCGCAGGTGGATAACATTCCGCTTTCGCGCATCTCTACATTTACCGGAGTCTATGGCCTTTCCTTTGAAATTCTAGTGGTGAATGCCGCATTGGCGACGGCTTTCCTGGTGAAGCGTGAGAGAAGAAATTCTTTATTGATAGCGGCCATCGGCGCGGCGATTGTTCTACAGGCAGGAAGTCTGGTGAACGCGCCGGATTTTCCAGCAGAGCATACCGCACTTCTCGTGCAGGAAAATATTCCTGCCATCGACGAGCATGATTGGACGCCCGATTATTTCCAGACCACGATTCAGGAACTGACACAGCTCAGCGAAACGCCCCTCAGTTCAGGGAAGCGGCCTGATCTCATCGTATGGCCCGAGTCTCCCGCGCCATTTTTCGAGAATGACGCGAAGTTCCGCGATCCCCTCAGCCAAATCGCTCGCCAGACCCAAACCTGGATTTTGGCTGGCAACGTTACTGTGCATAATTCCGGAGGAACACAGCAGACGATATTTAACTCCGCATCTTTGATCGCGCCCTCGGGCGCATGGACTTCGCGCTATGACAAAGTTCATCTGGTCCCATTCGGTGAGTATGTTCCGTTTCAGCGATTATTTTCTTTTGCCGGCGGACTCACACAGCAAGTGGGAGATTTTTCTTCGGGCAAGGCGCGCGATCCTCTGACGGCGGGAAACACAAAGCTGGGCATTTTCATTTGCTACGAATCCATCTTTCCTGATGAAGTCCGCGAGTTTGCCAAGAACGGCGCCCAGGTATTTGTGAACATTTCCAACGATGGATGGTATGGCGACAGTGGCGCTTATGCGCAGCATTTAAAGCAATCGCGTATGCGGGCCGTGGAGAATGCCCGGTGGTTGTTGCTGGATACGAATACTGGCGTGACCGCCAGCGCCGATCCCTACGGACGGATCGTCACCAGCGTGCCGAGAAAGGTTCGCACCGTCCTACAAGCTCATTATGGCCTCTCGAGCAAAACAACTTTCTACACGCGCCACGGAGATTGGTTCGCGTACCTCTGTGCGATAATTTCTTTAGTGGCGCTATTTATGCGACTGCCATTCTTTAAGAGGAAATCGTAGAAATTATGGTCGGAGAATTTGAGCAAGAATACGCAGCGCTAAAGAACAAGGTCCACGACCTGCGGGAGTATCTTTGACCCGGTCAAGAGCCGCGAACGACTGACGGAAGTTGAAAAGCAGGCAGCGGACCCCAATCTCTGGTCCAATCCCCCCAAATCTCAGCAGGTCATGCGCGAGAAAAAGCGCCTTGAAGATGCTTTGACTACCGAGGCCGATCTCGTTCGTCGCAGCGACGACATTTCTGCTTATTTCGACCTCGCGCGCGAAGGCGAAAATGTTGATGCCGATCTGCGGCGCGAAATTGATGCTTTGCGCGCACTCGTGGATAAACTGGAAACCGAAAGCCTGCTCTCCGGGCCCAACGACCGCTTGAATGCGATCATGACCATTCATCCCGGAGCGGGTGGAACGGAGTCGCAGGATTGGGCCGACATGTTGCTGCGCATGTATCTGCGGTGGGCTGAGCAGCGCGGCTTTGCGACGGTTGTTTACGATTACCAGCCGGGCGAAGAGGCGGGAGTAAAATCCGTGACCTTCGCCGTAAACGGTGAATACGCTTACGGTCTGCTTATCAGCGAAATCGGTGTGCACCGGTTGGTGCGCATTTCCCCCTTCGATCAGGCGAAGCGCCGTCACACGTCATTTGCCAGCGTCTATGTTTCCCCGGAAATCGATGACAGTATTGAAGTCATCATCAAGCCCGAAGATCTTCGCGTTGATACGTATCGCTCTAGCGGCAAGGGGGGGCAGCACGTCAATACGACGGATTCAGCCGTGCGAATCACGCACATTCCCACAGGGCTCGTGGCCAGTTGCCAGAACGAACGTTCGCAACACAAAAATCGCGAGCGCGCGATGAGCATGTTGCGCTCCAAGATCTACGAACTTGAGATGGAGAAAAAGCGGGAAGCCTCAAGGAAGATTGAAGATTCCAAGTTGGATATTGATTTCGGCTCCCAGATACGGTCGTACGTGCTGCAACCCTATCGCATGATCAAGGACCATCGTACGAAGACGGAAGTTGGCGATGTGGACCGCGTAATTGACGGCGATCTCCAGCCGTTCATCGGCGCGTATCTGCGAATGCGACGGGATGAGAAGTAAAATTTCAGGACACGGGCGAGGGCAGTCCCTACGTGATTTAACTAGCTTTGTGGTTTGGTAATCGCGCCTTCGCCTGCGGATGCCACCAGCGCCGCATATTTAGCAAAGACTCCGGTCGTGTAGCGCGGCGGCAGTGGCTTCCATTCTTTCAGACGCTTATCCATTTCTTCTTTGCTGATCTCCACTTCGAGTACGCGCTTTGTGACATCAATGTTGATAGTGTCACCTTCCTTGACGGCGGCAATTGGCCCGCCCAGCGCAGCTTCTGGAGCAACGTGGCCCATCATCAAGCCGTGAGTGGCGCCGCTGAAGCGTCCATCGGTGAGCAGCGCAACAGAACTGCCTAACCCTTCGCCAACAATCGCTCCGGTGACGCTCAACATCTCGCGCATGCCCGGGCCGCCCTTGGGACCTTCGTTGCGAATTACGACAACATCCCCGGCTTTGATCTTCTTGCCGGTGACTGCGGCCATCGCTTCTTCTTCCGATTCAAATACGCGCGCGGGGCCACGATGCGACAAGCGTTCATGGCTGCTGATTTTTGCTACACAACCATCCGGCGCGAGATTGCCGCGAAGAATGACCAAGCCGCCAGTTTTCTTCAAAGGACGATCGAGTGGAGCGATGACTTCCTGTCCAGCAGTTTCTTTCGCAGCATTGGCTTCTTCGGCGAAAGTTTTCCCAGTGATAGTCAGCGTGGAGCCATCGACATGTTTGCCGTCGAGCAAACGCTTCGCGATCACGGGAATGCCTCCGGCCTTGTCCACATCGGTGGCAACGAAACGTCCGGAAGGCTTCAGGTCGCAGAGCAGCGGCGTACGCTCGCTGACTTTCTGGAAGTCGTCAATCTGCAAGGGAAGTTCCGCTTCACGGGAGATTGCGAGCAGGTGAAGCACAGCATTCGTAGATCCACCAGTTGTCGCGACTCCGGCGATTGCATTTTCAAATGCTTTGCGGGTAAGAATATCGCGCGGACGAATTCCTTTTTTTAGCGCATTCATTACAACTTCGCCGCAGCGGAAAGCAATGTCGTCTTTGCGCGCTTCCATGGCTGGAACGCCGTTGAAGCCCATGGGCGAAAGTCCAATCAGTTCCATGACTGTGGACATGGTGTTCGCCGTGTATTGTCCGCCGCATGCGCCGGCGTTGGGGCAGGCAACGTTTTCCATTTCCAATAGATCGGCATCGCTCATCTTGCCTGCAGCATTTGCCCCAACCGCTTCAAACACATCCTGAATCGTTACATCTTTGCCGCGAAACTTTCCGGGAGCGATCGTGCCACCGTATAAAACGAGGCCTGGCAGATTCATGCGCGCCAGCGCCATGCCTGCGGCTGGAATTGTTTTGTCGCAACCCACAACACAAACTACAGCGTCGAAAAGCTGACCGCGGCACACCAGTTCGATGGAGTCGGCAATCAGTTCGCGGCTCACCAGCGACGCACGCATGCCCTCCGTGCCCATGGTTTCGCCGTCGGAGATCGCGATGGTGTTGAACTCCATCGGAGTGCCGCCCGCCGCGCGGATTCCTTCCTTCACCTTGGCCGACAAACGGCGCAGATGAAAGTTGCAGGGCATGGTTTCGATCCACGTATTGGCGACGCCGATGATTGGCTTGGCAAGATCGCTGTCAGTAAATCCGATTGCTTTGAACATGGCGCGCGCTGGTGCCTGATCGCGTCCATCGGTGATATTGCGACTGCGATGTTTGAGGTCCATAAAATTTCTTTCAGAAAATTGATAGTCAGGTCTAGTCGTACATTTTAGAACTTGTCATTCCGAGCGAAGCGAAGCATCTGTCTTTGATAAGCGCAAGGTTCCTCGACTTAACGTGAGCTTCTTGGCAGAAGTTCACGTCGTCGCTCACGATGACAAGATATTGCGAGAAGCCAACGCCGGACTAAACGCCGGCGCTACACAAACTAGGCAATAGCTTTTTTGCTGCCGGGCAGCCATGACATCATGCCGCGGAGTTGCTCTCCGACCACTTCGATGGGATGCTGTTTTTCTTTCTCGCGCAGCGCATTGAAGTTCGGGCAGCCTTTTTTATTCTCTTCAATCCACTCGCGGGCAAATTCGCCGCTTTGGATCTGCCGCAAAGTTTCCTTCATCGCCTGCCGAGTTGCATCGCCGACTACGCGTTCGCCACGCGTCAGGTCGCCGTATTCAGCGGTGTTGGAAATTGAGTAACGCATGCGTGCGAGGCCGCCTTCGTAGATCAGATCTACGATCAACTTCACTTCGTGCAAGCACTCGAAGTAGGCAATCTCAGGCGCGTATCCGGCTTCCACCAGCGTCTCAAATCCTTTTTTGATCAGCGAAGTCAGGCCGCCGCAAAGGACCGTCTGCTCACCGAAAAGATCGCTTTCTGTTTCTTCGCGGAAAGATGTCTGCAAAACGCCAGCGCGCATTGCACCGATGCCATAAGCAAATGAGAGTGCGAGTTCCAGAGCTTTGCCGCTTGCATCCTGATAAATGGCGACGAGTGCCGGCACTCCGCGACCTTCCGTGTAAACACGGCGAACCAGATGGCCCGGACCTTTTGGCGCGATCATGACCACGTCAACGTCTTTCGGCGGAACGATGGTCTTGAAATGAATGCTGAAGCCGTGAGAAAAGCTGAGAACCTTCCCCTTGGTCAGGTGCGGCTTGATCTGTTTCTCAAAAAAATCGCCCTGCGTTTCATCGGGCGTAAGGATGTGGATCCAATCCGCGCGCTTCGCCGCTTCTGCGGGGGCCAGAACTTCCATGCCATCGGCTTTAGCCTGGGCCGCGCTCTTGCGTCCGGGATCGAGTCCCACAATTACTTTGTAACCGCTATCGCGCAAGTTCTGCGCCTGTGCATGCCCCTGGCTGCCGTATCCGAATACCGCGATGGTTTTGTCTTTCAATGCGCCAGGATTGGCGTCCCGCTCGTAAAAAATAGTTGCTGCCACGTTTCCTCCGTTAGGTGGGCCTGTCAATGCCCTACTTGATTGAACTGAAAACCCTTTATTGTAAAGCACTGCCGGGAGCATGCGCATGAAGTAGAGGCATAACTCAGGAACCGACCGGTCGGTATGTAAGAATTTTACAAGTATCTACGTTTACCGGTCAAATGAAACCAGGAGAATGTCCATCGCGGAGTTGTTCGAATTCCATCAATCCTGAAATTGTGGTGTATAAAGCTGCATGCAATTCTGTCGCGGGCCGTTCACTCAGTTGTTGACTGTGAAAACTCGCTGACATCAGCTGCCCGTAACGACATATATTGGTGTGGCAAGCTCACCGCTTGGACGCAAGAACTTGGACGCAAGAACTAGATCGGTTCAGCGTCGGCTCTCCGCGCGTCAGTGACGTTGTCGGAGCTGTCTGAATAAGATTTTCCCGGGGCATAGGCGACTTTTTCATACTTCGTGCCGACTTTGCGAATCATGTCGTGCCATCCGTCGTTCCAACTGATGTGCGCTTCGCCGTCCACGACCGACCAGGTTCCGCGAGTCGCGCCAATCGACTTATGAGCGGTGCCATCTCGATTCAGCGTGATCGTGAAGGTGTCGCCATTGCCTTCCCCGACAGTCCATTTTCCAATAAACCGGTTTACTCCGACGGTGGATGATGCGGCTTGTCCTGGAGTATTGAATTCAATGCGGGAGATGTCGGCCATGGAGAAGCTTTGCTGATGGCCATCCTTGAAAATAATCACAATCGCATTGTCGTCGGCCGGCTTGGTCTTCGGCGCGGCCCAGGCGGGCAGCAAGAAAATTGCCAGAACGCAAATGATCTTCGTCAGGTTTCGCATGGCTTCTCCTAAACAGCGGGTACTTGGACAACTCGTTGTTTACCGCTACGAATGCTCACAATCTTATACGCGAAGACTCGGCTTTCAGTTCCCACGAATTTACGCTCCTCAAAAGCCGCAATATCAATGGATTGGGTTGGGGATGGGAGTCGCTGGAGGCAATGGTTCCTCGGGAGGGTGACGTTCTATCTGAATCTGCAGGCCAAAGTAGCCGATAAACTGCGACTGCCCGCTGGAAGGGCCGGAAAAGCTGCGCCCCGCCATGAACAGAAATAGAAGTCCGTGGTGGAATTCGTAGCGGCCTCCGCCGTCAAAGGTGTCGTCGCGGTCGCCGCCGTGGATGTTGGCAAAATGATAAAGTTCGCCCAGGACCTCGAGTTTCTTGGTGGCTTGATGGCCAAATGCCAGCCCGACAATGTCTTGATCGGTTGCATGACGCGAGAACCAGTAGCCGGCCTCGAAGTTCACATCCACCGGTCCCACCTTTTTGGTGATTTCAAGTGGTAGCAGGAAAGCCGGGCCTTGCTCTGCTAAACCCCGGTCCACCGAAGCCGTTGGATTATTGAATTCCAGGCGCGGATAAGTGGATAGATTCCAGTTTTGTCCCTGGAGGAAACGCCATTTCACCGCCACTTGCGAGTTTCCCAGGCCGCTTTGCAAGGGCTGCCCTTGATCGCTTACCAAAAGATATGGAACCTGATAATTCAACTGGATGCGCGGTCCCAGGCCATAGTTCATGTCGAGAACCGGAACCGTATAGGTGTGTGTATCCACGGTGCGGTCCAGGGTGTAGCCGAGATTAATCTCCCAGTTCCCATTGCCGGGAGTTCCCGGATCATCCGTCAAAAGCGGGGGGCCTCCCTGTGCGCAGCCGGCAATTGAGGCGCCGCCGATGCCCATTAACAGAGCCAGGCAGGCGAACAAGCGCCTATAACGACGGGGACAGGTGATCCGGTAAAGCATCCTCAAAAATCTTACACGTATAAAGATTTACCGGAAAATGCGCTTCACGATTTGGCATTCTGCCTCTCCTCTGTATATCCTGTCCCATTCATGTCCCGCGAGACGCTCACCGACTCCCGTCAGGAAATTCTTCGTACAGCCGCGCGCCTGTTCCAGCAGCAGGGCTACGACGCGACCTCGATGAACGATGTGGCGGCCGCCCTCAAGCTAAGCAAAGGCGGTCTGTATCACCACTTCCAAAGCAAAGACGAAATCCTGTTCAACCTGATGGACCACGCGATGAACATTACGCAAGACCGTGTGGTGAATGCGGTGAAGGGAATCGCGGATCCGGAAGAACGTTTGCGAACTTTAATTCGCCTTCACATCGGCGTTGTTCTCAGCGCGACGGACCGGGAAATTTCCGTCATGCTGCATGAAAATCATCCCCTGCCTCCGGCGCTGCGTAAGCGCATCAACGGCCGGAAAAAAGATTATGTACATTTTGTGGAGAATCTGATCGCGGAAGTGCAGCGCACGCGCCAATCTAAAGGCAATGTAACTTCCCGCGCCGCCGCATTCGCGTTACTAGGGATGATTAATTGGATTTACCAGTGGCATAAACCTGAAGGCGCATTGCAAGCAGAGAATCTAGGCAAACAGTACACGGAAATATTTTTCGGCGGAGTTTTTCAGTAAACTTCCGAGATCGCAGAGCCTTCAAAAAATTCTTGAGGTAAAAAATCATGGACTCAACCCTGACCCACACCCGCAATCCTTTAACTGGATGGGATATTTCCGCACTTACCAAGACTGGCAAAGGCGAAACCATTGCGGCAGCCAAGATTTCTGTGAACGGATTTCCCGAGTACGACGAGACCTTCGAGCAGCCGCTTAATCAGTGGCAGCATCAGCTTACGCAGAAGGGAACTTATCCCGGAGACAACAAAGTGTTATTGGAGATTACGGACGGGAATGGCCAGGTAATTCGCGCGCAAGATTCATGGTGATCGCGGTTTTTACTTGCCGTGCTCTTTGGGCGGAATCCAGTAAACTTCTTCTTTCATGGTCTCTTTCTTGAAGCCAGCGCGTTTCAAAATTCCTTTTCCATTTTCAATCATGTCGGGATGCCCACAGAGGTAAGAAGTCGTGTTATCTCCCGCCATGTTCCACATGTCTGCATATTTCCGCATGAGTTCATCTACGCGGCCCGTTTCGCCTTTCCAGTCCGCATCTTCCCAAGGGCGGCTGACGGTTGCGACATATTGAAGCCAGGGAATTTCCTGGGCAAATTTTTCCAGCTCGGCCTGATATCCAAATTCCCAGGAGCGGCTTGCGCCGTTAAGGATGAAAAGTTTATGCTCGCCGTTGAACCGGCCTTCCTTCCAGTCTTTGTGCATGGTGCGAACGTAGCTCACGAATGGAGCAAGTCCAGTGACCGTGCAAATCAAAAAATGATTGGTATGTCCGCTTTTTTTGTCGAGCGTAAATAATCCCTTGGGAGATTTCCGCATCAGCACTTCGTCGCCTACCTGTAGTGCGTAAAGCTTTGGCGTTAATTCACCCTGCGGCACGAGCTCGAAGAAGAATTCAACTTCGTTTTCGTAGGGAGAGGAAACGATTGAGTACGCCCGCTCGATGCGCTTTTCCGGCGTCTGCACGCCAAGCGTCGCGTATTGGCCGGGCGTAAATTTGAATTCTGCGCCCGGGTTTACGCGGATCATCCAAAGATCGGAAGCGAAGTCGGCGCGTTTCGTAATTTTGGCGTGGTAGAACTTATCTTCAATGATAGGCGTCTGCGGAGCGCTCATGCGGGGAGATCCTCCTCACCCAGAAAAGAACCCAGACAGTGTACAGGAACAATATTTTACTTGGAACTATTGTGAATTTTTGATTGGCGCGGTTGCGGGAGTCATGGCTTTCAGCTTGGTCAATTGATCCTGCAATTTTTGCCAGTCTTTTTTCTTCCTTTGGGTGAACGGGGCGCCCTTGTGGTCGGAATAAAAACTGAGAATGGATTTCTGTAACCCGGCAGTAACCGGAGTTGTAGATTTGATCGAAACATCATTCACCAGTTTGGCGTAGGTTTCGTCTGCCAGTTGGTATTCGCCGGCTTGTGTGTCGCGGCCGGTATCCAGGTCGCGGTCCGTCAAATCCAAAGAAGCATGATTTAACTGTTTCAGCAGACCTTCATAGTTCTCGACAGTAAGGTTCACGCTCTTGATGTACATGTCTTCCGTTTGCTGCGTCGGAATCTCAAACTTTACCGCGCTCAATGGCCCGACCTTGGGAAGAATTTTCAATAAAAAGGCGAGAACACGTGTGCCGAATCCGGGCCTGCGATATTTTGTGCCCCATTCGTGTTCGTATTGCTTGCGCGAAAGGTAGTAGAGGAACTTTTGTTTGTCAAAGTTCGGAGTATCCTGGACGATCTCTTTCCGTTCCGACAATAAGGCGATACGCGTCATTGCTGGAATCCAAATGCTGACGGAGCGGCGGTAGCTATTGATCGCCAAATCCTGGTCGCCGAAGACATCATCGAACTTCAAGTCGTAAGTTTCAAAGAACGCCCGCGCTAAAAGAGGCTTGGCAATTTCGAATCCGATGAAGTCATGGTAGCGGTCGGAGGTGTAACGGTTCTTCGCCACCTGCTCCATGTCAAAGCCAAATTCAGTCCGGATGTGGGCCTTGGGATCATCCTCATAAGTGACTTCATCCCCGTATTTCTTTTTTAACTTGGGAAATTCAATGGCCACAACCCGGTTAATAGTCGGATGACCGGAAATATCCGATGCATAATGCGCCAGCGCTCCCAGTGCAAAAGCATATTCATTGAGGTCCGATGCATCGTGAAGAAGGGCTTCGACGAAATCTCCGCTGCGCACGTAGTGAACGAGGTCGCTAAAGTATTTGCTGCCGAAGGGATAGTAGCCCATATCCTGAATCACGCATCCGCCGTAGGCGAAAGCATGTGCCTGACGCAGTTGCTCCGGCGTGGCGTGCGGATAACGCTTCAGCAGAAGAGGTTGGAGCTGGTCCTGCCATAAAAGATCGACAACCTCTTCATGGGTCAGTACGGAGTAACCGCTTCCCATGCAGGCGGAGAACAGCACAAATGAAATGATCGCGATGGAAAAATAAAAGCGGCGCGCAGGTTTCATGATCGAAAGCGGTTTAAATCAACCATGCAGGATACAGCATTGTGAAGCACCCCAGACCGAAGGTCGAATCTCGGGAATCAAAATGCCAAAATCAAAGATGTCAATATCAAAGACGCGAAACCTGGCCGCGAAACAAGGGAACGCGGAATGAAGGAGGAGGAAATCAACAAAGCGGAATCTGCCAAGATCTTCATGTAAAATCGGACGCTCTGCCGGTTCCCAGATCCAAGATCAGCTTCGATATTCGGAGAAATCATGTTCAGCGCCATATTTTTCGCTTCCAGTCTTCATCTGCCCTCTGACTTCAATACGAATTTCCTGATGCTGGTTCGCTGGATTCACTTTGTTGCCGGCATCACCTGGCTGGGACTCCTTTATTTTTTCATCCTGGTGAACGTTCCCTTAATGAGCCAACTGGATTCTGCCACGAAGGGAAAAGTTTTTCCCGCGCTCATGTCGCGTGCTTTGTGGTGGTTTCGCTGGGCCGCGGTCGTCACCGTGCTAATGGGGCTGGCGTATTGGGGAAATATCGTTGCCGCCGACGCGCACAATGCTCAAGCCTCAAGCGGCATGGCCATGGGAAGTTTCTTTCTGATCTGGACCATCGTCTGGGCGCTGCTCTATGCGCTATTGATTCCCGGCAAAGGAGTTCTCAACAATGGATGGGTGCTGGGCATCTTAGCGGCAGTCATCGTGATTGCGGCCGCCTGGTTATTTCTCAGCTTGAATGATCACGGGTGGGAGAGCAATCGTCTGCTCTGCATTGGAATCGGCGGTGGCATCGGTTGGGTCATGATGTTGAATGTATGGGGCGTGATCTGGCGTATTCAGAAACGAATCATCCTATGGAAGCGTGAGAATGCGGAGAAGGGAACTGCGATTCCCGAGAAAGCGTCGCGCATGGCGCGGATGTCCTTCCTCTGTTCGCAGATGAATGCATTTCTATCTTTGCCCATGCTGTTTTTCATGGCCGCGGCGAGTCATTACCCCATGTTCGGAAAATAATAAAATATTCAAAAATAATAATGTTCGCAAATAAAAGTTCCGGCAAACGACGATTAGTGGCGCTTCGCAGGCGGCGTAGCTTCCTCGCCCGGCTGGAGTACTCTCTTCACGATCGGCGTATTCAGTTTGTATTTCTTGTCAGTGAGGCTGCCGTCTTTTTCTTGTACGTGAATGGTGAAAGTCGGCAGATTGCCTTCCTTGCCGAAATCTTCATGCGATACGGTCGCCGGCAACATTCCAATTAAATTGCGCTCGCGGTAAGCCGTTTCATAGCGATGCATGCGAACATTCCATGTGAAGACCCGGATCTGGTTGTAATCGTACGGCATGCCATCCTTGGGTTCAGTCAGGAGCATGAGGTATTGCGGAACTTTTTTGTCGCCGTCATTCACTTCGTTCAACTCGAAGCAAGCGACGATGCGCTGGCCTTCCGCATATTGCGCGACGTCGATGGGAACATCAATATCCAGCATGCGGCCTAACATCCAGCCGGTGTGTCCTTGCGCATCGCGAATCAACCACCAGTCTTCCATTGCGACCGGTTTACCGCTGTTGTCTTTGGGTTTCGATTGTTCTCCGGGTAGCGCTTTCTCGGTCGTTACCCGTTTCAGCACCGCGACCTTGGACCCTTCTATTAATTGATAAAGGTGGTCGGCGTCGCGTTCGGGCGTGAGGTGGATGTTGGTGTCGTTGCGCGTGATGGCCGTCGCTTGTCCAGGATTGTTCTGGTTTTCCTGATTCAGCTTCTGGAATCCGTCGTACACCTCCTGCGTGACGAGGTAACGTTGCTCAACCCAGCCCTCGACTCCTCCGGAAGTTCGAACTTTTACATAGCGGCGGTCGCGGTCGAGGACTTCCACCCGCTCTCCATTTTTCACGATGCCCATCTTGTTAAAAACCGCCGCGACCTGGTCCCGCAGGATCGCCTGCGGCGCCGAAACATAAGCGGCTTCATGGGAACGACCGTGACGATGACAGGCTGAAAAGAGGAGGGTAGAGCCCAAAGACAGAACGAAGAGTGAACGAGCGGAAAAAATTCTGCGAAAAGTTATTACCTGACGCACAACACAAATATAACAGCGAGAAAAATAGGTTGAGAATAACGTTTGAGGCAATGTACAGAATTTGGAAAGGGTAGTACCTTCAGCCGACAAATTTCTGCCGGAAAACGTTTATAATTTGTTCCGTGCAAGGGTCTCGATACGCTTTAGTTGCGTATGTCCGCAATCCCGTGGGGGAATTTGTAGAAAGAATCAGGAAAGAGATGCATCCTGAGTTACCCCATCTGGCGGCGCACGTAACCGTACTACCGCCGCGGGTTCTGGCGGGATCGGAAGAATCCGCTATTGATACGCTGCACGAGGTATGTAGTCAGGCCGAACCCTTCGAAGTAAACCTGGGCGAAGTCGAAACCTTTATTCCCGTAACTCCCACCGTCTTTATTCGTGTCGTGCACGCGGCTATTCGAGTGAAAGACCTCCACAACAAGCTGAATACCGGGGCCCTGCAATATAAAGAAGAGTGGTCCTACATGCCCCACATGACGATTGTGAAAATGGGCAGTGAAGATCAGGCCCAAACCGCTTATCGCATGGCCCGGCGGCGCTGGGCGCAGTTCAAGGGAGACCGCTCTATCCGTATGGAAGAACTGGTATTTGTGCGTGAGGAAGACCACATGTGCTGGAAAGACCTGGCCAGCATTCGCCTCGGGCATAGTCTTGCCGTCCCCAAAAATCAATAGCTAAGGGTTCATTGTCCTAATTCCCATTTGGTACAAGTGTGCCAGTCTGGAAGTACATGGGTCTTGCGTACATTGCGCGAGGCTGAGTCCACAGCGTACACAAGATATTGGATTGCTACGGGTGTGAGGCGCCCGGCAGCCCTAAAACTCTGGCCGATTGCAGGAGACGACGATGCAAATAGGAGTGTACGGCGCAGGATACCTGGGGACGGTGATCTCCGCCTGCCTGGCCGACTTTGGAACTCCCGTCACCTGCTGCCACCATGACAGTTCGCGCATGGTGGAAATGGCCCAAGGCCGTATTCCTTTCTTTGAGAAGAACCTGCACGAAGTGATTAAGCGCAACGTGCGCTCCGGACGATTGTTGTATTCCACCGACCTGGAGTCTTTCTCGCGCAAAGTGCAATTCATTTTTCTGGCCGAAGATAATGCGGAAAACCTGGCGGATGTTGTTATACGCATGGCGCGCATGGCCTCCAAGCCGCAGTTGATGTCTGTTGTAACGCCTGTGACCGTGGGTACGGCTACCGCGATTGAACAGCAGTTGAAGTCCGCGGGGCTGAAAACCACCGTTATTTCGCAGCCCATGTTCTTCACTCCGGGCTGCGCTGTAGAAGATTTCAACTGGCCCGACCGCATTCTGGTGGGAACCAGTTCCAACGAAGCGGTGCAGGCCGTCAAGCAGATTTTTCATCCGCTGGTCATGCGGGGAATTCCCGTGATCGTCACAAACCACGAAACCGCGGAACTGGCGCGCGAAGCGGCCACGGCATTTGTTGCCACAAAGATTTCTTTTATCAACGAGCTGGCAAACCTGTGCGAACGGGTGAATGCCGATGCAGTGAATTTGTCGCTGGCTCTGGGTCTCGATAAAAAGATCGCTCCACGCTGCTTGCAGCCCGGCGCCGGCATGGGCGGCCTGTTTGCCGAGTCTGACATGGATTCGCTTGTGGACCTCGCTCGCAGCAAGGGCGTGCCTTTGAAAGTACTGAGCGCGGCCCGCGAAGTGAATCAGAACCTGGCGGAGAACGTAGTCAGCAAGATTTCTGGCATCGTGCAATCCGTGCTGAACAAGGATGTAGGAATTCTCGGCCTTGCGTTCAAGCCGAATACGAATTCCGTGGCCGGATCTTCGTCGTTGCAACTGGCGCAGAATTTAGTATCGAAGGGCGCGCGAGTCCGGGCCTATGATCCGGTTGCAATACCTGAAGCCAAGATACAGTTGAACGGCACCGTGCAGTATTGCGAATCTGCCTACGCGGCCGCGGAAGGCGTGGACGCTCTCGTTGTCGGCACAGGCTGGCCGGAATTCCGCAGTCTGGATTTTGATCGCATCAAACATCTGTTGAAACGTCCAGTGATCGTGGATACGAAAAACCTTCTCGACTCTGTCCGCCTGCGCGCCATGGGATTTGAGTACGTCGGCGTTGGCCGGTAGGCTGCTCTTCCTCTGAAAAGCCCCATTCTATTTTGAAGAATGATTTTTTATTTACAGAAACTAAAACAATCATCCTGGTGATACGCTATTTCTTCGTAAGCCAATACGCGCAACTACGAGGAATAACTTTTGTCTCTATTGCAGGATCATGGGTTATCAAGCCTGCTTTCTCCGTCGGACCCAAATAACGACCAAAAATTCCCCGTTTCGTATTTTTGGCTAGCGGCCTATTTTTGTTTCTGGTTTATCCCCGGTTTTATCGTGCGTCTGGCAGGACGAAGTATCTGTACACAATCAGCGTACTTCGATGTCGACGTATTAGTTTCGGGAATATTGGCATTGTTTCTTCCAGCAATATGGACTCCCGTCCTGCTCGTCTTTTGCATGACGATCGATCTTTTAACTGGAATCGTGACTACTTATTATTTTCAACCACAGGATGTATTTTATGCCCTGAATTCTCTCTATTTGCTTCCTCCGAGGCGCCTTTTGATATATGGAGGTTGGGCATTTGCTATCGTCATACCTTTAGCGATATCAAGTTATGCACTCAGAAAGTCAATCGTAAAGCGTGTGCGTTTTAAAATGGCTCTTGCATTACTTTGTGTCACTTTAGTATTGGTCTCAATCGATGTGTGGAACAGATATTGCATCCTTACTCATCCAGACATTACACGAACCGTTCTTTTGCGATTCCCCGAAGCAAGTTTAGTTAGAAGATGGATAGCTGCTAGAAAGAATATGCAGCATGCCGGCCGTGTGGACGGACAGTATTCTGATTCGGCTTCAGAACGGGGCATTGCCTTAGTTCACAATTTAAGCGCCGCATCAAAACTTAACATCGTCGAAGTTTTAGTCGAATCCTGGGGAAACGATGAAGGGGCGATCACCAATCAACTTCTCTCCAACTATCGTACGGATCAGATTAATGCCCACTATCAGGTTGTAACAGGGACTGTTCCGTTCTGGGGGCCGACGGTTTCAGGAGAAGTCCGCGAACTGTGCCATTCGACCCTCGGCTTTGGCATACTGCACTACACCGAACCTTCAATCCTG
>DASXCC010000207.1:0-8147 GCA_036491415.1 Terriglobales bacterium | reverse complement strand
AATTCATGGATGTCGCGATAGACCGACTGAAATTCAGTGCTAAGAAAACGGATAGAGCGCAAGCTCATCTCGGTGTTTCCTTCAATCATTCGGATCAAATTTTCCCGCTCCACGAAATTGACCTGGCATGGGCCAACAGTTTCCGCGGTGGTCTCATAGGCTGACCCGGAGATGACGGCACTCAATCCCAGAATTTCACCCGGGCCGGCGACTTTCAGGATCAATACCTTCCCCTCCCGCGAAGTCGTGGAAAGTTTCACGCGTCCAGAGCAGACGACGAATGCTCCGCGCGGGCGGTTCCCTTCGTGGAAGAGCGGCACCCCTGCCGGATAAGAACTGAGACGCGACGCGGAGCTAAAAGCCTTCAACAAATCAGGCGAAAGTCCGCAGAACCAATTCGTCTTACGGAGTTTGCAATGCGTGCAATTTTCCGGAATGGGAAGAACTTCATTGTTTCTCATGTCCACCTCGTTTGCAGAATGGTGTTGACCTAAAACGAAAAGACCTCTTCGTGCGGTACTGCGGACGCGATGCCGCAAATCGCGGGAGAGGAACCGGGCATTTTCTGTGGCTGCCAGAAACGATGCCGCCAGTACGTGGGAGCTGGTGTCGAGGGATTTGAGCGCAGCGACCAACTCCCATCCGGCACTGGGGTGCGAATGTTTGTGCCACATGGCCGAGCAGTAGAACAGATACAGCGGATCGAAGCGCGTGGCAATCCACTGCTCGTTCTTCTTGTCTTCCGCCGATGGCAGAGTTGACTGAGAAATTTTTGCTTTCCCAACAACCGCGTTTTTTGAGGCAAAATCAGGAGAGCGCGCCAAAGCAGCGGAACTCAGAACACCGCTTAGAGACACACTTCCCCGGCCCCGGGCTGGTTCGTTGCCGAGTCTCATTTTTTCTCAACTATTTCGGAGACAACACTTGGGAGAAGCTATTCCCTCTTTGGGCAGTTTGAGTTCCAAAAAGAAAATCTAGGCTATTTCATTGAGAAAATGGCGGTTACAACAGAAATTTAAAATCGTTGCGAGTAAGTTCCGGACGATACTCCGGCAAATTGCCGATCGTTCGGCAATTGATGTTTAGTTCTTGTACTCTTGGCGAGAAATTCCCATGCGTTGAATGCGCGATTGCAAAGTTGTCCGCTTGAGGCCAAGTTTTACCGCTGCGCCATTCATTCCGGAAATAACGCCGCCGGTTTGTCGCAAGGCGCGAATAATGTATTCGCGTTCCAGATCGGCCAGCGTGAGATCGGCGCTGTTATGACTGCGGGCATGTTTCAACTCCGCAAGTGGCACATTCAGAACAGACCCCCGGGAAAGAATCACCGAGCGTTCAATAAAATTCTCCAGCTCGCGCCCATTGCCCGGCCAATCCCAGGCGATCAATGCGTTCATGGTTTCGGTTGTAATTGTCTCGATGGGTTTATTCATCCGGCGGGCAAACATCTGCACGAAGTAACGAACTAACAAGGGAATGTCCCGGGCGCGCTCCCGCAATGCAGGCATGCGAATGGGAAAAACATTCAAGCGATAGTAAAGGTCTTGGCGGAATTCCTTTTCGGCCACGCTCTTCTGCAAATCGCGATTGGTGGCTGCGATCAACCGGACGTTTACGCGTACCGTGCGCGTGCCGCCTAAACGTTCGAATTCATGGTCCTGCAAAACACGCAGGAGTTTAGGCTGAATCTCCAAAGGCATTTCTCCAACTTCATCCAGGAAAAGAGTGCCTTTATCGGCCAGTTCGATACGGCCAACCTTCTGACTAACGGCTCCAGTGAAAGCGCCTTTTTCGTGACCAAACAGTTCGCTTTCCAAAAGCCCGGTAGGAATGGCGGCACAATTTAACTTAATAAAGCTGCCTTCTTTTCTCGAACTCATGCGATGAATCGCCCGGGCGATCAACTCTTTGCCGGTTCCCGTCTCTCCCAAAATCAAAACGTTCGAATCCTCTGGTGCGACGGTTTTCGCGTCTTTCATCACTCGCTTGAGTGGAATACTTTCCCCGACAATCTCTTCGAAGTTCAATTCCGAGCGTATCTCCCCCTCGAGATACGATTTCTCATGCGCGAGCTTGTCTTTCAGTTCGCCAATTTCTTTGTAAGCGCGCGCATGATCGAGAGCGATGGACATTTGTCCGGCGATTTGTTTGAGCAAGCCGACATCCTCAGGAAGAAAAGCCGGCTCGCTTTTGCTGGCGAAATTAAGGGTCCCCAAGGGGCCCTTCCTTGTAATTAAGGGAATGCAACACACGGATTTGATCCCATTGGCGAGTAATGCCACATTCGTTTGCGACGTGAATTGGAGAAGCTGCTCAGAGTTGAAGACTTTGACTTGTTGTTCGATCAAGGCCAAACCTGAACTGGTGTCTTTCAACGGGAACGTCTGCCCGATGGAAAACAGATCAGGTGCGTCGGGGAAATCTAAAGCATATTTACGGAAGACCTGGGCCTTCTCATCGTAAAGAGCCAGGCTGGCGAAATCCTGCTTCACTACGCTTCGGATGTAGCTGGAAACCAGCGGAAATAATTTCTGCAAATCGTGGCTGGCAACAAGGGTGGCATTCACCTGAAGCAGCATCCGTAAACGTTCTTGTTCTTTGTGCAGAGCTTCACGATTCTGCGCATTCTCCACCGCATGAGCGATCATTTCCCCAATCCGTTGCAGGAAGACAAGATCGGAGTCGTTATAGCCGTTGACCTCGGCGCTACCAAATCCCAGCGCGCCAATTTTTCGCTGCGGGGTAGTGAGAGGCAAAACACTGTACGATCGGATTCCCGCGGTCTGCAGATTTTTCATTGCTGGAACAAAACGTTCTTCTCTGGCAATGTCAGGGATCGCCAGCGGCTACTGGTTGTTCCATACCCATCCACTGGGAGTTTCATCTACATGCAGATTCTGGTTGGCGGAGATGTCAGCGCCTTGCCAGAACTGCACACGCATGTGATCAATGGCAGGATCATGAAAGGCAAAGAAGATCAGATCGAAGGAAATTACCGTGTGCAGGCGCTCGGTTACATCATGGAAAAAGTCGCCGAGGTTACGATGGCGCACAAGAATATCAGCCATCTGCAAAAGTGTTTCGTAACGACGACTCTCAAAATCTAGATGGCTATCCGAAACCATTTGCGCGAGTCACTTTCACCCCCTCGAGCAATGTTTTCCCAAGTACTGTACTGTAGCGTACGTTGTTGGCGCCATCATACCTGAAATGCACGTGTGCGCAATACCCATTGGTGTCCCGATAAATATTTGCGGTGCGAAGGAATAGAATTTTACGATGGCGCGCGGATGGGAAAGTAAGGGGATCGAGGAACAGCAGGCCGAAGCGCAGTCATCTACTTCATCGGGCAAACGCCCCATTACTTCCGAAGAGGCAGCGACGGGGCGCAAGCGTGAAGGTCTGCGCTTGCAGCGCGAACGCATTGCAAAACAGATAGAGGCCACGCAAAATGAGCGTTATCGCGGAGTTTTACAAGCCGCTTTGCAGGATCTCGACGCGCAACTTGCCGCTCTAAGTTAGAGCTATCTTAATTTTCGATTTCTCCTACCTAAGAAACCGTCTTTTCCCTTTACCAGAGTCACGTATAATAGGTGCATCCCCATGAAAGCGTACGTGTACGTTTCACTAAAAAAGAGCGTGCTTGACCCCCAGGGCAAGACTATCCAAGGCGCTCTTAAGAAGATGGGCTATAAGGGTTTAGGCGAGGTACGCCAGGGAAAATATTTCGAACTTACCCTGGACGGCAGACTTTCGCGAGGCGAAGCTGAAGCGGAAGTGGGACGAATTGCCCGCGACGTGCTCACCAACCCGGTGATTGAAGAGTTTCGTTTCTCTCTTGAGGACTAAGGTAATTCCTCTTCAGAGTCGGTAATCAAGTAAACTCCCCTTTATAAACAGCCAAATTCAGGAGCACTGCTATGTGCGGCATCGTGGGCTATGTTGGGAACAAGCGCGTGGTTCCGGTCATTATTGACGGACTGCGCAGGTTGGAATATCGCGGATATGACTCCGCAGGAATTGCCGTATGCGGAAGCGGAGAAGGACTGCAGATCCGACGCGCGGAAGGCAAACTGCGTAACTTAGAAGAAGCCATCCGCCTGAAGCCCATTGATGGCACCTACGGCATCGGCCACACTCGCTGGGCTACGCACGGACGTCCCACGGAAGAAAATGCCCATCCGCATCGCGATTGCACCGGACAGATCGTCGTAGTGCACAACGGCATCATTGAAAATTATGTGCCGCTGAAAAGAAAGCTGATTGAAGAAGGCCACCGCTTCACCACCGAGACGGACACAGAAATTATCGCGCACATGGTGGAGAAGTATTTGTTGAAGAGCGCCAACGGAAGCGCGCCGTCGCTGGAAGAAGCTGTTCGCAAAACCGTCACGCAATTGACGGGTGTTTTCGCGTTGGCGGTCATCTCAGTGACAGAGCCCAACAAAATTGTCGCAGCCCGCAACGGCCCGCCGGCTGTCATTGGACTCGGCAAAGACGAATATTTCGTTGCTTCCGATATTCCCGCGATCCTTTACCACACACGCGACATTTTCTTCCTTGGTGACGGAGACCTGGCGGTCATTACTCCCGCGGGCGTGCAGCTGACAGATTTCAACGGTCAACCGATCGTGCGTCAGGTACAGCATGTGACCTGGGACCCGATTATGGCGGAGAAGGGCGGCTTTAAGCATTTCATGCTCAAAGAAATTTACGAGCAGCCGCGCGCCGTCCGCGACACGACCCTGGGCCGCATCTCGCAGGAAACTGGACACGTGTTCCTCGACGAGATGGAGATCACCGAGGCAGAGTTCAAAGCTGCGAAGAAGATCAACATCGAAGCTTGCGGAACCAGCTGGCACGCCGGCCAAGCCGGAAAATTCATGATCGAAAGCCTGGCACGTGTTCCCGTGGAAGTGGATTATGCGAGCGAATGGCGCTACCGCGATCCACTCGTAGCTCCGGACACGATTACGCTGGTCATTTCTCAGTCTGGAGAAACCGCCGATACAATTGCCGCGCAGCGCGAAGCAAAAGCCAAAGGCTCGAAGACCCTGGCAATCTGCAACGTGGTGAGTTCCATGATTACGCGCGAAGCCTCCGGCACCATCTACACTCATGCCGGGCCAGAAATTGGCGTCGCTTCCACCAAAGCTTTTACCGGACAATTGACCGCGCTTTATTTATTTGCGCTTTATCTGGCCCAGGTTCGGGGCACGCTGACCGACGAACAGGCACGTGCAGCCGTGCAGGAACTTACGCGAATTCCTGGCAAGCTGGAACATTTGCTAACCCGCGATGAAGAGTGCGAAGACCTTGCCAAGATTTACGTTCGCGCGCAGGATTTCCTGTTCCTCGGCCGCGGCATCCACTACCCCATCGCACTAGAAGGCGCATTGAAGCTGAAAGAAATTTCTTACATCCACGCGGAAGGTTATCCGGCGGGCGAAATGAAGCATGGCCCGAATGCTCTGATTGATGAGAACCTGCCGGTCGTGGTGATTGCGACTTGCGACAAAAACAACGAACTCTCCAAAGTTCGTTATGAAAAAACAATTTCCAATTTGAAGGAAGTCAAGGCACGTTCCGGAAAAGTCATTGCGCTGGCAACTGAAGGCGACGAGGACATCAAGGAAGCAGCCGATCACGTAATCTACATTCCTCCGGCGCCGGAAGAACTTTCGCCGATCCTGGAAATTGTACCGTTGCAATTGCTCGCTTATCACATCGCTGTACGCCGTGGTTGCGACGTGGATCAGCCACGCAACCTCGCGAAGTCTGTAACCGTTGAATAATCGCGTGAATTTTTAAAAAAATCGTTTCTTTGCGGTTGCGTTTCTCCGGAAAGACATTCGGTAAGTCTTTCCGGAACTGGTTGAAAAGCACGCGCAGCTTTGCTTCATAGAAAAACGGCTCGCGCGTTTTCACCTGAAAAGTTGTTGCGCTTCCGGAAATTGATGACGACTTTTCCCTGCTCGATTAAACTCGTGGCGAAAGCCCGTTCCACTGCAATAGCCTTTTCACAACGAACATCAGTTGTCAGTATTTCCTGACAGTCAAAAGCATTACCCTGTCTGCATCATGCTCAAAGTACTCGACTCGCCAGAACGCACAGCATCCTCCGTAGAAAACATTAAGAATCTTGATCTCTCAACAGACGCGCTTGCCTCCGACAATCTTTCGATTCGCGGTTTGTCGAGCAGCGATGTATGGGACCATGAAAATGCCTTCTACTGGTTCAGCCATCCCACACGGCTCAATAAAATGCTGGCGCACTACGAGCTATACAAGTCGATCCTCGAGTTGCCCGGGCACATTGTGGAGTTGGGAGTATATAAAGGAGCGTCGTTGATCCGATTGGCGACCTTCCGCAATGCTTTGGAAAACGACTTTTCACGCAAGATTATCGGCTTCGACGCCTTTGGAAAGTTTCCGCAGGAGAATCTAGAAACAGAAAATGATCTGCGCTTCATTCGCGGATTTGAAGGCGCCGGTGGTAATGGGCTTTCCGTTGAAGAACTTTCCGGCATCCTCCGCCGCAAAGCTTTTCAGAATGTAGCTCTGGTAAAGGGAAACGTCTTTCAGACCATCCCCAAATACCTTGCAGACCATCCCGAGACGCGCATCGCTTTTCTGCACCTCGATATGGATGTACAAGAGCCAACCATATTTGCGCTCAATGAGTTGTATGACCGCGTCGTACCGGGAGGAATTATCGTTTTCGACGATTACAACTCGGTGGCCGGAGAAACCCTGGCCGTAGACCAGTTCGTAGCCCTCAAGAAAATAAAATTGCAAAAACTGCATTTCTATAACGTTCCTACGTATGTGAGGAAGCCTGTCTGATTTTTGGGGCTGCGCCACGGATCTCAGACCGGGTCGAAACTCCCGAAAATTGGCGTGCAAGTACTATCGGGTTGCGGTTTGCCGATCGCGGGAAATTTTGGATTAAGCTTTAAACGATTCATGCTCTGGCGTGGATCGGAAAATAAGGTAGAAAGCAAAGCGTTATCGCTAATTGCTGAGAACCACGACAGTCCCTTTGGGCCCGGCGGCCCACGCGCGTTCTCCGGCGTAGACGATCGCATTCAGATTCGTGGAGTTGATGCGGCTCCAGTGCATTCCCTTGTCATGTGAAATGTCCGCGCCATTGGGACCGACCGCGATGAGATCCTTTCCAGACATCCATGCGACAGCGGAGCGAAAGCCGCCGGGCTGCATCTGGGCAAGTTGCCAAGTGATACCCCTATCCGAAGAATAAGCTGCTGCATTGGTGGAGCTTTCGGGATTTTTGTAGTCACCGCCCACCGTCACAAGATCGCTGTGCGAATAACACGCGACACTAAAAATACCGCTTGAGGCATTGCCACTCACAATGGGCGTGTTCACAACTTTCCACAAATGGCCGCTATCACTCGAACGGAAAATTCGCGCGGCCGGGCCTCCGGTGGCAAAGAAAATTTTGTGCTGGCAGAAAGTAATGACTGTGCCGCTCGCAGCAAAAGCGCCTTCTTGGGGAAGCGCGGCGGGCATGGCGTCGGGCGCGAGTTCTGTCCAATGTTCTCCGTCGTTGGTGGCAATGATGGGGAATTTACCGTCTACCGGATCGCTGATGGCCACACAATACGTGGGAGAATCGCATGCAAGTGAGTCGAGAAAGAAACTCGGGCGGGGATCGGAGTATTGCAATTTCCAGGAAGCGCCGCCGTCTGTGGTTTTGTAGATCCGCGACTTTTGCCCATCTCCGCTCGACATTAGATACGCAGTGTTCGCATCGAAAGCTTCAACGTCGCGGAAGTCGAGATCGCGTGCATCCGGCACCGCAAGCTGTTTCCAAGTCTTGCCGTCATCAATCGAGCGCAGCACAACTCCATTCGAGCCTGAAACCCAGAGCACGCACGCTTTGTTCTTTTCACACTTGACGCTGAGTCCGCGCAGGTTGGTATCAATGCCGGTGTTCAGGATTGTCCACGGCTGCGGCGGAATGTCTGCTGCGAAGACGCAGACCGCGGCAAGGCTGATCAGGGTAATTCGGAGGATTTTTCTTATGTAGTGCATTTTCCAGGGCTTAACGATACGCAGTGTTTATCCGGCTTCTCGCAAAAGCATGGGAGACAGCAACTTCGGCAAAACTATTGCAGATCAAA
>DASXCC010000206.1:0-8528 GCA_036491415.1 Terriglobales bacterium | reverse complement strand
GCTTAATTTTCTGATTTACAACGGATGCATCCTTCCCAAACGAACGCATCGAGCCGAACATTCTTGCCGCGCCCATGGATCAAATATAGCTTAGAAAACTCCCAGCCATTTCACCGGTAAATATGCCGCCAAGGCATTCGCAAGCTTTTCATCAGCGGTAATAAAGTCGGTGGAAGAGCGCACAGCGAGGGCAACATAGAGGCAGTCGTATACCGTGCGGTTATGTTGCAAAGCGATTTCTAGAGCTTGTGCCGTCAAGTCTGCTGTGGGAAAAACAAACAGATCCAATTCGCGAAGCAGATGTAAAGCGGCAAAAGCTCCATTTGAGGAAATTTTCTGCTTACGCACAGCTTTCCATAAGATATTGCCCATCTCTGCGAAAAACAGATCAGGAACAAAGACTTGTGTATTTCCTGATGTCACGGAAGCAAGTAGTTCGACGGCCTGCGCGGAATAATTTTCCCATTGCGGTGACAGGCACCATTTGGCGGCCACGCTTGCGTCCACCACACAAGTAATCAACGCTCGCGGTCCTCGCGGATCAACTCTTCGGTACTAGGAAATGGACCGGAACCAGGAGGCCTGGCTTCACGGAGCTTCGTCAATCGTTTAAATACTTCCCGGCGTTTTTTCAGTTCCGCTTCCGTGGGATAGTGCTGCCGCAAGAGAGCCACGATTTCAGCAGCAATGGATGAGCGCTTTTCCCGCGCTTTCTTGCGGAGGGTCGCGTAAATGTCATCCGGAACATTTTCGACGTATAGGGTAGCCATAGGGAAAACCTAGGAATAGTCTAGCACAACCAAAAGGCCGAAATTCCACTAGCATTTGACGCACATCAACGCCATCGCTGGATGAGACGTTTACCGAAGTAACCGAACTTTCTTGCAGGTTTGGTGCTGGGATCAATTTCTGACGTGTTCATGCGACTTTGCGTGTCACTCCTGCGATGGAAGACGATTTTAACCGATCATGTTTGGAGTGTAGGTGAATTGGAGTCTATGGTTTAGGAATAGTTCACCTATGCTCCTGCTCCACTCCGCAGATATTTCCAGTAATTTCTGGATGGATTCATCAGACATGCGGAGAATCTCGTTGCGTTTACACAATATGATTTCTAGTCCACTTATGGTTCCGCTGTTGAGAATGCGTGCATCGGCAATGGTTCCGCCGTCCATTTCGTGTCTCCAGCAATCAATATTCCATCAGTTCCAACCATTCCGATCTGAATCGTCATTGGAATTTCCTGCATTAGAGGAGAAAACCCTACATGCTGATTTTCAGGATGTAAATGGGCCTTATTTTGGGATATTCTGTGTAATCCATTGGCAACATAGTATTAAGCCACCAGTCCCCACCCTTATTCTTGACACCCTTTCACCCTGCCTTTATCCTTAACTCTTGCTCCCTTGAAGACTTACGCCTCTGTGCGTGCTTCCGCGGCTTCGCGGTATTGGGTTGGGGGCGCGGGAGTTACCGATGCGGTTCGAAATCAAAGATCTGGAACGCCGTCCGATTGATTTCAAGGAAGAATTTGCCCCGGAAGCGATTGATTTAAGCCCGGATGCGCGGCAGATCACTGCTCTGAAGGCTTCCGGCAGGGCGCAGTTGGTGGAAGAGCACGAGGGCCGGCACCGGACGATTCAGGACATCCGTGTGAATGGGAAGTTGCGAACGAGGCTGGAACTGCCTTGCGCGCGTTGCCTGGATCCGGTGACTTACGACGTGAACCGCGATTTTGATTTGTTGTACCGGCCCCAGGGGTCCGATACAAGCCGGGAAGAGCTTTCGGTGACTGCAGCGGAAGCCGAGGTAAGCTACTATCAAGGAGCAGGCCTTGCGCTCGAAGATGTTGTGCGCGAGCAGGTGCTATTGGCCGTCCCGTTAAAGGTAGTATGCCGGGAAGACTGCAAAGGTCTTTGCCCGCACTGCGGAAAGAATTTGAATGCGGAGCAATGCTCATGCAGCGTGCCCGCCGATGTCCGCTGGGCGGCATTGAAAGATTTGGGAAGTAAATTACAGCAGTAAAATAGAATTTGGACTGCGCAGGACAGCGCGGCGAATGAGGGAACCATGCCTAATCCGAAACGACGACATTCACAAAAGCGCACCGCGACACGCCGCGCTCACGATGCTTTGAAGAGCAAGTCGCTCTCCGAGTGCCCGAACTGCCACGAGCGGAAAATGCCGCATCACGCTTGCGCAAAATGCGGTTACTACAAGGGCCGCGAAGTGCTCCAAGTTGAGGAAGCTAGCTAGTTTACTCTCATGGCCAGCGTCATAGCGTTGGACGCGATGGGCTCTGACCGTGCGCCGAAGCCTGAAATTGAAGGCGCCATCCAGGCAGCACGGCAATACGGCGTTCATGTTTCTTTAATCGGCCCGGAAGAGATTGTCCGGGCCGAATTGTCTCGCTACCCCGTGGCTGCGGAACTGCCGATTCGAGTGGTTCATGCCAGCGAAGTCATTTCCATGGAAGATAAAGCGATGCAGGCCGTCCGCGCGAAGCGGGATTCTTCTATTCGCGTCGGTCTGCGGCTGGTGCGCGAAGGGGATGCCGCGGGATTTGTTACCGCCGGCAATACCGGTGCGGCCATGGCTACTGCGAAACTGGTTTTAGGAATGCTGCCCGGCGTGGATCGCCCGGCGCTGGCGGCGGTGTTTCCGACGGCTGTGCGCACGGTTGCGGTGCTGCTGGACGTCGGCGCGAATGTAGATTGCAAGCCGGAAAACCTCGAACAGTTCGCGGTGATGGGCGAAATCTATTGCCGCAGCATGTTCGGCCTAAGACGCCCGCGCGTAGGACTGCTTTCCATTGGCGAGGAAGAGAGCAAAGGAAACGAGCTCACCCGCGATGCGTTTCAGCTGCTTAAACAGCTCCCGCTGAATTTCATAGGAAATGTCGAGGGTCGCGATCTATACAACGGCCAGGTGGATGTCATCGTGGCGGACGGTTTTGTTGGCAACGTCGCGCTGAAGATTTCCGAAGGCGTCGCGCATTTAGTGCGCTCCATCCTGCGCGAATCGTTGAAAGAGACCATTACCCGGCAAGTGGGATATCTGCTCTCCCGCAGCGCATTCTCCGATTTCAAAAAACGTCTCGACCACACCGAATATGGCGGTGCGCCGCTACTGGGAGTAAAAGGCGTTTGCTTCATCACGCACGGTTCGTCGAACGCAAACGCCATCAAGAACGCGTTGCGCGTCGCTTCAGAATTCGCCGAACACAAAATAAATGCGACGATTGAAAAAGAGCTGGCGGGAATTAGGCCGGTTGCCGTGGCGGAAACCTAATTTCCATTTGTCGTTTTGTATTCCGAGCGAAGCGGAAGTCTGTATTGGGAGATTTGCAGCAGCAGATTCCTCGGCGCTGAATGCTCCTCGGATCACAAGCATTAAAATCATCAAGCATAAAATCACCAAACATTAAAAATCACCAAACACCAAACTATGACACATTCCATTTCGAAGATCGCATTCTTATTTCCCGGTCAGGGATCTCAAGCCGTCGGCATGGGCAAAGAGTTGGCGGAAAAATATCTCATAGCAAAGCAGACATTTGAAGAAGCCGACGAGGCTCTTGGCTACAAGATCTCGCAGCTTTGCTGTGAGGGCCCTGAAGACCAACTTAAGCTCACCGAGATCACGCAGCCTGCGATCCTGACTGCTTCAGTCGCGGCGTGGCGCGTGCTGAACGAAAAGGGAATTAAGCCAGCGCTTGTTGCAGGGCACAGCCTTGGAGAATATTCCGCGCATGTAGCTGCGGGCACCATCACCTTTGCCGATGCCGTGCGGACCGTAAGAAATCGCGGGAAGTACATGCAGGAAGCTGTTCCCGTTGGCATGGGCGGGATGGCGGCGATCCTGGGAATGGATTTTGAAAAAGTGAAAGCTGTTTGTAACGATGCCGCACAAGGCGAAGTCTGCTCGCCCGCCAACATCAATTCTCCGGAGCAGATTGCGATTTCCGGTCATGCTGGAGCCGTGGAGCGTGCGCGCAAACTCGCCGAAGAGCGTGGAGCGAAACGGGCGATTGCCCTTGCCGTCAGCGCGCCATTTCATTCTTCACTTATGAAGCCCGCGCAGGACCGCTTGGCACAGGATTTAAATGCGATCCAATTCCGCGATCCCTCAGTTCCCGTCGTATGCAACGTGGATGCGGCGGTCATACAAAATGCGGCAGCCAGTAAAGACGCTCTTGTTCGTCAGGTGACGGGAGCCGTGCGATGGGTGGATTGCATGAAGCGAATGATCGCTGAAAACATCAGCATGTATGTCGAAGTCGGGCCGGGCAAAGTCCTCTGCGGACTGATGCGGCAGATTGATCGCTCCCAGAGTTGCGTGAACGTTGGAGATGAAGCCTCACTTCAAAAGGCGTTAGAGCAATTAACTGCGAAAGCGTAGCAGTTCTGACCAAGCAATTACGGTTTAAGTGCCTCCCCTTGAAAAAACCAGTGGACCCCAAACTTGTCAGCGAGGTGTCCATAGCTTCCGAACGGCATATCGCGCAAATCATCGAGCAGTTCTTTATTGGCTCCCGCAGCGAGATTGTCAAAGATTTTTCTTAATTCATCGTATGCCTCACCATGGATGTACATCGCCACAGTATTGCCCTGCTTGGGCAGCCGTGTGGGATGTAGCCAGTCAGTGGCTGAAAATTCAATGGCGCCGCTTTTTAAATGCGAGTACGCCACTTTGTTGTGCTTTTCGGGAGGCATTTGAGCCTTCATGGGAGTGTCGCTGATCTTAGTAATCGTCAATTCGCCTCCCAGACAAGTTTGATAAAACGCCATGGCTTCAGCGCAATTGCCTTCGAAGATCAAAAATGGCGTAAGGCTTGGCATAGTTTTTGAAAACTCCTGTAAATATTTTTTGCTGCGCTACTCCATCATCCAGCCCCACCAATTGCCACACTGTATTTCACTCGGCGGGAAGGAAAGCGTTTTGTCTTTTTTATCTACCCAAACGTTGGCGGGTTGCAGGCGATTGTTGACCGTGGCCTGTACGATCACTCCATTGCCAACGCTGAGCGAGCAATCCACCTCGTACTTGTTAACCGCGCCCCACTCGCTGCCCGGTCCCCAGTCGCGGTAAAAATCGTTGTAGGAATAGTCCTTGAATTTGTCGGGATGTTTTTTCCAGTCGGCGTCCTCAAACCAGATGCCGTACGCGCCTTCAAAATTTTTTTGCTGCAGCGCGCCAAAGAATTTGTCGGTGGTATTCCGCTCCGGATAGTCACGCATGTGATACAGCGTCCACGAAACGAGCATGATCAGCATTACACTGACAAAAATAATGTTGCGAAAATTACGGCCTTGGCCGGGGTCAAATTCCTTTGCGTCCAGTAGTGTCATGGTTTTCTAAGCATAATGGATGGCAGGGCGGGAGAAAAAGTTCCCAGAAACGTCGCAAATACAAAAGATTTCCGAAAATCGCCTGAATACCGCCACCATTTGCTGTGCTTATGATTGTTTTTACCCGTTCTGCGATGCTTCGCGGTTCAATGAATGCGAGCTCAAAACCAAATTTCCTATAGTTTTTTTCGTGGATTCGCTGGAAGCGCAGCGGTGCCAACTCGGCCGTGCAGAAACCGAACGATCATCCGGCGACTACAACGTTCGTTTAAACAATGGCGTAGCCAGACTCAAAGCGATTATCGCGAACAACGAAAGATAAATAATGTCGGGAACGATCGCGCTAAAGCCCGCTTCCTTCAGCAGCAGTGATTTAAAGCCGTGTACGGCGAAAGTGAAAGGGTCAACACTGGCAATCCAACGCAGCCACCAGGGAAAGGCCTGGATCGGATAGACCGCGCCGCTGGGGAAAAACAAAAGCGTATTCAAAATTCCGAAGATCGCGCGCGGCACCAACGGATCGTCCACGCGCACCACAATGAGAAACATCATCGTATTGAGCGCGGCAGCGGTAAGCGCGACAATTAGCAGCAGGCCGATGGCAGTGCGAAACTCGAAGACTGAACCCACTCCCGATACTAAACACCCGATAAAGGTAATAATCACGCCAGTCATAATCGCTTTGATCACGCTTGCGCCGTTCAGCCCCAATACCAATTGCGCTTTCGTGATAGGAGTGACCAGGTAGCCTTCGTGCACGCCCCGGGCTTTGTCATCGATGTACAGCATGCCGCCACCGATCATCACAGACATGAATATGGCCAGCGTAATCGAACCCGGCAGCAGATACTTCATGTACTCGATATAAGGATAGAGTTCCACGATTTGTAATGCAGTTTGTTGCAGAATACGGGGCGAGACCGTGGGATTATTAAGGTTCGTCGTGATCTGGTTCAGTTCATCTTCCAGTGTGCCGCTAATGAAAGAGTCGGTATTATCCACCAGCAGGGCGATGTGCGGTTGGTCCTGCTCATACACGCGCCGCGAGTACTGCGGCGGAATTACGACCGCGCCGTTGATTTTTCCGTTGCGAACGTCATCCATGGCCTGCCGCTCGTTGTTGTAATACACGGGCAAAAAAGTTCCCATGTTGGCTCGGACCGAATCGAACGCCTCTTTGATCCTTACCGCCTGCGGTCCGCCATCTTCATCCACCACCCCAAGGCGCGTGTCCCGGATCTTCCCGCCGAAGGCGTTACCCAGCACCACCAGTTGGACCAGCGGAAAGATGAGAGAAACAATCATCAAAGCAGGCGAGCGGAAAAACTTCCGCATTTCACGTTCAATAATGGCGAATATCCGGTTCATGGCTGCAGTCCTGGTCTGGGCGGCATAATATAGCCCACGGCTTTTACAAGTTCGTCGCGCAATTGCCTTCCCGTGTAATGCACGAATACGTCATCCAGCGTTGTGTTCTGCACGGAAAGCGACTTCACGGACGCTCCAGACGTCACCGCCATTTCAACCAATTCCGTGGTCGTGCGCGAACCATCGCCGGTAAGAATACGGTACATGCCTGCACCCTCATGCTGAACCGATGTGACGTTGCCGAGTTTGTGCAAACGCTCTTCCCAGTCCGCGGGCGCATTCAAAAATTGCGCTTCAATCACATTCGATCCCGGCACGCTGGACTTCAGGTTTGGAGGCGTGTCCAGCGCGACCAACTTGCCATGGTCCACAATCGCGATGCGATCGCACAGGCGATCGGCTTCGTCCATGTAATGCGTGGTGATGAGAATCGTTAGATTGCGGTTTTTCTTGATGTTCATCAGCATCTCCCAAACGGCTACCCGCGAAACGGGATCCAGCCCGGTGGTGGGTTCATCCAGAAAAAATATCCGCGGACTATGCACGAGGCCGCGGGCAATTTCTAGCCGCCGCCGCATGCCGCCGGAAAGTGTTTTTGTCTGCGCGCCCTTCCATTTCGTTAAATCGACAAGCTCCAGCAATTCAGCCACGGCCGCAATGCGCCTTTCTGTGGGCACGTCGTAGAGCTTGGCGTAGATGTTCATGTTCTCCTCGACGGTAAGGTCGAGATCGCTGGTGAGCGCTTGCGGTATCACGCCAATGACCCTCCGCGCGGCATCCGGTTCTTTGCTCACGTTATGTCCCGCGATCCGCGCAAAACCGCCCGTAATCGGAATGAGCGTGGTCATCATGCGGATGAGCGTGGATTTCCCCGCGCCATTCGGTCCAAGTAGTCCGAAAATTTCTCCTTCTTTCACGTTGAAGGAAACATCATCCACGGCCGTGAAGTCGCCATATTTTTTGATGATATGGTCCACCTCAATCGCGTTGGGACGCGTCGCGTCGTTCCCGCTCACAGGGTTTTCTCCGATTTTCAGATCGCTCGTCATAATTATTATTTCCTGTGATTATTTCTGCGAAACGTTTTGCGCCGTCGCAGTCCCGGAAAGTTGTTCCGGCGAGACCAGCACATTGGCGGTCATGCCCGGGACATACGCGCCGTCAGGATTCTTTAAGCGAACTTTCAACACAATCGTGCGAATGTCGCGCTTGCGGCGGCTGACGTCACGTTGCGTTGCGAAATCTGCTTCCGGCGATTTGAAAAATACTTTCCCTGAAGTGTTCGTTCCTCCGGGAAGTTGGACGCGCAGCGTATCGCCGAGCCCAATGTGGTCGGATTCCGTTTCAGGGATTGCGGCGCGTACCCAGGTATCGCCGAAATCGACAATCGTGACAATCGGCTGCCCAATATTCAGAACTTCGCCTTCACGCGCCGCACGCACGGAAACCGTTCCCGTGACCGGAGCATAAATTTTGGTATATCCCAGCCGGACTTCTGCTTCTTTCAAAGACGCTTCGGTATTCGCCAACTGCGCGCGTGTGGAGGCGACCGTGCTTTGTGCGGCATGCGCCTGATGCGTATTTGCAATCGCGGTGTTCAAATCCGCCTGTGACGCGGAGACCTGTTGTTTTAATGCTTCGACGGTTGCCTGTTGCGCCTGCAAGTTCGTTTCTGCTTGCACGCGTTGCTGATCGGAAGCGACCCCCGATTTCGCCAGCTCTACCGTGCGATGGCTGTCGCTTTCAATCTGCTGCAGCATGGCTTCGGCCTGCAAAAGTTGAGCGCGGGAGGAAGCCAGCTTGGCTTCT
>DASXCC010000205.1:0-2613 GCA_036491415.1 Terriglobales bacterium | reverse complement strand
TTAAACGCACCGTATTGGCGGAAGAGATCAGAAAAACGCTGGATCGCGATACTGCTGTGAACTCACTCTAAACAATGGTGTCACAACTTTGAGCGATGCGTTCCTGGCAGTGGTCAATCCGATGGCAGGTGGGGGGCGCAACCGAAAGCTCTTGCAGCCGGCGCTCGATCGGTTGCGAGCAGGCGGAATCAAGATTGATGTCATCGAAACGCAAGCTCCTAACCAGGCCGCGGAACTCGCCCGGGATGCGTATAACAAGGGCTATCGGCGATTCATTGCTGTCGGCGGCGACGGCACCTCCTACGAAATTGTGAATGGACTGTTTCCGCTCGCGGAAAGCGACGAACATCCTACCCTCGCTTTTCTGCCTCTCGGTACCGGCAATTCTTTTCTTCGAGACTTCACCGATCAGGGAGTCGAATATGCCATCGAGTCGATACTCGCAGGCCGAACCAGGCCGTGCGATGTATTGCGACTCAAACACAAAGACGGCCTCATCCACTACATCAACCTCCTGAGCATCGGATTCTCAGCGGATGTCGCAACTTTGCGCGCTCGTTATTTCAGTGGTTGGGGGGGACTAGGATATCAATCTTCCATCTTTATTTGCCTGGCGAGATTTCGACGTCGGCCGTTTCCCTTAAGCGTGGATGGTGAAGGGAAGATCGATCGTCGTCCCTGCCTGTTTCTGACCTTCAGCAACAGTAAATTCACCGGCGGCACCATGATGATCGCTCCCAAAGCGGAAGTTGACGATGGGTTGATCGAATATGTTCGTTGGGGACCGATTGGACGTGTTGGCCTGATTCGAAATTTGCCAACGCTTTATGATGGCACGCATATTGAACATCCGCTGGCAGAACGTCGTGCGGCGAAGCGAGTAGAGTTTTCGCTGGATTCTCCGGTAGATGTGATGGTCGACGGGGAAGTTTTGACTTTGCATTGTCAGGAATTGGACGTCCTGCCCTCAGCCTTGAATGTGGTGGTATAAGACCAAGAGAATGGAACAGAAAAATAACAAATCAGAAACCAGAACGACGATTATCTTTGCCGCCGTCATTGTCGTCGCAATTGCCTGCGTTTATTACTTCGCGCGCATCAAGGGGAACACTCGATACGATGCCTTCGCGAAATGTCTAACCGAAAAACAAGTCAAGATGTACGGACTTTTCTGGTGCGAGCACTGCGCAGCGCAGAAACAAATGTTCGGAGCATCGTTCAAACATGTGACCTACGTCGAATGCGGAATCAAAGGATCGAAGGATGAAGAGCCAGTTTGCAAGGAAGCCGGTGTTAAGAATTTTCCAACCTGGCAATTTCCCGATGGATCAAGAAAAGAAGGCGCGCAGCCGTTGCAAGTCCTGAGCGACAAAACAGGATGCAGCCTGCCATGAATCCAAAAGCGCGGCGAATCCACCTACTTGTCTCGTTACTCGCCGTTGCAGGTATGGCCGTTTCTTCGCTGTCCTTGTATCACCACTACGGTACTTCCAAAACTTCTTACTGTGATTTCGGGGCAAGCTTCAACTGTGACATGGTCAATCGCAGCATCTACTCGGTCGTGGCCGGTATTCCGGTGGCGTTGATTGGCTTGCTCGGCTACCTCGCATTATTGACGCTTTCAACGCTCTACCGCACCAAGGCGGAAACGCCCATCATCCTTTTGCTGGGATCCCTGGGCGGGCTGGGCTTTGCTCTCTATCTCACCTATATCGAAAAGTTCGTGCTGGCGGTGTGGTGCATTCTTTGTTTGTCTTCACTGAGTGTGATTTTCTTAATCGCGATATTGGCATCCGTGCTGGTCACTCATTCCGTGCGCAAGCTCTGAGGCTGCGCTCAATTCATGCGGGATACTCCTTCTTTCTTCCGGCGACATTTTTCACAAAGCGCTTTACGTATCCTGAATTCACCATTGGCGATTTTTGTGGTTGCACTTTTGGCCCGGCTGCGAGCCATCCAGCAATTGCTGCCGGGAAATTCCTGGCGCGGTTTCTATGCCAACAATGAATCGGCGCGGATTGCCTGGTCAGTCGCGTCAGGTTTTGGATTCAGTTCGCCCTGGCCACGAACCCCGCTCCTTCCCACGGCTGTCGAACCTCCTGTTTATCCGTATTTGTTGGCGGGTATTTTCAAGGTAGCAGGGCCATACAGCGATTTATCACTCTGGTTGGGGGTTGAACTGAATGCTGTGCTGTCCGCACTGACGGCGGTCGTTCTGTTTCATCTCGGAAGGCGCGTCTTTGGCGCATCCACAGGGGCGCTCGCGGCTTGGATCTGGGCGATCTGGTTGTATGCAGCTGTAATTTCCATCCGGTTATGGGAGAGCAGCCTATCGGGTTTTCTGCTGCTGTCCGGATTGCTGCTTTTATTCAAACTGCAGGATTCGCTCCGGCCCTTGCATTGGTTGCTGTTTGGCGGTCTTGCCGGATTTGCCTTGCTCACCAACACCACTTTTATTTCTCTGTTCCCGCTTTTCTGGATTTGGCTCTGGATCACTTATCGTCGTCGCCGAATTTCTTGTGGAAAAGTTTTATGGAGTTCGATCGCAGTCTGCGTCCTCATGCTCGTTCCCTGGACAATCCGCAATTACGAGACATTCCATCGCCTCATGCC
>DASXCC010000204.1:0-4177 GCA_036491415.1 Terriglobales bacterium | reverse complement strand
AACGTGGCTCTGAGCGCTAACTTCAATGAGCGCGGCGGATTGCATCTCCATAAGATTTACATCCGGAGAATCTACATCTTCAGAAAATTTGCGATCAGCTTTTTGCCTTCGCTTGTCAGCACGCTTTCAGGGTGGAACTGGACGCCTTCGACGGGATATTTTTTGTGGCGCAGGCCCATGATCGTCTTTGTTCCGTCGCGCTCGGTAGTGTAGGCGCTGACCTCCAAATCCGCAGGAAGACTTTTCTCTTCGACAATCAATGAGTGGTAGCGGGTCGCGGTCATGGGCGAGGGCAGGCTTTTGAAAATGGTCTTGCCATCGTGCTGCACTTCGCTGGTTTTGCCGTGCATCAGGTGAGGCGCGCGGATGACTCTGCCGCCGAAGGCAGCACCGATGCCCTGATGCCCAAGGCAGACGCCGAGCAGCGGGACTTTTCCGGCGAAGTGGCGTAGAAGGTCGATACTGATTCCGGCTTCCTGGGGCGTACAGGGGCCGGGAGAAACGACGATGCGCTCGGGATGCAGGGCTTCAATTTCATCAACCGTGACTTGGTCGTTGCGACGGACTTCGACGTCAGCGCCCAGTTCTCCGAGATATTGCACTAGGTTGTAAGTAAAGGAGTCGTAGTTGTCGAGGACAAAGACCATAAACTGATATCAGCTTATCAGAGGGAATCGGACGTATTGTAGGATGCGCTTATGCGCCAAATTCGCCAAAGGAGGGTGAGCGCGGCACCCGCTAACTCAACAGGAGATGATTTATGACGCAAAAAGTACCAACCCTCTATGAATGGGTGGGAGGCATGGAGCCTCTCAAAGCGCTCGTGGAACGCTTTTATCAGAAGGTTCCAAATGATCCTCTTCTAGCGCCACTTTTCGCCGCTATGCCCAAGGAGCACTTCGCGAACGTCGCCCTCTTCATTGGCGAGGTATTGGGAGGCCCACCCGAATACTCAACTAAACATGGCGGCCATCCCAATATGATCCGGCACCATCTTGGAAAGCAAATTTCCGAGGAGCAGCGTAAGCGTTGGGTTTCGCTTTTGCTCGAGACCGCCGACGAACTTGCTCTACCTTCCGATCCCGAATTCCGTTCGGCCCTGGTGGCCTATCTCGAATGGGGCTCTCGTCTCGCGGTCATTAATTCTGCGCTACCGGCCGATACTGAGGTTGAAGACGCGCCCATGCCCGCATGGAATTGGGGAGTTCCCGGTGGACCATATACGCCTTAGAGCGAATATGCCTGGTTTGCCGCTGCTCACTCGTACTCCGGGAAAATGATCGCCGGAAATACTTCAGCATCGGGGTCGCCAAATTTCTGCTCTGGTTTGAAACTTGTTTTTAAGGTTTCGAAATTCCCCACTCAAGCCAAAGAAGGATTGAATGGGGACTCGGCTTTGCCACGCCTTACCAAGAGACATTCAGCAGTTCTTTAAATTCACTGGGCTGCTTGTTGGAATAGATTCGCTTGACATGGGGGCTTCAAAAAGCCATGCTTTACAACGCCTTACCAAGAGGCTTATGGCCGAAGACGAAAAAGAAAAAGAAAAACGAAATACGCGGCGGTTCGCTTTACGTCTTCCCGTCACCGTGAATCAGAATGGCGGCAGCGGAGAGACAGCGCAAACGCGCGATGTAAGCGCGCGGGGCGTGTGTTTTTATATGGATTCTTCCGTGGAGGTAGGTTCGCAGATTGAATTTACGCTGACGCTGCCTCCGGAAATTACCCTGACGGAAAGCATCCGCGTGCGCTGCAAAGGAAAAGTGGTACGCATGGAAGAACGCGATTCGAATGACAAGGTCGCGGTGGCGGCGGTGATTGATGAATACGAATTCCTCTCCGAAACATAATTTTCCAAATCTTCATTAAAGTCTGATAGGCAAAGTCTTATTAAGGCGCTTTACTTACACAAAGGTGCTGACTACTGCGTTGTTTTCTTCCGCTCGTAATCATCCAGTGATATTGTTTTTAGGTTATCGTTTTAGGATTATCTTTAAGGTTATCTTCCATCTGCAATGAAGTTCCAATCGCATTTCATGGGGCGCATTACCGCCATGTTTTTCGCGGCGATTTTGTATGCCGTGTTGATGCCCCCCAGCTTTGCGCAGGATAAAACCGCAGAGGTGCAATCGGTGCGATTGCTGGCGGAAGATACCGGCGCCGCGGTTGAGATTATTGCCAACCAGCCGATCACTCCGCAGGTCACGCCGCTGGATAATCCGCGCCGCCTGGTGATTGATCTTCCTTACAGCAACACCTCTATGCGGGGAAAGAAAATCGGCTCGCACATTAAAGAAATTAAAGATCTCCGCATTGATCAATACACGGTGCGGCCGCCGGTGGCGCGCATCGTAGTCGATCTGTCGGAGGCGATGACGTTTGATGTGGATGCGAACAACGGAAAAATTCTGATCCATCTGCGTGCCGATCAGCACATGCCAGACACTGTCCCGACTTTGAGCAAGCGCGAGGAACCAGTTGCCGTTCCGGTAAGCACGGCAAACTCTGGCGGCGTAATGATGGACGCGAGCCGCCTGGCTGCCGGCTCTTCGGTGAGCGCGGGCGCGGAGACGGCCATTCTGCATTTGGCGCGCGGCGGAGAAGTCCGCGTGTGCGCGAACACTACGATTTCCGTGACGGCGTCAAAAAGCGGTGGCGATTTAATGCTCGGCATGAGCACGGGATCGCTGGAAGGTCATTACACAATTGGTGCGGCGGCGGATTCTGTGGTCACTCCGGATTTCCGTTTAGTACTGGGCGGCCCCGGAGAGTTCGATTACGCGATGAGCGTGAACTCGCATGGTGATACCTGCATTCGAACGATGCCGGGCAATACAGCTCCGGTGCTGGTTTCGGAATTAATGGGCGATGGCACTTACCAAATCAAGCCGGATGAGCAGGTGGTATTCCACGGCGGTCAGATCACTTCGCATGACACAGATGTACCGATGAATTGCGGATGCGCCGCACCGAAGCCGGACATGCTGCGCGCTTCAGAGAATCCGCAACAGACAGTGGCCGATAACAAGCTGCCTTCTTCCGTGCGATTGGCGCAGCCCGGAGACGCGCCGGGGGCCGCGCCCGATGCGACAAATAACAGCTCTCCGGTGGCTACGAATTCCGCTCCACAACCAATGACTTCGCCCGAGGCGCCGGTTCCCTCAAATGGATCCAACGATGTGCATGTACAGATTGAAGCTCCGTTAGTATTTAGCGGACATCGTCCCGCTGAGACGCAAACCCAAGCCCCTGCGCCCAGCCCGTCACCTACGCAGGAAGCTGCCGCTTTACCGACCAATCCACCCGCAGGGCCAACATTGCCGGCCACCGTGGCTTTGCCTCCGGCGAAGCAGGAGCCAGAGCATCATGGCTTCTTTGGTTCGATCGGACACTTCTTCAAATCATTATTCTAAAAGCAGATTCCTCACTAAGCATTGTCATGAACTGCGCTTAGGTGGTTCCCGCGTCGCGTGACCATCATTATTTGATATTTGATCGAAATTTGATCCAAAAATCGCGGATATCTATTTTTCGGCGGCAGGTGTCTAACTTCTGTATCGGCCCCTTGAACTTTGTCTAGTTTTATTTAGGAGTGCCCATGACTTTAGCGCCCGAAGCCCCGATATTACCCTCTTTACTTGGCGACAATAACAGCCTGTACCGCATGCGGCCCACAAACTTTGCCGCTTCATTCGCCATGCAGGCGGCGGTGATTTGCGCCATCATTTTCGCGGCAATGTACGCGCCGGTTTCCAAGCCGACAATCCCGCGGTTCCTTGATCGAATCAGTCCGATTACATCGCCGTACATTCCCGACAACGCCAGCGGTGGCGGCAGTGGCGGCGCACACGACAAGCTGATAGCCAGCAGAGGTGTGCCGCCACCGATGAATTTAAATGAACAATTCACTCCGCCGGAGGTGGTGCTTACCAATCCCAATCCGCAACTGCCCATGCCGGTGAGCATTCTTGCTACGACCACGGTGAAGCCGCAGCTGGGAGCGTTGGGCGATCCGCTTTCGCGGGCCACGGCGCCGTCGAATGGCAAGGGCGGGCCAGCGGGAATCGGCGACAAGTGCTGTGATGGAGACGGAAAAGGTTTTGGGCCGGGGGCGGGCGACAACCAAGGCACTCTTTATCGTCCGGGGCGCAATGGGGTCACGCAGCCGCGCGTGCTT
>DASXCC010000203.1:0-2446 GCA_036491415.1 Terriglobales bacterium | reverse complement strand
AAACACTAAAAGCGCATGTTGCGATTGCGGCTACAACAGATTTGGTCCAGTGCATTGCGGGATCCTCGTGCTTGCGAGCTCTTCCGCAACGCGTAAGTTTGGCTGCGGTGGGAACAGGCCAAAAGTAACACATCGGGGTTGGAATGGAACCGAGAAGAGTTTCCGGGGTACCAGAGCAGGTCTTTGCAGCGCGCGACTCATTCTTCAGGAGATTTCCCGCACAGTCCTGTCAAAGATATCTTGCAAATGTCCTTCGCTCTTCTTGCCATTCAATGCCTGTCGGAGAAATACATTAAGATCTCTTTCCCCGACAATTAGAACAATTCCCCGCTTATCCGTTCTGATCCGCCGAACGTGCTCAAGGTAGCTCTTCTTGATTTCCGATCCTCCCCTATGTACCAAATAGGCGACTCTGCCTATTATGTCGTTCATGTAGTACGAAGCCTGATGAAAATCGTCGGCGGACAGTTCGTCGTAATTCTTACACTCGAAGATGACTTGGGTGGCCCCGTATTGTTGCCGGAGCATTTCCCAGAATGGTGTGCTTGAGTGGTTTGCGGCAATTATGTCTTGAATAACCTTCCCGGAGACGTCTCGAGATTTTGCTTGAAAATTGGTGAGCGATTTAAAAAAGCAGAGTTGCAATAGGTTTTCTACAAGCTTCTCAAATTCCGTCGCATCATCAACTCCTTGGCGAAGATTCTTGAGTTTCGTTTGTAACGACATCAGCTTTGCGTTGTAAGCACTTAGAGAAGTTGACTCGGGTAGATCAGTAACGATGCCAGACTGTCTCAGCACAACATCGTCGCCAATCCTGTTTACCAGACCAGTATGCAGGCTCAAAGCCTTTGCATAAGTCGGATGAACTACAACAATGCTGTCGTCGGTGATAGTTGGGGTCATTGCGAGCGTAGATTCGGACGATTTAAAGATGGCGTTATCGCCTTTCTTAATTCCCACAAAACCCAGGTTGTAGAGGAGCTTGATCAGGAGTTCCGGTGAGCTATAGCTATAGATCCAGCTTTGACAGCTGTCTTTGATCTCGTCGTCTAAAAGGATCTTCTTCGTGAAATCGTCGATTGCTGTGACTGTATACTCGTTGCCAAGCCCATAGAATTTAGACAGAACGATGCCGAGTCGCGGGTAGTTATCAGCGTACTCATCTGATAGATCCTTCAGCCTATTTTCTGAAAACTTCTTCTTCGCCGCATCTAAATCGTCGATAGTGATTCGAGTACGAAGATGGGCTTGAGCCGATTCGAGGGCGGATGCTACGTAGATGAGAACGTCTCTAGGCCGATATTGGCAATAGCCGAAGACATCGTCCTCGCTGTTCCCAACTGCGGGCTGCTCAAAAAATGCATTCCATGTCGGACCACCTAACGCCGGCTTTGCGACGAGATTTCGATTTAAGCGGCGCTCAATGAGTTCGCGGAGCATCTCACGAGTCCACTCCAAAGACACGACAGCGGTTTCCAGCCTTGCGGACTCGTGATCCATGTTTCGCACTTTTTCAAAAACATTCTCACGGATGAAAACCAACGGGTGCACGCATGGGGTGGAGACACTCAGTTCCAAGCAAGCATGCATGAGGGCCATAACAAGCACGACGGCCTTATCGGAGCCGTTCCAAGAGTCGTCGAGCCTGTCAATTAGCAAAACGAAATTGTGGCGCGGCGTGATGGCTTCGGACTCCATCTCTTCGGCGATTTGTTTTGGTTTGGCTAAAAATCTAAGCCAATCCTTCGGATTGCTTTTAAGACACTCGAATCCCTCCGAGATGAAATTTAGGAGTCGAATATCAAAGTCGAACTGCTCAATTTCGTTCCTTTCACGCGTGATGACGGTGGAAGATCGAAAATGGAAAAGGCCCTGTTTTACCCAGACAGCGACCACCTCATCGAGTATTGCGCGTTTGAAACTGCAGACAAGAGTCTTAAATGGTTGCTGGTGCACATCGGGTGACCAATCGGGAGGAATAAACTCGTCCGCGGCAGAGAGGAGCTGGGGAATCAGGAGGATCGTATTTCTTGAGCTCTTTGACTGGACAAAGAAAGTGATAGCAGTTTTTCCCGTGCCTCTTCTCCCGACATAGAATGACTTTGGCCGATTCGGGTCAGATGCTGCCCGCATCGCTGGCGTTTCGACAAATAATCCTGGATAGCTCCGGATAAGATCATATTCGGCAAATGACTGCCCTACACTCGCTTTCCTGACTGCGTCTTTTGGCAGTTGAAACGGTACGTTCGATTGTCCCTTCGCCACAATATTCTCCTGTAGCCATTTTTAAGCGGTCTATCTCGGCCTACCTTGACATCACGCTAGCGCTCTGCGCCATCAGCATCGAGTCGAGAATCTGATCCGACACTTCCTTCACCGCTCCCGGCGAGTGCGCAACGAAAAGTGTGTTGGTCTTGTCGTTTTCCCCGATCGACTTCAGCGTATC
>DASXCC010000202.1:0-18234 GCA_036491415.1 Terriglobales bacterium | reverse complement strand
TCGGTTTTACAACATGTACGAAAAGATATGTTTGCTGACACGGTAAAAGAATTAAGACGGATTCAGCGGATTGGAGGAGTAGGGTCTCACCGTATTGATTTGCGAGATTGTCTAGGGGGAGCTTTAAATAATTTGCGATTTACAAGTCAGACGTGGGAATCAGATTTATGGGCAAATTCCGGTTTTTATACTAATCGAATCCGCTATAGGGAGATGCTCGACATATTTGCGGCATCGGGGTTTGCAGTCACAGTTCTTGAATCGCGGAAATGGGGTGAACTGCCCACGCCACGACACAAAATGGACCGCGATTTCAATAGTTTGCCGGAAGATGATCTTTTGATTTCTGGTTTTAGTGTGTTGCTTCATTAATTCGAGTAGTTCAACTGCTTTTCCATAAGAACCGAATGAACCTTTGAATATGTCCCGTGATGTCACAATTGCTCGCGTTATCGCCCGCCTCAACGTGGGCGGCCCTTCTATTCAAGCCATCTTGATGACGGATGCATTTGCGCAAAGGGGATATCGTGCGCTATTGCTAACCGGCGAAGTTGCCCAAGGTGAAGCTAGCATGGAATATCTTGCCGAAGCTAACAATGTCAAACCAATTAAGCTGAGCACGATGTCACGAAAGATAGCAATAGGAAGAGATATTGCAAGCTTATGGCGACTTATCAAAATTCTTCGACGCGAGAAGCCGCTAGTCATTCATACCCATACAGCAAAGGCTGGAACATTAGGCCGTCTCGCAGCTATCGCAACGAGAATTCCTGTTCGCGTGCATACTTTTCATGGCCATGTTTTTGACGGTTATTTTTCCCGCCCAATGACCCAATTGTGTCTGATGATTGAGCGCCTTCTTGCGCGCACTACAGATCGCATTGTCGCGATCAGTGAATCGCAGAGTAAAGAGCTAACAGGCAAATATAAGATTGCGCGGAACGATAAGGTCGTGACTATTCCTTTGGGATTTAATATCGATCCTTTTTTAAATGTTGAAAAAAACGATCCATCTTCGTCCCTATCGGAAACTATTAGTACGGATACAGTGCGTATAGGCTGGATAGGTCGGTTTACGGCGATCAAAGCGCCGGAACTGCTGTTGGATTGCGCTTGTTTGGTGCGCGATGCAGAATTGCCAGCAAGGTTTTTCGTCGTAGGAGATGGTGAGCTCCGTTCCACGTGCGAACGCAGAATTCGAGAGCAGAGATTAGAAGATGTAGTGAAAATTCTAGGATGGCAAAGAGATTTGCCGCCAATTTATGCGAATTTGGATTTTGTCGTGAGCACTTCTATTAATGAAGGCACCCCTGTCAACTTATTGGAATCTATGGCTTCTGCATGCCCTTTTGTGGCGACGAATGTTGGTGGAGTTTCTGATCTTATGGTCGGAGATGGAAAAACCATTGATGGCATGACCATATTTAAGAATGGAATCTTGGTGCCTCGCGATGCGGAAGTACTTCTTCGTGCCGTCCAATATCTCGTCGAGAGGCCTTCCCTTCGGAAGAGCATGGGGTTAGTTGGCCGTGAATTTGTGAAAGATAAATTTTCTTATTCCCGTCTCGCGGATGATTTGGAAAAATTATATTTATCCATTGCGGAAGAGAAGGGATATTTAGTTTGTTCGGGCGATTTACATTCATACGACCGAATCCCAATCAATTTGCCATGTGTTAAGACCCCCTCGGTTTCAGTCGATTCTGATTGAGTCTTTATGGTCGGGACCCGACATATCAACAGTATTTAATGTTCAAGTCTAGTTAATTGTGCTCGGGGATTGTTTCCGGTCAACTGTAAGTGTCCACGCAAATTTAATTTTTTAAACGGAGGTTAGAATGCAAGCGCTAATTACTGGTGGAGCAGGTTTTGTGGGCTCACACTTATCAGAAAGACTGCTCAACGAAGGTTATCGTGTGACCGTTCTGGATGATCTTTCTACTGGCTCCATGGCAAACATCAGTCACTTGAAAGGTACGCCAGGATTTCACTACGTGATTGATTCAATTATGAATAAGCGGTTGTTAGCGGAACTCGTGGATGAATGCGACATTGTATTCCATTTGGCGGCTGCTGTTGGGGTTCGCCTTATTGTTGAATCGCCCGTGCGAACGTTGCATACCAATGTCCATGGGACGGAAGTCATTTTGGACGCTGCTACAAAGAAAAGAAAGAAAGTTTTAGTGGTTTCTACCTCAGAGGTTTATGGAAAATCTACCAAAATTCCTTTCAACGAGAACGACGATTTGGTTATTGGCCCCCCAGGATGCAGTCGCTGGAGTTATGCCTGCTCTAAAGCTATGGATGAATTTTTAGCACTCTCCTACTACAGCGAAAAGAATTTGCCGGTTATCGTGGTTCGCCTCTTCAATACCGTTGGGCCGCGCCAGATTGGAACTTATGGAATGGTTTTGCCAAGATTCGTGGAGGCCGCGCTTGCGGGACGTCCGATTACGATCTATGGTGATGGCAACCAGACCCGTTGCTTTGGATGGGTTGGAGATGTAGTAGGTGCATTGTCCCGTCTCGGAGAACTCGATTCAGCAGTTGGTAATGTTTTTAATATAGGCTCAAACGAAGAAATCTCAATTAACGGTCTTGCAGATGTTGTGAAGAAGATTGCGGGTTCAAACTCGCCGGTGGTGCACATATCTTATGACGAAGCATATGGGAAAAATTTTGAGGATATGTACAAACGAGTTCCTGATCTAACCAAGATTAAGAATGCAATTGGCTATACCCCAACAAAATGTTTGCGAGAAATTGTTCAAGCTGTTGCCGAATATCTTGGACCACAGGAAAAGATGACAATGCGTAGGACTGCCGACCTAGTTTCAGCAGATTAGAAATCTTGACTAAAACACTCTGACAAGCGCTTTCCAATAATGAATATTTTAATATTTTTCAGTTCATTTGCTCTGGCAACTCTCTTGGTTGCATTTGCTATACGCATATGCCGCCAGTTCGGATGGGTTGCCGTACCACGTGCCGACCGATGGCATAAAGGTACGCCTGCGTTTTATGGCGGAGTTCCCATATGGTTGACATTTGTTTTTGCTGCAGTGGTCTTCCTTCCTTGGGCTGCGCATTTGCAATGGAAACTAGTGGGAATTGCGTCGTGCATGTTCGTGTTAGGACTTGTGGATGACATTGTTCATCTACGTCCAGCGCCCAAGTTTTTGGCACAAATAATTGCAGCAGGTCTAGCTGTTGGGTGTGGTTTGGTTTATCCCGTTCGTGAAAGTTACATCGTAAATGCGGTAATTTCCGTAATCTGGATTGTTGGAATCACCAATGCTTTTAACCTGCTTGACAATATGGATGGTCTCTCCGCGGGAATTGCGTTCATTTCCGCATTGTATTTAGCACTTTTTTTCATTGCAGCAGGGGCAATGGTTAATGGTTTACTGCCGATTTTGTTGGCAGGAGCGATTGCAGGTTTCCTGATCTTTAACTTTTATCCGGCCAAAATTTTTATGGGAGATGGCGGAAGTCTATTCATTGGATTTCTTCTCGCCTGCACTTCATTATTAGGGGTAACGCACATTTCGGGGGTACCGGCATTAGTCTTTACCCCTATCACAGTGTTGGCAATTCCTATCTTTGATACCCTTTTCGTCTCAGTAACTCGACGTCTTCGTGGGCAACCTGTTTCTGTGGGGGGAACCGATCACAGTTCACACCGATTGGTTGAGTTCGGATTGCATGAAAGAAGTGCCGTATTATTGTTGTACACCTTAGCTGCGGCTTCTGGTTCAATCGCATTAGTGCTGCGGCATATTCCATACAAAGATTCGATTGCGCTTTTGGGATTGTGGTTCCTCTTCTTATTGTTGTTCGGTATCTATTTATTTAGAACAAATGTCCCGAGCCATTCGAAAAAAGCTTTGGGCGTTTTAAATCATTTAGACCATGCAGCTCTCATAATCGATCCCTTAGTCCTATCCCTAGCCTACTATTTAGGTTTTTTCCTCGTTTTCCGAAATTCAAACTCTCCCAACTATGTTTCTTTGTTCTTGCTATCTTGGCCCATTGTTGTCGGGGTTCAAGTTATAAGCCTTCATTTGTGGAAGGTTTATCGATCATCCTGGTGGCGTGGATCGATGGTCAATGCTTATAGACTTATCGGCGCAATTATTAGTGGTACTATTTTTTCCATTTTATTTCTAATGGGATTGCACAGGACTTATGGAAATTCTCATAATGTATTTCTGATAGACGCTATTTTTTCATGGGTGTTGTTGCTTACAATGCGTACATCGTTTTCTTTGTTCAAAGGAGTTCTGCAAAGTCTCGAATCACGCACGGCGCCTGGCCGGCGAGTATTTATTTTGGGAACTTCTGAGCATACGCACGCAGCGATTCAATTTTTGAAGGGCCAAGGTATTCATTGCGTAGGCCTAATTGATACAAATGGTGGCGGTGATTTGGGAAGATTGGTCTGGGGGAAGCGCGTTTTAGGGCGTGTGACAGATCTTTCAAAATTAGCACTTGAGCACAGGACTTGTGAAATTGTTCTTCCGGAAAACGAATCGATTCCTTGTTCAGAGATTGAACTTATGAATCGATGTTCTCGAGAAAATCTGCAATTTATTAAACTTGGTTTATATGCGCCTTTAGAAACTGGCGAAGACAATTCTTTTTCTCAAGAAAAAGCTAAGTCGACGATGGTTGGTAGTTTGTAATTCTTTGAGTTCGATTATTCGTCCTTCTCTTGTTGTTTATAAAAAACTTTACATCTTCAAGTTTATTTCCGCGGTTGTTGGTGCTAATCCAATACATGAAATGGTGAACTAGCAATGGCTACCTATTTGATCACAGGGATTGCAGGTTTTATTGGCTCATCGTTAGCGCGCGCAGTCCTTGCGCAAGGAGATGAGGTCCGAGGAATTGATAATCTTTCTACTGGAAAGATCGAAAACATCAGTGAAATTCTGGATCGGATAGATTTTTGCCGCTCCGATTTATTGGATATGAATGCTGTGCAGCAAGCGTGCAAAGGTATCGATTATATTTTCCATCAGGCTGCCTTGCCTTCAGTGCCAAGATCGGTGCTGGATCCTCTGTCTAGTAATCGCGCAAATCTCGATGGCACGGTCAATCTTCTAGTCGCGGCGAAGGAAGCAAAGGTGAAGCGTGTTGTGTATGCCGCTTCTTCTTCCGCTTATGGGAACACCCCGACGCTGCCCAAAAAGGAAGAAATGATTCCAAACCCAATTTCTCCATACGCTGTTTCTAAGCTTGCCAGCGAATATTACATGACATCGTTTTATCGTTGTTATGGTCTGGAAACGGTAAGTCTTCGCTACTTCAATATTTTTGGGCCACGGCAAGATCCAAATTCACCATACTCAGGAGTTTTAGCGAAATTCATCACCGAGATGTTGCGTGGCAATTCTCCAACAATTTTTGGCGACGGCAAACAGAGTCGTGACTTTACGTACATTGAGAATGCGGTGAATGCTAATTTGTTAGCTGTTAAAGCTCCCACTGCGCGTGTGGCAGGGCGCGTTTTTAATGTAGCGACTGGGAAGCGCGCAGATTTAAATGAAACTTTCCAAATCCTTAAACAGCTGATTGAATTTACAGGCGAGGCATCGTATGGCCCTGAACGCGAAGGAGATGTAAAACATTCATTAGCAGATATTACTCTGGCGCGGGAATGCCTTGGATACCAACCCAGTATACATTTTAGGGAAGGGCTATTTCGAACTCTAGAGTGGTATCGGGCTCAATCAGAAGATGTTACATGTATCGAGCAGTTTGCAGCAAAATAGATATTCATGTCTAACATTAACGCCATTCTTGACGGACGATTCCTTGTTGGCGAATTGTTTGAGTTGTCAGTTGAAGATCTTCTAAATAGAAGCTCGACAGTAATCGACATGGAAGCAGTAAAGAGAGAAATTCGTGACCACGTAGTAGTTGTTACAGGCGCTGCAGGCTCGATTGGGTCTGAATTATGCCGGCAGATTTTGGACTATGGGCCAAGCGCGTTGCTTTGCATCGATCAATATGAAACAGGAATGTTTTATTTGGAGAGAGAGCTTAAAGCCCGAGACAGCGGGACATCTATTGTGGCTTGCGTTGCCGATATGGGCGACAGCGAACGCATGCAATCGCTTTTCAAGCAATATAGGCCGGGAGTGGTTTTTCATGCGGCCGCGTACAAGCATGTTCCGGTGATGGAATCCAATGTCCAGACTGCCGTGAAGAACAATGTTTTTGGGTTGCTTAGTTTTCTCGATGTAGTGCGTGAAAGCGGATGCCAGAGTTTTGTTCTGATCTCATCTGATAAAGCCGTGAATCCTACGAGTGTGATGGGGGCAACAAAACGAATTGGGGAATTGATTATCGCTTCGCAACCCAAAGAAGGTCTGCGTTGCGTATCCGTACGATTCGGAAATGTTCTATTTTCCAGCGGCAGCGTGGTGCCAGTCCTCCAGGAGCAAATTCGTAATAATGGACCGCTCACAATTACCCATCCGGATATCAATCGTTTCTTCATGACAACAAGTGAAGCAGTTTCTTTGGTGCTACAGGCATTCACAATCGGTGAGCACGGAGACACTTTAGTTCTGGATATGGGTACTCCAGTACGCATCGTGGATCTAGCGCGCACGTTGATTCGGCTCGCAGGTAAAACAGAGCAGCAAATTGAAATTAAGTTCACGGGCTTGCGCGAAGGCGAGAAACTCACAGAAGAGCTTTTCTATTCTTCAGAAGAAGTTTGTTCGACATCTTTCTCGAAGATTAAGAAAGCCAGCAACATGAGGAAAATAGATAATCTAGCAATGCTGCTTGAGGAGTTGCGGACTGCGATGTACGTGGATGGGGCGGCTCCGATTCGCGCAAAAATAAAGAAGATTGTGCCGGAATATTCGTCACCTGCGCCTTCTACTCTGGAACTTAACGCTACAGATAGTTCCGAAAGACTGGCTACCGCAGCTGGGGACTAATTTTCTCATCCCGTTCTTCAATAGACCTAAATGAAAGTTCTGGTTGTCGGTGGCGCGGGCTATATTGGCAGCCACGTCGCGCGAGCTTTGCAGAAGTGTGGCGAAACAGCCATTCTTTATGACAATTTACACGCTGGCCACAGATCTCTAGCCGGCAATAATGAGCTGGTTGTTGCGGACATCACCGATTCAAATGCGCTAAATGAAGCAATGCGCCGTGTGGACGCTGTCATGCACTTTGCGGCGCATGCGTATGTTGGGGAGTCAGTAGAAAATCCACAAAAATATTTTCAGAACAATGTAGTTGCCGGCCTTACTCTTCTTGATACCGTAATCCGCTGCGGAGTTCGTAATTTTGTTTTCTCTTCCACTTGTGCGGTGTATGGTACCACGGACCGCGTTCCCATCGTTGAAAACACCCCTCGCAATCCTGTAAATCCTTACGGGTCTTCCAAACTATTTTTTGAATATGCACTGAGCGCCTATCAAAAGGCTTATGGGCTGCGCTATGCGTGTCTACGGTATTTCAATGCTGCAGGCGCCGACGAAAGTGGAGAGATTGGGGAGCTCCACGATCCGGAGACACATTTAATACCGCTGGCGCTTGCCGCGGCGGCGGGAACAGGGAAGCCCCTGGAAATATTTGGAGATGATTATTCGACTCCCGATGGGACCTGTGTTCGCGATTACATTCATGTGAACGATCTCGCCGAAGCTCATGTGCTCGCCTTGCAGAACATCATCGAAACAGGGCATTCGCAAGTAGTGAACTTAGGGACTGGCAAAGGATATTCCATCCTCGAAGTGATCTCCGCCGTAGAGAAAGTAGCCGGAAGAAAAGTGCCCTATAAAATTGTCCCGCGAAGGGCGGGTGACCCTCCCATATTGATCGCCGACCCGAGCCGCGCAGAAAAGCTACTGGGATGGAAGCGAAGCGTGATCTGGAAACAATCGTTTCTACTGCCTGGAAATGGATGCAGCGGAATCAATCCAACTCAGCGTAAGCTAATGCCATGAGTCAACTTTCCAAACTTGCCAAGCGGTATCGCGTGGATCATGGCAAAGATTTTCGGCTGAAGGATTTTGATCCCGCAGATACGGGTTCTATCCATCCTAAGGAACATGCGAAAGAGATGCTGGAGCAGAGCATTCTGCGCATGGCGGAGTTGCAGAACAAACTTTATGCGCAGGATCAATGGTCCCTGCTGCTGATTTTTCAGGCACTCGACGCGGCTGGCAAAGACGGCACCATCAAGCATGTGATGTCGGGAATGAATCCGCAGGGATGTCAGGTGTATTCCTTCAAAGTTCCCTCGTCGGACGAACTCGACCACGACTATCTTTGGCGCAACATGACGCGTTTGCCGGCGCGAGGCCACATTGGAATTTTCAACCGGTCTTATTATGAAGAGGTTTTAGTGGTCCGTGTGCATCCTGAAGTGTTGAGCGCCGAGCGCGTGCCCCCTTCTTTAGTAGGCAAAAATGTCTGGAAGGAGCGCTTCGAAGACATTCATTCTTTCGAACGATATCTTTCGCGCAACGGCACTGTGATCCGCAAATTCTTCCTCAATGTCTCAAAAAAAGAACAGAAACGCCGGTTCCTGGAGCGGCTTGACGAGCCTGCGAAGAATTGGAAGTTTTCTGCCGGGGACATTCACGAGCGGGAATATTGGGACGACTATATGTCGGTTTACGAAGAGGCGATACGCCATACCGCTACCAAACAAGCCCCGTGGTACGTGGTTCCTGCTGATAACAAATGGTTTACACGGTTAGTGGTGGCCTCTGCTGTGGTGGAAACATTGGAAGATTTGAAGCTGCACTATCCGAATGTTCCAGATTCTAAACAAGGAGAATTGCAGGCCGCTCGCAAAGCCCTGGAAGGAAAGAACCCGAGGCCGAAAGGCTGAGCTTAATTTACCTTTACCTTGGTAATCGACGGAACCGGCAAGTTAAGATGCAGTTTGCCGTAAAGAGTGATAAAGTTTGTGGATTCACTGGAAATGGTGCATCTAACCGGATAATTGTCGAACTTAACAACCCGAACTTAACAACAATGACTTGCACAGGCAGTACCGAAGCGCAAACAACACGGGCCAAGTATCAGTTTTTCATGGCGCTTGTGTGTGTTGCGCTCATGTTTTTTGCGACCCTGGCGCAAGCGCTTGATTCACATGAACTGGGAATCGCCCCCGCAACACATACGGTAAGCGCCAATATTCAGGCAAACACGGCGCCTGGTTTCTGTTTGGTTTGCGTTGCCGCGCATTCGCCTTCGGTGATTGCGCAAGTGAATGTTGTTCATTTTTACACGCAGTCCTATGTGCGGAGCACTTCGGTTGCGCCCAATCTGCTATCTCTTCTTCTTGCTTTTGACTTTCCTGTTCGCCCCCCTCCTTCCATTTAGTTCCTTTGCACTGTCTTTACGTTTCTTTCTTCCAATCATTTGTATTTGTATTTCTTTTTTAGAATTGACAGGGCCGGAGGCTTGGACGCTTTTTAGCGGACTTTGTTTCTCCGGAAATTTCCGAACTATGCGGCATTTGTACTCCATCTTCATTCTTTTAGCATCGTTTGCTTTGTTCGCTGGAACGGCGGAAGCGCAAGCGCCCTCGCTGATCACGCTTGATCAGGCGATAGATCTGGCGCTCACGCACAGCCATGCATTAAAAGCCGCTCAAACGGAAATCCAACAGAATCAGGCACAGGAAATTACGGCGAATCTGCGGCCGAATCCCAACCTCTCATGGGACGGCCTTTTCTTTCCTCTCGATCCTTCCGACTTCACCGTTGCGAATTTGGAATCCACGCAAGAATTTGACCTGGGTGTGAATTATTTGTTCGAGCGCGGAGGAAAGCGCCGCAAGCGCCTCCAGGCCGCGAAGGATGCGACGGCGGTTACGCGCTTTCAAGTGGCGGACACAGAACGAAATCTGATCTTCAACGTCGCGCAGCAATTCATCGACGCGCAACTTGCCAATTCGAATTTTGATTTCGCGCAGCAGGACTTTTCCAGTTTTCAGCAAACCGTGACTATCGCCGAAGCCCAGTACAAAGCCGGCGCCATCAGTGAAGGCGACTATCTCAAGATCACGTTGCAGCTTTTGCAGTTTCAGACCGATGTCGCCGCGGCTGAGGTGGCGAAGGTTCAGGCGCTCGCGGGTTTGCGCGAACTGCTTGGCTACGACGCGGTTGCTGAAAACTTCGACGTAGAAGGCGACCTGACATATAAGCCGTTGTCGCTGAACTTGGACGATCTGCGGCTGCATGCACTGCAATCGCGTCCTGATTTATTGGAAGCGCAAACCGGCGTGAAGGCGGCGCAAAGCCAGATTGATTTAGCCAAGGCGAACGGCAAAATAGATCTAACCGCGGGAGTGGGGTACAGCCATCTGTCGAACCAGAACACAGCGGGAATTAACTTCAGCTTGCCGCTGCCCCTGTTCGATCGGAATCAGGGAGAAATTGCGCGCACGCGCTACGCGCTCACACAAGCGCAGGAGCAGGAAGCCGCTGCCAGCGACACGGTGATGACTGACATCCGCAATGCGTATGAATCGGTTGTAACCAATCAGAAAGTTGTGCAGTTGTACGCCTCGGGATATTTGAAGCAAGCGCAGGATTCGCGGGACATCAGCGAATACGCATACAAGCGCGGCGCGGCCAGCTTGCTGGATTATCTGGATGCGGAGCGCAGTTATCGCTCCACGCAACTTGCATACCGCCAGGCACTGGCAAATTATTTAGTTTCCATTGAGCAGTTGAAAGAGTCGGTAGGCACCAGGACATTGCCATGAAACATATGCACCGAAACTTAAGAGCTAAGAGCTGGAAGATGCCGCACGGATATCTTGCTGTCCTCGCCGTGGCGCTATTGTTTACCGCGGCTTGCGATCGTTCGCGTGAGACGGAAAATTCAACTTCTTACTCCGCCGGCAACATCTCCGATAAAGCTGAATTGTTCACCATTCCGCAAGAGCAAATGTCGCACATACGAATCATCACGGCGGAGCCGGCGTCGCTGGAACGGACGCTGCGCCTCACAGGTGTGGTTGCATTCAATGGATTCGACACAACGCCAGTGATCACGCAGATTGGCGGCCCGGTAAGCCGCATCCTGGTTTCTCCCGGGCAAATTGTGAAGGCTGGCCAGCCTCTTCTTTATATGTCCAGCCCGGACTTCTCATTGCTGCGCGCTACGTATATGAAGGCGAACGATGCGTACCAGCTTTCGCAAAAAGAATATGAGCGGGCGAAAGACCTCTTCGATCATCATGCGATTGCAGAGCGCGATTTACTGGCAGCGGAGTCGGCGCGCAACCAGGCTCTTGCTGATTTGCAATCGGGTCAGCAGTCTTTGCAGGTTTTAGGTTTTCACGACATGAACGAAGTAGTGAAAAGCGCTTCGTCGCCAGAAATCCCTGTGCGGGCGCCGATCGCAGGCGAAATTGTGGAACGTTTGGTTTCTGCAGGGCAGGTGATCCAGGCAGGCGGGACGCAGGCTTTCACCATTTCCAACATGAACACAGTGTGGGTGCTGGCGAATGTTTACCAACAGGACTTGCCCTATGTGCATGTGGGCGATCCGGTAGTCACGACGGCGGATTCGTATCCTGGGAAAGAATTTGAGGGAAAGATTTCTTATATTGCTCCGGCGCTCGATCCCACGACGCGTACGTTGCAGGCGCGTATTGACGTAAAGAATCCGCACGAAGAACTCAAGAAGGATATGTACGTGGCGTCGCTGGTAAAGGCCGGTAAAATCGCGAACGCATTCTCGCTGCCCAATTCAGCCATTCTCCGTGATAACGAGAATGAACCTTATATCTACGTGAGTGCGCCGAATAACCAATTCCAGCGGCGCAATGTAACGCTGGGAGATACGACGGAGTCCCAGACGCAAATCACCAGCGGGCTGAATGCAGGAGACCGCGTAATTGCCGATGGCAGCTTGTTCCTGCAATTCGCGAATTCATTGCAAAGATGAAATAAAGATGAAGCGGACCAAAACATCACCGAAGATTTGTTTCAGCGAGGCTAACGCATGATCCATCGCATCGTGCAGTCTGCCTTGCGGCAACGTTTTCTCGTGCTGATGTTCGTTCTCGCGCTCCTCGTATGGGGATCGGCTTCGTTCCAGAAGATGCCGGTGGATGCATATCCCGATCTCTCCCCGCCGATGGTTGAGATCATCACCCAGTGGGACGGTCACGCCGCCGAAGAGATTGAACGCCTCGTTACCTTGCCGCTGGAAGTAGAAATGAATGGCGTCCCGCACCTTTCGGTAATGCGGTCAGTCACGCTGTACGGCCTTTCCGATATTCAGCTGACTTTCCAGGACAGCACCGACGACTATTTTGCGCGGCAGGTAGTGTTCGAGCGCATCGCCGATGCGCAATTGCCGACGGGCGTAGCGCCCAGTGTGGCGCCGCTTTTCAGCCCAAGCGGGTTGATTTACCGCTACGTGGTGGAGAGCCCTGACCGCAGCCCGCAGGATTTAAAAACCATTGAAGATTGGGTGCTGGAGCGCGCGTATAAATCCGTGCCGGGCGTCGCCGATGATTCCGGTTTGGGTGGCGCGGTCATGCAATATCAAGTGCTGCTCGATCCCGCGCGAATTTATGGATACCACCTCACTGTCCCACAAGTTATACAGGCGTTAACCAGTAATAACGCGAACACGGGCGGCGGTTTCTATTCACAAGGCGGTCAGTTCTTTTATGTGCGCGGTGTGGGCCTCGTCCGCGATACCAAGGATATTGAGAATGTGGTGGTCGGCAGCAATCACGGCACGCCTGTAAGGGTCAAAGATGTTGGGCAAGTTGTGATTGGCAGCGCGCCTCGGCTGGGCGAATTTGGTTTCCAAAAAAAGGACGATGCGGTTGAAGGCGTGATCCTGATGCGCCGCGGTGAGCAGGCGCAACAAGTCTTGCAAGGTGTGCAGAAGAAGACCGAAGAATTGAACCGCATGATTCTGCCCAAGGATGTGAAGGTGCATCCTTTTTACGACCGCAGCGACCTGGTAAAAGTCACAACCGACACCGTCGAAGGCAATCTGGTGCGCGGCATGATTTTAGTGCTGCTGGTGCTCATCTTCTTTTTAGTGAGTGTGCGCGCCGCCGTGATCGTTTGCATGACGATTCCGCTGGCGCTTCTATTTAGCTTTATTCTTCTGCATCTGCAGGGCATGTCGGCCAATCTGCTTTCGATTGGCGCGATTGATTTCGGCATCATCATTGACGGGACGGTTGTGATGATGGAAAACATTTATCGCGAACTCGCCGACCGCGAAGGGCAAGCATACAACTTAAGCGAGATAATCCTGATTGCCGCGCGTGACGTGGATCGCCCGATCTTTTATTCCGTTGCGGTCATCATTGCAGGTTATCTGCCGATTTACGCGCTGACGGGGCCCGCGGGAAAATTGTTCCATCCGATGGCGGACACCATGTCCTACGCGCTGCTGGGCGCACTGATTCTAACCCTGACATTTGTTCCCGTGATGGCTTCTTACTGGTTCAAGTCAGGCGTGAAGGAGAAAGTCAACAAGCCCTACGAAAAAATCAAAGGCTGGTACGGCAAGCAATTGAAGTGGTGCCTGGAGCATGCCGCATTCACCATGATCGGCGCGACGGTCATCTTTGGATTGACATTGCTGCTGGTGCCATTCATCGGCGGCGAGTTTATGCCGCATCTTGATGAAGGCGCACTGTGGGTGCGGGCCACCATGCCGTACACAATTTCCTGGGAAGAGTCGTCGAAAATCGCGCCGCAAATTCGCGACATATTGATGTCTTATCCGCAGGTCACCGTGGTTGGTTCGGAGCTTGGACGTCCTGACGATGGGACGGACTCTACTGGGTTCTTCAATTGCGAATTCTATGTGGGGTTGCGGCCGTATGACGACAAAGTATGGAAGCAGGGAGACATTCGCAATAAAGAAGAGCTGACGGCAGCGATTAACAAAAGGCTGATTACGTTTCCGGGGATCATCTTCAATTACACGCAGCCGGCCGAAGACGCCGTCGATGAAGCCCTCACCGGATTGAAGAGTTCGCTGGCCGTGAAAGTGTTTGGCCCGGACCTCAATGTTCTCGAAAAGAATGCGATCCAGGTAAAAAATATTCTGGAGCATGTGCCGGGCTTTACAGAGTTGACGGTGGTGCGCGAACTTGGACAGCCAACGCTGGTCATCGAAATTGATCGCGAGAAGATCGCGCGGTATGGAATCAATGTCTCCGACGCGGAGGCGGTGATTCAAGCCGCCGTGGGCGGACAGGCAGCCACGCAGGTCATTCAAGGCGAAAAGCTGTTTGACCTGGTCGTGCGCATGCAGCCGCAGTTCCGCAGCACGCCACAGGAGATCGGCAATCTTTTAGTCGCCGCGCCCGATGGCGAACAAATACCGCTCTCCGCGCTTGCCGATATTCAAACCAAAAGCGGCGCGTCCTTCATTTACCGGGAAGACAACTCCCGTTACATCGGTGTGCAGTACAGCATCGAAGGCCGGGATCTTGAGAGCGCGGTGAAGGATGGGCAAGCGGCGGTCGATAAAGTGATGCACCTGCCTTCGGGTTATTTTATGACTTGGGGCGGGGAGTACAGCCTGTTTCTGGAAGCCAAGAGTCAGCTCGTGATTATCGGGCCGCTGGCGGTGCTGCTGATTTTCCTGATCCTGTTTGCGCTGTACGGGAATTTCAAATTCCCCGTCACCATCGCCCTTGGTGTGGTCATGACCGAACCCGTCGGGGCTTTGATCGCTTTGAAGCTGACCAATACGCCTTTCAGCGTGTCTTCAGTTTTAGGATTACTGGCGTTGATGGGGGTGTCGGTGGAAACTGCCGTCATTCTGGTTTCTTACATCAACAAGCTGCGGCTGGAAGGGAAAGACATCCGTACGGCCACGCTCGAAGCCTCACTGTTGCGATTGCGTCCCATTATGATGACGGCTTTGGTGGCCTGCCTTGGTCTGCTCCCGGCGGCGCTCTCTACAGGCATCGGTTCCGACACCCAAAAACCCTTTGCCATCGTGATTGTCGCTGGTCTTATCTCACGCCTGCTGCTGGGCTTCTTCGTCAACCCGGTCTTGTACGAATTGGTTGCCCGCGACGGGGATGTTCTGCAGGTTTAACGCGCGTCCTGCTTATACTTATATAGAACCCCAGTTCTATAGAACTTCGTTCCTTTATATCTTCCTATCTTCCAATCTTCATAATCTTTCCGATTTGCTGTATTACTTTTTACGTTACTAACAGGTGACTACCTCTGACCTTCGTGCCACGTCTCTGGCACGAAAGTGGATTGTTCGCGCGGACATTATTTTGTTACGTTGACATTGTGCTGATCGGTTCATGGGAAACAGCCTGAGTGCCGATTACAGCATCTGTAAACGTTCGGAGGTGGTCCCAATGAAATTGGCTCACATGTGGTATGCGGCGCTTGGATTTGCAATGGCCCGTTTGGTGTTCCGGCGTCAGCCTGTACCGGCTCCGGATTTGGTGACCCGCTTACGATCTTCTGGCCTGATCTAGTGTTTTGAATGGCTTGGGTGTGCGTCCCGTTGCGTGCCCGCTTTGTCGCGCATGCCCAAGCTTGGACCTACCCTTCCACGCGGTCTAAGACTTCGGTTTTCTCGCCTGTACGCGTTTCCTGACTAAAATCTACCTATAGGCAGTGCACGAAGGTAATCCCAAAAGGTGACCTTCAGCAGATTTCGTCCGCCAATTGCGGCAAAATTGACTGGGACGAGATTCGCCTGGTTCGACATACGACTGGGAACGACATACGGCTGAGAACGACATACGGCTTACATGAAGCTAACATCCACAATTGCGATTTGCGGTTTGGCCGTGTTTTTGGCCTTGCCCGGCGTGGCGAAAGCGCAGTCCGACGAGGGAGAGGTTTCGTTGGGCGACCTGGCCCGTGGGCTGCGGCAAACCAAGCCAGGACAATCGCAGGCGGAGATTAATAACGATAATTTTTCGGAGATGATGGCAGCTTCCGAACAGCAAAAACCCTGGGACTCATTCAAGTATTCCATCAGTAGCACCCGCAACAGCTTTCAGATTTCTGCGCCGGATGTGACCTGCAGCCTGTCATTTAACTCCCATGCCACAGCTCTGTTGACCGATTCGTTTGCCACGCGCAGCTTGCCGGATGTCGAAATCGCAAAACTGAACGGCCCGGCCCACATGGATGGCGATAATTTTGAAATCTCCGTGTACAACGGTTCGGATTGGACCGTGCGGGAAATGACTGTGGCTTTGACCATTGTACATCCTACGCAAAACACCGCGAGCTATGAATCAGGGAAGCTGGTTTCGGCCTCGGCAGTTTCGCCCGAAAGTACACAAAAGCTTTCAGATACCACGCTTCTGTTTCACATGAAGGGATTGGCCGCGGCCACTACCACGACAGTTTTCCGGCAGACATTGCAAAGCCAATTGGCGCCCGGCGATGATTGGCACTGGGCGATTGTGGATGCAAAAGGCATGCCGCCAAAACCGGACCTAAGTTTGCCTTCCACGCTGGATACATCGCTGCAACCGGCACAAACGCAACTGAGTCCGCAACTACCGCAGCCACAACCTTTGCCGGCAAGCGCGCAGTCTTTACCCGTTTCGCAAACCACATCTTCGCAAACCGCTCCGCAAGTCACCTCTCCGCAAACCGCTCCGGCTTCAGTTCCACATTCATTGCAGTAATTTCATCCTGACGCATACAATTGGACGGGATTTTTCAGGAGCGTCATCTATGAAGATGAAATGGCTTTCATTGTTTACCGCAATTATTTGTCCTTTCTGTTTACCCGCAGTCTCCCAGAATGCTCGTCCTCAACAACCACCGCAAATGGCGTTTGTAGTTTCGCCCGAAGTGCATGCGGACCATAGCGTCACTTTGCGCTTGCGGGCACCGAACGCGAAAGCAGTTCAGGTGATGTTCGATGCGCAACAGCCGCAGGCCATGACGAAAGACGACCAGGGCGTGTGGAGCATTACCACCGCGCCAATGGAGCCGGATTATTACGGCTATTCTTTCTTGGTGGATGGAGTTCGAATGATCGATCTTTCGAACCATTTGATCAAGCCGAACTTTTTAGCTCCTGCAAATGAAGTGCACATTCCCGGAGAGGGTTTGTCGTGGGAGGTAAGCGACACTCCTCACGGAATCGTTCACCATCACTTTTATCATTCCAAGATCATTGGCGATGACCGCGACTACTTCGTTTACACTCCGCCAGATTACGATGCGAAGGCGAGCACTAAATATCCAGTCCTGTATCTGCTGCATGGCTTCAGCGATGACGCCAGCGGATGGACAGCAGTGGGTCGCGCCAACATCATTCTCGACAATCTGATTGCACAGGGGAAAGCCAAACCGATGATCATCGTCATGACGCTCGGTTATGGCGCTCCGGAAATTTTGACGCGCGGCTTTGGCGCCTTCCGCGACAACGACCTGCGCGACCGCAACTTTAACCGTTACTCGGATGCATTGTTCAATGAAGTGATGCCGCAGGTGGAGAGCGAATATCACACCTCCGCGAAAAGGGAAGACCGTGCTATCGCCGGACTTTCCATGGGCGGAGCGGAATCTCTGCTGACTGGGTTGAATAACCTCGACAAGTTTGCCTGGATCGCGTCGTTCAGCGCGGGAGGAATGCCCGACAACTTCGACACCGACTTTCCCAAGCTGAATGCGGACGCCAACAAGCAATTGAGTCTTTTGTGGGTCGCCTGCGGCACGGATGACCGGCTGATCGAGATCAACCGGAACTTCCGGAAATGGCTGACATCCAAGAATATCCAGCATACGGATATTGAGACGCCGGGGGCGCATACGTGGCCGGTATGGCGGCGCAACCTGACGAACCTGGCTCCGTTGTTATTCCGCTAGGTACGCGGGTTTCAGACGCGCAAAACCGCAATGGATTGGCGAACCGTGGGTGCGGTATCATCATTAGAGATGCCAACAGTGATGCCAACCCACGAATTTCAGACAGATGATCAACGGCTGATCCCTGTAAAAGAAAAGGTGCTTGCCGGGGAACGTTTGAGCTCCGATGACGCGCTCGCGCTTTACCGTACGGGCGATGTGCTTGCCGTGGGATGGTTGGCGAACTACGTTCGTGAGCGGCTGCACGGCGACCGCACGTACTTCAACGTAAACCGGCATATAAATCCCACGAATGTGTGCGTGGCGGCATGTCGCTTGTGCGCTTTCGGTCGAAAGAAAAATACCTCTGGCGCTTACACAATGGCGTTGGAAGAAGCCT
>DASXCC010000201.1:0-5455 GCA_036491415.1 Terriglobales bacterium | reverse complement strand
GCAAATTGCTGTAGCAGCTTTTCCGGATCGCTTTCGACCATCAGCATGTCGGCGTGTTCTTTTCGCAAAAATCCTTCCGCGACCGATTTTTGGAATAACTCTAATAGCGGATCGTAATAGCCATTCACATTCAAAATTCCGCAGGGCTTGTTGTGCAGTCCGAGTTGGGCCCAGGTTAGGATCTCGCAGAATTCATCCAGCGTGCCGTAGCCGCCGGGAAGTGCGATGAATGCGTCCGATAGCTCGGCCATCAATGCTTTGCGCTCGTGCATCGTATTGGCGATGCGCAACTTCGTGAGCCCGGTGTGGCCAACTTCCTTAAGCATGAGCGCATGAGGGATGACGCCGATCACCTCGCCACCCGCTGCCAGGGCCGCGTTCGCTAGCGTACCCATGAGTCCGACTTTACCACCGCCATAGACGAGTGTTAGCCGCTGCTCTGCCAGAATTCGGCCAACTGCATCCGCCGTTTGGCTGTATTGAGGTCGAATTCCGGAACTCGAACCGCAGAACACGCCAACCCTTTTAAATTCAGACATAAGTGACTAATTATCGCAGCGTAACGCTCTAAACGCGCGGATACGGTTGCTGAATCCTTCCGATGTCCTATAGAATCTAAAGACTCGAAAAGAGGTTGGAGAATCATGAAGGCAGCTATTCATCCCGTATACAACGAAATTCGCGTGCTGTGCGCATGCGGTAACAGTTTTTCGACCCGTTCTACCCATAGGGGCGATATCCATGTGGAAATTTGCTCGAATTGCCATCCGTTCTTTACTGGCAAACAGAAGCTCCTGGATACCGCTGGCCGTGTGGAACGCTTCCGCCGCAAATACGCCAAGGCGGAACCGGCGAAGAAGTAAGTTTTGCAAAAGCTATTTTCAACCCCCGCTCATGGCGGGGGTTTTGTTTTCGTGGCTTAAGTTACACAGATTTGAGTTCCACCGATACACGATAAGACATGCAGAAACTCTCGCAAATCTTCGAAGGGTGGGGCGGCTACCAGACCAGCCTTTTACATGCAGTGGTTGCTCTTTCTACAGAGCAGTTGGGCTGGCGGGTAGCTCCTGAACGCCGTTCCACGGGCGAATTGATTCGTCATATTGCATTAGGTCGCATTACGTGGCTGGCACGCTGATACTTCACCGGAACCACATTTGGCCGAAGCAAATCTAATGTGATTGATCCGTAGCTTTGTTCGCCAGCCAAAACGTTGCAATTGTCCCGCAGGCGATCAGCACAACTGCTGTGACCAGCAATACAATTTGTTCCCGCCACACCATGAAAGGAGTAGGCATTGCAATCGTGTCCGGGTAACTCCTTTGCAACAGATGGTTTCCTTCACGAACAATCGCGACACTGAGAGGGACTTGGATAGCATTGACCAGCGCTCGTATTCCAGTAGCGAAAAGCATCGCCGCAAACATAGGAATCAGGCGAAATCGAGCCCACTGGCGGTCGGTCATAGCGGCTGAAATTTTCATTGCTGGACCGTGGTGGATGAGGAATTAGAAGAAACCTCGGGATCCTTGACGAAGTACAGCCAGCGCATCAGTAAATATGCGATTAACAGGAATAGGGTTAGGGTGATGACTCCGCCGATAACGATGGACCACGGGAAGAACGGAATGAATTGGTAATCAAGGTGAGCGCGATTCTTGATCTCCCAATACGAAGCGCCAAGCCGCACTAAGTCTGTAACAAAGCTAGATATCGCCAGCGCCAGAACAAACCCGATGGTGATGGCGCCGATATGCTGGTCCACTAAGACTTGTCGAATATTCTTCATAATGATAAACCGGCGAAATTGTTGCATATTTCGAGCACATCGCGAAGGTAAAATAACAACGTGCGCAAGTTCTGGGACAATTCCAATTCCGGTGATACAGGCACGGGCGTCCTCGCCCGGACGGGAATGGATGCTGCCAGGGCGGGCGAGACGCTCGTTGCTCCATCGTTTCTGATCGGCAATGTACGCATCGCTCCAGCCACGGTTCTCGCGCCCATGGCCGGCGTCACCGACACGGTGTTCCGCCGCTTCATTCGCAATCTTGGTGGATGCGGCCTCATCATGACTGAGTTCACCTCGGCGGACGGTATCCTGCGCAAAAAAGACCAGAAGGCGAAACGCTACCTGCATTTCTACGAAGACGAGCACCCGATCTCGGCGCAGCTTTTCGGAAGCGATCCGAATGTGATGGCGGAAGCGGCGCTCATGGTCGAAGGCCTGGGATTCGATTTGATCGATCTGAACCTGGGCTGCCCGGCGAAAAAAGTTGTGAAGTGTAACGGAGGCTCCGGACTTCTCCGCGATCTGCCCAGGATCCAAAGCATCTTTGAGGCAGTCCGGGCGGCAGTCACGATTCCTTTTACCGTGAAATTCCGCATCGGCTGGAGCGACAACGAAGTCGTTTGCGTGGAACTGGCGAAGATGGCCGAAGCCAGCGGGCTTTGTGCGGTTGCGCTTCATGCGCGTACCCGTGAGCAAGGTTATAGCGGCGCGGCGCGCTGGGAGTGGATTGCCGCAGTGAAAGACGCGGTAAAAATTCCTGTTATCGGCAACGGCGACATTCGCAGTCCGGAAGATGCTTGTGCCATGGTCGCGCAGACCGGTTGTGACGCGGTGATGATTGGCCGCATGGCCCCTTCGAATCCCTGGATCTTTCGACAGATCGAGCAGTATTGCGCGACAAAAACTTATGATCAGCCGAGCGAAGCGGACCGCTACCAGATGATCCGCACGTACTTCAAAATGCTGATCGAAGAAGAATTGCCGGATGCGGAAGGGAAGATGAAGCAGTTCACCTCGTGGTTCACGCATGGAGTTCCCGGAGGCGCCGCTTTGCGAAAAGGTATTTACGATTCCAAGTCAGCGCCGGAAATCCTCACGTGCGTGGAAGAGTTCTTCGAAGCTCGACTACAGAGTGGCGTAGCTGTAGCTTTGTGAGTCAGGCTAAATAAAACACAAGATCCTTCGACTTCGTCGATCATTCGCAAGCGAATGATCCTACTTCGCTCAGGATGACAAGTTGGTGGAAAGTTTTTGCCATCCTCCATCCTTTACAATCGCAATTCATGTCTCTTGAGTTTCAAATCAAAGCCACCCAAGGTTCGGGACGCGTCGGGCGGTTACTCACGCCTCACGGCGAAGTGGAAACTCCGGTTTTCATGCCTGTCGGCACCGTCGCGTCGGTAAAAGGTGTTTCGCAGGATTTGCTGGAAGAGCTCGGCGTGCAAATCCTGCTCGGGAATACATACCACCTCTATCTGCGCCCTGGTATTGAACAGATGCGGAAACTTGGCGGCCTGCATAAATTCATGTCCTGGCCGCGGGCCATCCTTACCGATTCGGGCGGCTTTCAGGTCTTTAGTTTGAGCGAACTGCGCAAGGTCACCGAAGAAGGCGTGACGTTCCGTTCGCATCTTGATGGCTCCTCGCACTTTTTCAGCCCGGAAAGCGCCATGGAAGCGCAGATCGCAATCGGCGCCGACATCATCATGGCGTTCGATGAATGCACCGAGCATCCCGCCGATCGAGCCCGCGCGCAACAATCCATGGAACTTACCCTTCGCTGGGCCGCACGCAGCAAAAAATACTTTGAAGACCACAAGCGCAAGGTTCCATGGGCGCAAAGTTCGCCCGATCATAGATCCAACGCTACACAAGCAACGACAACTCCCGACGCTACGCAATCTCTTTTTGGCATTGTGCAAGGTGGCATGGATTTGCAGTTGCGCAAGGAATCCGCTGAACGGACAATCGAAATCGGATTTCCGGGATACGCCATTGGCGGAATGAGTGTGGGGGAGCCGCGAGCCCTCACGCGAGAAATTGTCGAAGCCACAATTCAGCACCTTCCTGCCGATAAACCTCGATATCTCATGGGGGTAGGGACGCCGGAGGAGATTGTCGAATACTCGAAGCTGGGTATCGACATGATGGATTGCGTGCTTCCCACGCGGGCGGCACGGCATGGACTGCTGTTTACCTCAGAGGGAAAAGTCTCTATCAAGCAAGCTCGCTATATCACCGACCAGGGGCCGCTCGATCCGAATTGCGGTTGCAAAGTTTGTGCACGCTACTCACGGGCTTACCTGCGTCATCTTTATGCATCCAATGAAGTGCTGGCGCAAGTCTTGAATACCGTGCACAACCTGAGCTTCTACCTTGACTTAATGCGGAGGGTGCGGCATTCTATTGCACTTGGGTAAGGGCCTTATATTTTCTGCTGTGTTGTGGTCTTGACGAAACCAGCTTGGCATCCCGGTTCATGCCGTAAGCTGAAAAACTGTCCGGCCTGAATACAAGAATCCCGCAGCGAATACGAATGGCGTTATTGCGCCTTTGGGCGCTCGCGTGGAGTGATTAACGAATTTTCAGTCTCCCATGAGCATCTTCTATCTATTTGCGTTTCAGTCAGGCGGCGGCATGAGCCTCATTACGCTGGCCCCATTGCTCTTTATCTTCGGCATCTTCTATTTCCTTTTGATCATGCCCCAGCAACGCCGCCAGAAGAAATGGCAGAAAATGCTCGGTGATTTGAAGACCGGGGACAAAGTTGTGACCAACGGCGGGTTGCGTGGAACGATCATCTCGTTGAAAGACGATGCCGTGCAACTGCGTGTTCCGCCGGACAATCTTCGGATTGAAGTGACCCGTGCATCGATCGCAAGCGTTTCAACTGATGAGGCGGCCGTAAGCAGTAAGTAAGTCCCGGCAAGTTCGTGGGTAAATTTAGTTTGAACTTATACGTATTACGATCATGAATAAGAATTTGGGTTGGAAAGTCATCGTTTCGGTTGCCGTCCTTGTAGTCTTCCTGTTCGGCATCTTTGGAATCCCCGATAGCTTTAGTGGGCAGGGACTCGTCGCCTCTCTTCAAAAGCAAATTCATTTGGGCTTGGATCTTAAAGGTGGCACCCACCTTATTCTTCAGGTCAAAGTGAATGACGCGGTCAATGCAGATTCCGACTCCGCCATCGAGACCATTAAGCAGGGACTTCGTTCCCACAAAATCAATTACATCAGCGTCACCAAGCCTGACCCGGTGAACGCTCCAGACAAAATAGTGATTCAGGGCGTATCGCCGGATGCGAGTTCCGACCTGCGCTCAACTGTCAGCGATTCCTTGCCTGAGTATGACGCGACTTCCACTCCTGACAATAATTGGACCGTCACGATGAAGCCGTCGGCGCTGAAAGACTTGAAAGACCGTTCGGTTGAGCAGGCGATTGAAACCATCCGCAACCGTATTGATACTTTGGGCGTAAGCGAGCCCACGGTGCAGGAGCATGGGCTCGGCGCTTATCAAATTCTAGTGGAATTGCCAAGCGTGGATGATCCGGGACGAGTGAAGACAATCATCCAGTCCACGGCCATGCTGCAAATTCGCTTGGAAATGGGCGGTCCTTACGGTAGCGAACAGGAAGCTCTCCAGCAACATGGAGGAGTGCT
>DASXCC010000200.1:0-8980 GCA_036491415.1 Terriglobales bacterium | reverse complement strand
TTCTATTTCACCATTGTAGGTGAGGAGCTTTCGTTATACGATCTCGTCAATTTGCTACTAGCAGCGCACTTCTGATCGACCGGACCTTCTCTGTAAAGCATTATTTGGAAATTTTATAGTTGCCAAGGGGAGCACTATGATCACTTGTCGTGGCGCACGTTCCGCACGATTGTTTTCTGTTTTCACAGTAAGCAGCGCATTTGTTTTATTGGTTGCAGCATCGTCCGCATTCGCTCAATCGAAAGCTCCAACACCGCTCGCCATACTCGACTCCAGCGGCACCATTTCGACCCTCTCAACAACGGGTTCTATTGATCTGAACAATCCATTCTTCAAAAACCTTGGCACAAACGGCCGCACGTGTCTTTCGTGTCATGTGCCTTCACAAGGATGGACAGTTTCTCCGCCGGACATCGCGCTGCGTTTTCTGACAACGCTCGGCACCGATCCGATCTTCCGGCCCGTTGATGGCGCGGTCTGCCCTAGCGCGAAAGTTTCCACCTTCGCGCAGCGCGTTTCCGCCTATAGCTTGCTTTTAAGAAAAGGCTTAATTCGTATTTCGCTGGCCGTTCCTTCGAACGCGCAGTTCTCCATCATCGGCATTCAGGATCCTTACCACTGTCCCGAAACCACGGCGACGCAACCCGCTTTGTACCGTCGTCCACTCCCTAGCGCGAATCTTCCATTCCTCGCGACCATTATGTGGGACGGCCGCGAAACCTTCGCTGGCAACACCATCGATCAAGATCTGGCTTCGCAAGCCTCAGACGCCACCACCGGCCACGCCCAAGCCATGACTGCTCCCAGCGTAGATCAGTTGGCGCAGATCGTGAACTTAGAAACAACCTTGTTCACCGCGCAGAATTATGACTTTTCTGCTGGCCCGCTGACCGCAGCCGGAGCCAAAGGCGGCCCGGCTCTGCTCACGACGCAACCGTTTTTTATCGGCATCAACGATCCGCTCGGCGGCAATCCTTCCGGCGCCGCGTTCGATTCATCTGCATTCACTCTCTACAGCGCATGGCTGAACCTGCCGGGCAATGATCGTCAATCGCAGGCACGGCGCTCCATCGCTCGAGGCGAAGTTCTGTTCAACACTTTACCGATTCCCATTACTAACGTTGCCGGATTGAATGACTCTCTTGGCGTGCAAACCATCCCCGGAACATGCACTACCTGCCACGACGCACCGAATGCCGGTGATCACTCCGTTTCCCTGGCGTTGAATATCGGCATCACCGACTATCCTGGTCACCCGGGTCTCGACATCTCCGGCTTGCCGGTTTATACCGTGCAGTGCAACCTCACCACTCCGCCGACAACCATGCAAACCACCGATATCGGCCGCGCCATGGTCACCGGTAAATGCGTGGACATCGGCAAGACCAAAGGCCCCATCCTGCGCGGACTGGCAGCTCGTGCGCCTTACTTTCACAATGGATCCGCGAGTTCGCTGAAGGATGTCATCACCTTCTACAACCAGCGGTTCAGCCTCGACTTGACCGTCCAGCAACAAGCCGATCTTGTCGCGTTCCTGAAAACTCTGTAAGCCTGCAAACAAACTATGAGGCCATGCTCACTACGAGCATGGCCTTTTTAACGCAATTTGCGGCCCGTGTAGAGTAGGGCACAAAGCTGCTATCCCTACATTTCCTCTGCCTCTCTGCGGTTATACTTCCTCGCAAAGGACGGTACGCCACGTCCACTCCATCTCGATCTCAAAGGACTGACTGAAGCGCGTGCTTGTTTTGGGGCTCAACATGTTTCACGCGGACGCTTCAGCTGCCATCATTCAAGACGGCAAAATTGTTTTCGCTATCGCCGAAGAGCGGCTTAATCGCATCAAGCACTACGCAGGATTTCCCGCTCTAGCCGTAAAAGCCTGCCTCGATGCTGTCGGCGCAAAAATCACTGACGTGGACCATGTCGCTGTCGGTCAGGACAGTGATGCCAACCTCATCAAAAAAGTTCGGTACGCCCTGGCCAATCCCGCCAAGATTTTGAATTTCATTCATCTCCGTCAGCGCAAAGAATCCATGCGCGACGTTCGCTCGCTGCTCGCAAACTCATTTGAACTGGACGCTTCGGCATTGCGCTTTCAGGAGCATCATCTCGAGCACCACATCGCTCACATCGCCAGCGCCTACTACTGCTCCCCTTGGGAGAAAGCAGCGGGATTCAGTCACGACGGTTCTGGCGATTTCGTTTCCACCATGACGGCGCGTTGTGAAGGCGGCGAGATCGAAGTGCTCGATCGCGTGTTTCTGCCTCACTCGCTCGGCAGCTTCTACACAATGATCTGCGAATTTATCGGGTACAAGAAATATGGCGAAGAAGGCAAAGTGATGGGCCTCGCGCCTTACGGCAAGCCGGCCTATTGCGACCAAATCAGCAAAATTATTGGATTTAAAAATGGTAGTTTTCAGCTGGATCTCGACTACTTCCAGCCTCTCGGCAGCAATCAGGGAATGCAGGTCTTGCCCGACGGCACCGTCGAACTCGCCCCCCATTTTTCATCGAAGATGTCGGAATTATTCGGCGCACCCCGCGAACCGCATTCCGAAATCACGCAGCGCGATATGGATCTCGCCTACGCCATGCAACACACTTTCGAAGAAGTGTTCTTTCATCTCTTGAATGAACTCCACAAACGCGTACCCTCAAACGACCTGGTCATGGCCGGCGGCTGCGCCCTCAACAGCGTCGCCAACGGAAAGCTCTTTTCGCGCACCCCTTTTCAACACACATGGATTCAACCTGCCGCCGGAGACGAGGGCTTGGCCATTGGCGCAGCCCTGCACACCTATCATTCCGTTCTGAAACAGCCGCGCCGCGAAGTGTTGCGTAACTCTTATCTCGGCCCGGAATTTTCCGATGCGCAAATTGAATCTGGCTTGAAGAAAGCAAACCTGCATTACAGGAAACTCGAACGCCAACCATTGCTCGACTCTGTTGCGGAGCAAATCGCCCATGGCAACGTCGTCGGATGGTTTCAAGGGCGCATGGAGTGGGGCCCGCGCGCCCTCGGCAATCGTTCGATCGTCGCGCATCCCGGCTTGCCCAATATGAAGGACACTCTCAATGCCCGCATCAAGCAGCGTGAATGGTTTCGCCCCTTCGCGCCTTCAATTCTTGCGGAGCGTCAGGCAGAATACTTTGAGCACGATCATCCGTCGCCATTCATGCTGCATGTTTACAGAATCCGCCCTGAGAAACGCGAGCAGCTTTGCGCGGTAAATCATGTGGACGACACCGGCCGCCTGCAAACCGTGAGTCGCGATGAAAACGCTCTTTATTACGATCTCATTTCCGCCTTTGAGCGCCGTACAGGAATTCCTGTCATCCTCAATACTAGCTTCAATGAGAACGAACCCATTGTTTGCCAGCCCGAAGAAGCCATAGACTGCTTTCGGCGCACCCGCATGGACGCGCTGGCTATCGGCCCGTTTTTAGTGCTCAAGAACGAAAATTGAAATGGCCACGCAAGCCAAAATCGCGCCCCCGGAAGCTTCGTTGCAACTCACAAAAGTTGCGGCATTCCTGAAGATGCGCGCCCTCGCCTGGGATGAAAATCTGCTATACGCCTCGCGCGGGTATGAATTGCTCTGCGCGGACTTCAACGCCCCTTCAATCCACTGGCAATCAGTCGCCCACTACGGCCCCGCATGGTGGAGAAATCTCAGGTCTCGCTCGCGACTTTCATCCCGTCTGTTTCGCGATGGCTTTCACGCCCTCGCGGTGCTTCCCTCGAAGCATTTGATCGCCGCCGTGCCCGGAGGCATCGTTACACTCGCTCCGGGCGAATCTAAATTTCGCGTCACCCACAAAATTACTCGCGGCACACGCCCGCTACACATTACCGCCACTCCGCAAGGCCAACTTTATTGGGGAGAATATTTCGACAACCCCCCTCGTGATGAAGTCCACATCTACACTTCGGCAAACCACGGCTCAACCTGGCAAATCGCCTACATATTCCCGAAGGGCGCGGTCCGTCACGTTCATAACATCATTTACGACGAATGGGAAAACTGCCTATGGATTCTGACCGGCGACAACGGAAGCGAATGCCGCATACTCAAAGCCAATTTTGATTTAGGCTGTGTCGATTTGACCCGTGTCGAAACTGTTCTCGCCGGAAACCAGCAAGCCCGCGCCGTCGCATGCATCCCCACAAAAGAGGGCCTTTATTTTTCTTCTGATACGCCGCTTGAATCGAATTACATTTATTTTCTTGACCGGCGCGGCAATCTCACAAAACTCGACGGGCTACCAACTTCATCCATCTATGGCTGCCGGGTAGGTAACTCTTTTTTCTTCTCAACCATGGTCGAACCCAGCAACACAAACCGCACCCAGGAATCTCATCTCTACGGAAGTTCCGACGGTTCCCAATGGCAATCATTATTGAACTGGCGAAAAGATCGCTGGCCCATGCGATTCTTCCAATATGGCAATGTTTTTCTGCCGGTTGGGAACAACACAACTAATTTTCTCGCGCTTACCACTATCGCCATCAAAAACGCCGATCTCGAAACCAGTATCTGGAAAATTCACACCTGAAAAGCCAGCCCCGCAGTTCTCCAAATCCTCAAAACTCGCGCCTATCCCATCCTGTATAAAGCCGATCCTACCCTGCATAGAGCCAATTCTGCCCCGCATAAGATGTTTACCCGTTTTGACTAAAAATTAATGCGCCATTAATGAACTCATCTGCCTTCTCCTCGATGATGAAGCGATTCCCGTAGTAATCAAAAACAAATAGGAGAATTCTGTCCGTGAGAAAAATCTTCGCTCAAATTGCGTTCGCGGCGGTCGCGCTTGGTTTTAGCGCGGCGCCCCAGGCCAGCGCTCAGATCAATCTGATCGCCATCGGCACCCTGAACGGCTCCCGCGCTGGCGATGCCACTGATCTTTCCGGCCTTAACGGCACTCTGGAAAATGGCGATAAAGCCAACGTCCTCGGCGGCCTCGGCTCGGCGATCACCTACGCTGGCGGCAACACATTCCTGGCTCTGCCCGACCGTGGTCCCAACGCCGTGGAATTCGACGACGCGGTTGACAACACCGTCACTTACATCAATCGCTTCCACACTATCAGCATGGACTTGCAGCCCAGTTCCAAAGGCTCGACTCTGCCGTTCACGCTGACTCCGACATTGCGCGCCACTACTCTGCTCTCCAGCATTACTCCACTCGTTTATGGAAAGGGCGATGGCTTGGTGGGTTCCGGCGTTCCGCGCCAGAATAATTTCCTGTTCCACTACTTCACCGGACGCTCAGACAACTTCGACGCCAAGCGCAACTCCGGCGATCCCAATGACGCACGCTTCGATACCGAAGGTCTTCGCGTCTCGAACGATGGACTTCGCGTTTATATCTCGGACGAATACGGTCCATACGTTTACGAATTCGACCGCCTCACAGGCATTCGTCTTCGCTCTTTCGCGCTGCCGACTTCTTTCTACGTTCCCATGTGCAACTCCATCGGCAACGATGAAATTTCTCTGAACACAGTCGGACGCACCGCCAATAAAGGTATGGAAGGACTCGCCATCACTCCCGATGGCCGCACGCTCGTGGGCATCATGCAAAACGCGCTGCTGCAGGATGCGGCTGAAGGCGGAAATGCTGCCAACCTGCTGCGCATCGTCACCATCGATCTCGCTTCCGGTCGCGTGACCCACCAATTTGCATATCTATTGACCACCGGCTCCGGCGTCAGTGAAATCCTTGCGCTGAACAACCACGAAATGCTGGTGGACGAGCGCGATGGCCACGGCCGCGCCGACGGTAGCAAAGCCAAGGTCAAACAGATTTTCAAGATTGACCTCAACGGCGCAGTGGACGTCAGCAACATGGACGGCACCACCGCTGCCCTGCACCCCATCAACAAAACTCTATTCCTGGATGTCGTGAAAGTGCTGACTTCCGCGCCCGTCAACATGGACCCGAAACTCATCCCAGCCAAGCTGGAAGGCATTTCTTTTGGTCCGGATGTCGTGAGCGGCGGCAAGAAACTGCACACCTTTTGGCTTGCTAACGACAATGACTTCCTGGCTGACGTGGATGATGGCAGCGGAGCTGGAACGACCTTCCCGAATCCCAACCAGTTCTTCGTCTTCAGCTTCTCCGACGCAGACCTCGCTGGCTCGCAACTCGTTACGCAGCAATTCCGCCTGCCGTTTCTGCTTCCTTTCGGCCCGCTCTTCCGCTGGTAGAAATAAATCTCAGTTGCTTTCAAGTCACGCTCCCCGCAAAGGAGCGTGATTTTTTTGGGACGTGCTTTAAGTCTTAATTTTTTGATTTTCTAAGTGCATCTTTATCGTTAACTCGATTCCAGAATTAATCTTCTATGGAACAAATCTCGCCCTAAAATGGGCGTTGCCATTACCCTGTTTTCTGTGAAATAGCTGCTGGGCTCATAGAGTTACGAATCCGAATGCAAAAGCATGTTAATCCTGCAATGTCATGGTGTTACAATGCTCCCACTTGAAGCTTAGTCGATCGACGCAACGCTAAGGCGCCGTTATTGAGCATTTTTTCATGACGCCCTCCGTGCGGTAAGGCACGAACCGTAACACATACAAGATTGGGGCTTGATGAAAATTCTTCTCTACAACCCTGACAACGGGGTAACTCGCAACTTCATGCCGCATCTCTGGATGTTTCTACTCCAGTCGTTGACTCCTTCTGAACATGAGGTCCTGCTGATCGATGGCAATGCCCAGCCTATGGACGAAGCTGGCATCGCTCAATACGTAATCGAGCAGAACATCGGACTGGTCGGCATCGGCGCCATGACCCGAATGGTCGCTAAAGCCTACCGCATGGCTGACGCTATTCGCGCCGTGGGAGTACCCGTAGTAATGGGCGGCCCGCACGTAACGGAAGAATCCGATGAAGCGCTTGGCCGCGATGGTGGCCCGCGCCACGTGGATGCTGTCGCCCTCGGCGAAGCCGACGAAACCTGGCCGCTCATTGTGAGTGATGCCGCTCGGGGCGAGCTCAAAGAAATCTATGCGCCCGTGGATGCCGCTGGAAAAGAAAAAAAGCCTTCGCTCAAAAGTTATCCTGTCATTCCCTGGGACTCCATTGATCTCAAGCAGTTCAATCTTGTCCCCAAAGCTGTGACTCCGCTGCTCAATCGTGTTGGCGAAGGCTGGGGAACGTTTCGCATCGTCCCGGTTGAGTCTGGACGCGGCTGCCCTTACGGTTGTGAGTTCTGCACCGTCACCGGATTTTTCGGCGACTCCATTCGCTTCCGCACCAATGAGAGCGTCGTAAATGAACTACTGATGCTGAAGGCCCGTGCCCGCAAAGAAAAAGGACAGATCGCCGTCTTCTTCATCGACGACAATTTCGCCATCAACATCAAGCGCACCAAGTCGCTGCTGCGCGACATCATCGCCGCGAAAGCTCAGGTTCATTGGGTAGCGCAAATCAGCGCCAACCTGCTGCGCGACGAAGAGCTCGTCGACCTCATCGCAGCTTCCGGTGGTAAGTGGGTATTCATCGGCATGGAATCCATTGATCCTACAAATCTGAAAGACGTAAATAAAGGATTCAACAAGCCCGGCGAATATGCCGCCGTGCTCGATCGCCTGGCGCAACGCAACGTGTACGCCATCACTTCATTTATTTTTGGCATGGATAACGACACCGTCGGCGTGGCCGAACGCACGCTTCAGCAAGTACGCACATGGCCCCCCGGATTGCCGATCTTTGGCCTGCTCACTCCGCTGCCTTCCACGCCACTTTATAAACGCCTCGAAGTTGCCGGGCGCCTCACGCGTCCCAAGCACTGGAAGGAATTCATTCCCTTCGCCATGGCGCACACGCCATTAAGAATGAGCATTCAGGAAGCGCACGACGAAGTGAAATATGGATGGGAACACGCCTATAGCCCCGCCGCGCTGGCGCACGCCGTCGATTCGCTCGATGATCAGCCTCTAGGCTACCGCGTCAACATCTTCCTCGCGCGCCTTTGTTTCCGCGGCATCTATTTCCCGATGATGGGAAAATTTGCGTGGGTAAAAGTTGTCGGCCAAAATTGGCGGACCATCTTCCGCCTCATAAAAGAAGGATTCTTTGGTCGCCGCCGGCCCGCCAAAAATCCCGCCGAACTGAAATCTCCCGCGGACGCGACAGCAACCAGCGGCTCGTAGTTAACAGTTAAAAAGGGCTCATAATAATTAAGACCGGCTCGTAGTTAGAAAGGGCCGGTCAACCCGCCAAGTACTTCCGTAATCCTTCGCCCTGGAATTAACTATCTCCCCGCCTGGATACGGCAAATACTTTTGCTATGAAGCATTTTTCCGTCTTGACCGCGCTGTTCGTGTGCGCTTTCGCCACCATCGCAAGCGCGCAAGACAATCGCGTTTTCGACTGGACTCCCGCCAACAGCGAGAGCATCCCCATGGAACCCGCCAGCCTGCATGCCGGCCGCGTCTACCATCCGGCAGCCGGAGGCGGCAACCTGCACGTTGGCATCGATTCCCGATATCCCGTCACCATCGCCATGGCCTGGGCCGACGAATGGAATAATGCGATGCAGCATCCCGACGCTCCCGTGAATTTCGATTTCCTCTGCATAAAGGAACATGTCACCAGCGCGATTTACGAGTGCCATTTGCCGTCTGAGCGGCCCATGATTATCACCATCCGCGACGAGCGCAGGCCGGAGAAGCCGGTCGTCTCTACCATCCGCGCAATCCTCGGACCCGGCGCGCAACAATTGATTTCGCCCAACGATCTTCACATCCAGTACTACAGCTGGAATTGCGTGGACAACTGCGTCCTGCCCTGTTTCGAATGGCGCCGCATCCTGAACGAAAAATATGACATGACGCCGGCGCCCAAGGTTTACAGCCTGATGACGCCCGACCACGACGACCAGAAACTCAGCGTGAAGATCAAGTCGCCGATTCCGTTAACAGTCGCGTTGCTGCCGTCGCATCTCGCCGACCAGGTTTACGAC
>DASXCC010000199.1:0-33277 GCA_036491415.1 Terriglobales bacterium | reverse complement strand
CAATACCGACAACAATACCAGTGAGAAAATAAGGCAAAACACTGGGGCAAGTAATCGTCCCAATAGCTGTACTTTCTTGCGGGAAAAGCTGGAATACATGGGACTCCTTTAGAAAACCCTATGCTAGTATAGACGCAACTTCGCGCCCGGATGTTTGCCCGGCTTTTCCTTCCTCCGGCAGATTGTAAGCCCACGCGAGGGAGCTTTTGGAGACCGTTGGGGGCCTCCCGGGAACTTCATGAGACGTATATTTTTGCTCCTTGCAATCATTTGCCTTAGTGTATTTTCTTCTCTTGTTTTCTGCGCGGAAGCGCCAAGTTCAACTGAAACAATCTCTTTAGATCAAATTCACGCCGGTATGAAGGGCGTGGCTTACACCGTTTTTGAGGGAACCAAGCCGGAGTCGATGGACGTCCAGGTACTGGGCATTTTGCGGAATGCCAATGGCCCCAAGGGCGACATTATCCTGGTTCGCCTGGGCGGGCAAAAAGCGGAGTACACGGGCGTCGTTGCGGGAATGAGCGGAAGTCCAGTTTACTTGAACGGCAAACTGGCAGGCGCTCTGGCGTTTCGCATCGGGGAATTTTCCAAGGAGCCCATAGCCGGCGTCACGCCAATTGGGGAGATGCTGGAAATCAGCGCCATGGATCGCACCCCAGGCGAAGGCCCGGTGGAAGCCAAGGCCGATCCGGCAGCTCCACAGAAAACTTCAGGGCCCGGTATTGCCAACGCTCCTGTTGCTAATTTTGCGAATTATCTGAAGCCGATTGAAACTCCGCTGGTGTTTAACGGATTTTCAGAAGATGTGGTGAAGCAGTTTTCTCCGCAATTCGCTTCCGCAGGAATTGTTCCGGTAATGGGCGTAGGTTCTGTGAGCGATGCGAAACAGCCGGAACCGCTCGAACCAGGTTCTGCTGTCAGCGCCATCCTGGTACGTGGCGATATGGATATCGCCGCAACTTGCACCGTCACTTACATTGATGCCACGCATCTTTTGGCCTGCGGGCATCCACTGCTGCAATTTGGCATGGTGGACCTGCCTATGACCAAGGCCCAAGTGATCGCCACGCTGCCTTCGCCATTGAACGCATTCAAGATCGTGAACGCGACGGAGCAAGTGGGGACGTTCGTTCAGGATCGTCACACAGGAATCCTCGGCGAGTTCGGCAAGAAGCCTGAAATGATTCCGGTCACACTCAACATTCACGGCGGCCCGGCTGACCGGCAATTCCATTACGAGGTACTGAACAATCCGCGGCTGAGCCCGGTTGCCATGATGGCGACGGTGTTCAATGCACTGCACGAAGTGAACGAATACGGCGAAGAAATTTCCTATCAATTAAAAGGACAGATCTCCGTCAACGGATATCCCGCCGTCAATTTGACGGACATGTTTGCCGCCACAGAAGGCAGCCAACCAGCAGCGATGCTAGCCGCAATGTCATTGGGCGAACGCTTCGGACGAATCTACGATAACCCTTACACGGCTCCGGAAATTCGCGGAGTGCAGCTAGATTTCGATGTTGTCCGCGAACGCCGCTCAGCGCGTATTGAAGGCGCGCGTACCGATGTGATCGAGGCCCGTCCGGGCGATGAAATTACTATCGAGGCGGTGCTACGACCCTATCGCGGCGAGGCGATCGTGGAACACATCCCCGTAAAAATCCCAACTTCGGTTTCGCAAGGGCCGCTCCATATTCTGGTCAGTGATGGCGACACTCTCGACCGCTTACGCCACACGCAGTCTTTGTTTGGGAATCGCATGGATTTGGGTTCCACCATTTCATTGCTGAACAAGGAGCACGTAAACAACAAAATTTACGTCTCGCTACTGGAAGCCAATCCGCAAGCGATGGTCGGCGACAAAGTCATGCCCGGTCTGCCGCTTTCCATTATGAATGTAATGGACAGTATGCGCGGGACCCAGGAGATGATCGTGCAAGCGGAATCATCCGTGGACGAATCAGCTACGAAGCCGCTGGACTACGTTGCTGCGGGCGCGCAAGTCCTGACAATTTCCATCAAGTGAGTTTTGCCGAAAGTTCTGCATCGTTATACTTCTTGAAATGTTCTCACGCAATTTTCTGTCGAGGTGTGCACGAACCATGCAATCGCGTAATTTTTCTTTAATCTTTCTATTTCTCTTGATCTTTTCCGCATTTGCCTTCAGCGAGGGAACGCGTTCGTGGGAGCAATCCAGTTTTGCCGACCTTTCCAAGGGCACGGCGAAAGGAGTGGCGATCCGCAGCAGAGGCGGGTTGGAACTGGCGCCCTCGTTTAAAGCGTTGACGACCACTCCTTCGACTTACATTTGGGATATTGCGACCGATCCATCAGGCAATCTCTATGCCGCTGCCGGCGCCCCGGCGCGAATTTATCGCATTACGAGCGACGGAAAATCCACGGCAATTTTTCAGCCACAAGAATTACAGGTGCAGGCGCTGGTAGTGGATAAGACCGGAATAATTTACGCAGGCACAAATCCCGACGGCAAGTTATACAAGATCACACCACCCGCTGCTGGCGACGCCAAAGATTCCTCTTCGGCTTGGCATTCTTCCGTACTGTTTGATCCTGGCACCAAATATATTTGGAATTTAGCGCTGGATGCCTCAGGCAACATTTACGTCGCGACTGGCGACCACGGCGAAATTTTTCGCGTTACGCCTTCCGGCGATCATTCTGTTTTCTTTAAGAGTGATGAAGCGCATATTCGTACCCTGACATTCGATCATCAGGGAAATCTGATTGCAGGCTCGGACGGTAGCGGCCTCATTTACCGGATATCTCCAAAGGGCGAGGCGTTTGTTCTTTACAGCGCGCCGAAAAAAGAAATCACGGCGCTGTCCGTGGATGCGGCGGGGAATATCTATGCTGCGGGAACGGGCGAAAAGCAGGTGACTCCCGCTGCGTTTCAGATGTTGCCAACGCCGACCATCAATATAACTCCAGCGCCAGCCGGCAATGCCGGGCAAAACGTGACAATTCAAGCGGGGCCTGCGCCGGCCATGCCCAATAATTTCCCGGGACTTGGCGCGGAAACCGGGAATTCTGAAATTTACAAAATCGCGCAGGATGGTTCGCCGTCCAAAATCTGGTCCTCACGCGATGAACTCATCTACGCCTTAGCTTTTGATGCGCAGGGAAGGTTGTTGGCGGGGACGGGAAATCATGGCCACGTTTATGCGATCAATAGCAATGACGAAGATAATTACACCGATCTGCTGCAGGCGAGTGCAAGCCAGGTAACGGCGTTCGCCAAGACCGCGAACGGAAGTTTGTATGCGGCCACGAGCAATCTCGGCAAAATTTATCTGCTCGGCGCTTCGGCAAATTCTGACGGCACTTACGAAAGCGATGTTTTCGACGCGCACAACTTTACGCGGTGGGGCAGACTGGAATTTCGCGGGAAGGGCAATGTCGAACTTTTCACCCGCAGCGGCAACGTGGACAATCCCGACCGCAACTGGAGCGAATGGCAGAAAGTTGATTTGAGCAACGGCAGGATCGCGGCTCCGCCGGCGCGATTCATCCAATGGAAAGCGGAATTGCGCTCCGGAGATGAAATCCCGCAGGTGGATAGCATCATCATGAATTATCTGCCGAAGAATGTGCCTCCGGATTTTGACGATGTAAACGTGCAGGTTGGCGTTCGCTATCTCGCGATGCCTAAAATTTCCGGGCAGGATCCTTCCGTAGTGAATCCGCCACCGCCAACCATTCACGACACCAACTCTATCGGCGTGAAGTGGGCCATTCACGACGATAACGGCGACCAGATGGTTTATTCGCTCTACTATCGCGGCGACGGAGAAAGCCTCTGGTTATTGCTGAAAAGCGACATCGCTGACAAATTTTATTCCTTTGACGCATCTCTGTTGCCGGATGGTGGATACACCATAAAAGTCATGGCCTCCGATGCGCCTTCGCATTCTCCGGGAAAAGGATTGACTGCGGAACGCGAAAGCACGCGCTTTGAGGTGGATACGACGCCGCCGTTGATCGAAGGTTTAACGGCATCGCAGGTGGGCGATCAATTGCGCGTTCAATTCCACGCAACTGACAGTTTTTCAAATATCAAACGCGCGGAATACTCGATCGATGCCGGTGATTGGCAATTCATTGAACCGACCGACCAACTTTCCGACGCCAAAACTGAAAATTATGATTTTCGCGCTGCGATCGCCATGCAGTCTGCCGGATCAAAAGATTCCGACGAGCATGTGATTGTTGTGCGCGTTTACGATCACTATGACAATCTGGCTGCAGCCAAGTATGTGCTGAAGGGTAAATAACTCCGGTAGTTTATTTCTGTGGTTTCACCGTTGCGGCAATCGTTCCATTCGCGAGACGGGCGGTGATTTCATCGCCTGCTTTGAGTCTGTCGGCATCTTTCACCAGGGTTCCGTTCGCGTCAAAAACCAAAGCATAGCCGCGGTCCAGAATCGCGAGCGGCGAAAGCGCCTCAAGCTGTGTGGACAGTTGCTCCAGGCGCAGACGCTTCGTTAAAAGAAAATTGCGGAGGCCGGCGCTCATGGCCGCGACTTCGCTATCCAGTTCTCTCCGGACCCCCGTCAAAATCCGGCGAAGATCGTAATGCCGGACAGCTGCGGAGAGAACCTCAAACCTGCGCCGCTGGCGTTCCAATATGTCGCGCTCCGCATGCGCGAAGCGGTAGAGGAGATCGTCCAGTTTCTGCTGGCGTCGGCGTATCAGGTCCACGATTCGCGCGAAAGCGCCATGCTGAGAAAGTTCGACGAGGTTTTGCTTCCCCATGAGCAATCGATAGCGCATGGCTTTTTCCAGCCGCTGGTGCTGAGTTTGCAGTTGTTCTTCCAGGTTGTGCCGCGACTGGATCACCAACTCTGCCGCAGCAGATGGCGTTGGTGCGCGAAGATCAGCAACGAAATCAATAATGGTGAAATCGGTTTCATGGCCGACCGCGGAAATTACGGGGATTTCCGACCCGGCTACGATCCGCGCCAGAGCTTCGTCATTGAAAGCGGCAAGGTCCTCCGCCGATCCTCCGCCGCGGGCGACAATCACTACATCAACACTGTGGCTCCGATTGAAGTATCGAATGCCAGCGCTTACTTCGGCCGAAGCGCTTTCGCCCTGGACTTGCGCAGGAAAAATCAAAATATTCGCGGTATCATGACGGCGCTGCAGAATATTCAGGATGTCGCGCAGTGCTGCAGCCTGGGGAGAAGTGATTATGCCGATCCGTCGCGGTAAAACTGGAATAGACTTTTTGCGCGCGGACTCGAACAATCCTTCCGCCTGCAACTTTGCTTTCAACTGTTCAAAAGCAATTTGCAGCGCGCCCGCGCCTTTTGGCTCAATATACTCAGCGGAAATCTGTAGCTGGCCACGGTCTTCATAAATCGTGATACGTCCCCGCACTACCACTTGCATGCCGTTGTCAGGACGAAAGCGCAGCAATCGCGCCTGTGAGCGGAACATCACCACACTCAACTGGGCGTTCTCATCTTTCAAAGTGAAATAAAGGTGACCGGAGTCGTGGGCGCGAAAGTTGGAAATTTCTCCTTCGACCCAGGTGTCGGTGTATTCACGCTCTAAGTGCGTGCGCACGGCTGAGATAAGGTCTTTGACCGCCCAAACCCGGCGTCCGGGAGCCGTGAAGCTGAACCCGAGTTGATCTAAAGAGCCCACGAAGGCGAGTTTACAGGCATCGAGCGGCGGGTGCCAGCAGCTATCGACGGAACAGGCTAATCACATAAAGGATGAGGGTCAGAAGAATGCTCACCACAATAGACGATGCCAGCGGAAAGTAAATTGTTGTGTTCTTGCCGCGATAAGTAATGTCACCGGGAAGGCGGCCAAGCGGGACGTGTGCGCGTCCCAAAAAAATGAGGACCAAGCCTCCCACCATGAGCAACGCGCCCACGAACAGCAATAGCTTGCCCAAGTCTGACATGCTTTTAAGTCTAATGAACCCCGTATTTTAAGGCTACTCGGAATGAAGCGCGGATTCGGGGAACTTGCGGGCTGGATGATGCGTATCAACACTCGTTGATTGTTGTGAGATCATTCGTCTGAAAAGCGGAGTGAAAAATGGCTTACCGCCGCGGTTCCATTGTCGGTGCTGTTGTATTGATCGGTTTGGGAGTGCTCTTTCTTTATTCGAACTCTCATCCCAATGTGGACGCATGGTACATCCTGTCGCGGTATTGGCCTCTACTACTGATTGTCTCGGGCCTGGGCAAGCTTTGGGATTACTACTCGGCGCAAAAAAATCCCGGACAAAATTGGCGCTTGGTCAGTGGCGGAGAAATCGCGGCCATTGTTATCATCGTACTTTTTATCGCGATTGTTGCGCGGCCTCACAGCTCACGGCCAATGGCGCATCAGCACGAGAGCATTGATTACGGTCAAGCCAAGTCGGTGAATGCGACGATTCAAATGCCTGAAGGAGAACTGCAAATTTCCGACGGAGCTACGCAACTCCTGGATGCTGATTTGGAGTACAACCGATCTTTGGATACGCCAAATTTTTCGTACGATGTTGACGGAGAAGAAGGCGAACTCACCATCCGGCAGGAAAATGGCCACAACAATATCCACTTCGCTCCGGGATTCGGGGGCCACGACAATAAATGGAATATCCGCCTGGGCAAGAACCTGCCGATGGAATTGAAAATTGAGATGGGGGCCGGGCGCGGTAATCTTCAGCTTGGGGACTTAAATCTTACAAAATTAGATCTGCAAATTGGAGCAGGCTCTGTAACCGCCGACCTGCGCGGCAATTGGAAGAATGATCTCGACGCGCACATTCAAGGCGGCGTGGGAAGCGCAACCATCTATCTGCCGAAAAATGTCGGCGTGGAAGTTCACGCGCGGGGCGGTCTCGGCTCCGTAAACGCGCATGGCATGGAAAAAGATGGCGACCGCTATGTGAACCAGGCCTACGGGAAATCGTCGAATACGATTGAACTGAACGTGGAAAGCGGAATCGGTTCCATTGAGCTGATTCCTGAAATGTAAATTGCAGATCAATTTCTTTCCTCAAAAATTTCCACAACAACGTCCTCCACACTACTAAGTACACTCGTGTCCATAACATGCGAACTGTTTACTTGCTCTATAAGAAATTTGAATTGGACTCCCGTCTGCTCGCTATATAGCGTTAAACAATGGATGTAAATACGTTGGGTGACCTTGATTTTGATGTTCTGCATGAAATCGGGAGCCGCATGGCGGCGGCCGATCCTTTCCACGAAGTACTGACGCGCGTCGTAGATTTTGCGGTCAACGTCGTGAAGTGTGATTCCTGCTTTGTCTATGTATTGGAAAGCGATGTGCTCATTCTGCGCGCCTCGAAAAATCCTCACGATGACATTGTGGACCGCCTGAAGTTGCAAGTGGGGCAGGGCATCACGGGATGGGTTGCGCAACATCGCGAGACGGTTGCGGTTTCGCAGAATGCATTTCAGGATCCCCGCTTCAAACTGTTTAATGAATTGCCGGAAGACCGCTATGAGGCGTTTCTTTCGGTGCCAATTTTGTGCCGCGGACGCCTAGTCGGTGTCATCAATCTGCAGCACCGGGCCCGGCATACTTATAAGCGGCGGGAAATTCAATTGATCTCCATGATCGGGTTCCTGGTGGGCGCGGAGATTGCAATGGCGCGACTGGAAAGCGAAAATACAAATCTCGCGGATCAGTTGGAAACGCGCAAACTGGTCGAACGGGCAAAAGGAATCCTGCAACGCGATCTGGGATTGAATGAAGAGCAGGCTTATCTGGCTTTGCAGCGGCAAAGCCGGCAAAAGCGCCGCAGCATGAAAGAAGTCGCCGACGCCATTATTTTAACCAATGAATTGAAACGCAATTCCGGCGCAAATTGAGCTATTCCCGGTATTTTGTCTCGCTATCCGGTACACAGAATTAATCTGCTTGGCTGAATTTTTCGGAAAATGGCATAGTAGTACCTGCCATGGAGCGGGTCCTTCGACTTCACCCCAAAGATAATGTTCTGGTTGCGCTGCAGGATTTGCGCAAGGACGAACAGGTTTCTTTTGAAGGAAAGAATTATGTCCTGCAATCGAACGTTCCCGCCAAACACAAATTCCTGATTGAAGACCTTGCATCCGGCGCAAACGTCATTATGTATGGCGTCGTTGTGGGCAAGGCGCGCGAAGACCTCAAACGCGGAGAAGTAATCGCGACGCGCAACGTAAGCCATTCCACGCAATCTTTCCACGAAAATGGGACGCAATATCATTGGACGCCCCCGAATGTGGACCGCTGGCGAGAGCGTACTTTTCAAGGATATAAGCGCTCTTACGGGCAGGTGGGAACGCGCAACTACTGGCTGATTGTTCCCCTGGTGTTTTGCGAAAACAGAAACGTGGATGTATTGAAGCAGGCCTTTGAAGAAGAGCTTGGATTTTCTTCCCCCACAATTTATCGCCGGCAAGTCGCGGCGCTCGCGCATTTGTATAGCGAAGGCAAAACCGAAGAAATCAAGCAGCACAATTTCCAGGCCGACACCGGTTCGGCCATTCGCCAAAAGCTTTTTGAAAATGTCGATGGTATCAAGTTTCTGGTGCACCAGGGCGGCTGCGGGGGAACGCGCGAAGACGCCAACAACCTTTGCGGCTTAATCGCCGGATACATTCATCATCCGAACGTGGCTGGCGCCACGGTCCTGAGTCTCGGTTGCCAGAACGCGCAGATTCCTATTTTGCGCAATCAGATTCAGGCACGAGACCCGCACTTTGCCAAGCCGCTGTTTGTTTTCGAGCAGCAACAGAGCGGTTCTGAATTCAAAATGCTTTCCGAAGCGATTCGCTCCACGTTTTTAGGATTGGTCGAAGCCGACAAGTGCCGCCGCGAGCCTGTGCCGTTGTCACATCTGCGCTTGGGTTTGAAGTGCGGAGGTTCGGATGGCTTCTCCGGCATTTCCGCGAATCCTGCCATTGGTCACACCGCGGACCTTCTTGCTGCGCTGGGAGGCGGGACTCTTCTTTCGGAATTTCCTGAACTTTGCGGCGTGGAACAGGAACTGATTAACCGCTGCGTAAATAAAGAAGCGGCAGATCGCTTTGTCTATCTCGTGCAAAGCTACGCTGCACGTGCCAAGGCGGTGGGCTCCGGCTTCGACATGAATCCTTCCCCGGGAAATATCCGCGATGGATTAATCACTGACGCCATGAAGTCCGCGGGCGCCGCGAAAAAAGGCGGCACCTCGCCGATTACGGCAGTCTTGGACTATCCCGAATACGCAACCGGCAAGGGACTCAACCTGCAATGCACGCCCGGCAACGACGTTGAGTGCGTCACGGCGCAAGTGGGAGCGGGCGCGAATGTTGTGTTGTTCACAACGGGACTGGGAACGCCCACAGGAAATCCCATTGCTCCGGTCATGAAGATTTCCACCAACTCGTCGCTTGCCCAACGCATGGCTGACATTATTGACTTGGATACGGGAAGCATCATCGCGGGGGAACATACCGTGGAGCAGATGGGGGAGAAAATTTTGGATGAAGTCATACGAGTCGCAAGCGGAGAAGTAAAGACCAAGGCAGAATCACTCGGACAGGACGATTTCATTCCGTGGAAGCGCGGTGTTTCGCTGTAATGAGTTCACCCATCTCCAAGCCGGGTCCTGCTTCATCGACTCCCGTCAATATGGCTGGAAAAATTAGCAACTACCGTTGGGTGATTTGCTCACTCCTGTTTTTTGCGACGACCATCAACTACATGGACCGCCAGGTCATTGGTTATCTGAAGGATTTTTTTTGCAGGTCCACGGCACTCGGCGGTTTTGGCTGGAGCAATCAGGATTTTTCTTACCTCACTTCTTCTTTTACCGGCGTCTACGCTGCAACGACCGTCATTGCTGGATGGTTCATTGACAAGATCGGCACCAAGCTTGGGTTGGCGCTCTCTCTCATCGTCTGGTCAATTTGCGGCATCGCGAATGCTTTCGTCGGCAGTTTGCTGCGAATGCACATTATCGTGCGCAGCGCCTTCGCAGTGGGCGAAGCAGGGAATTTTCCGGCTTCAATTAAAACCGTTGCCGAATGGTTCCCTAAACGTGAGCGTGCCCTGGCTACCGCCATCTTTAACGCAGGCGCCAACGGAGGTGCGATGGTGGCTGCGTTGCTCGTACCTGCCATCATGATTCACTATGGAGAGGCCGCGGGCTGGAAAATGGCTTACATCATCACGGGAGCGGCAGGGTTCCTGTGGCTGATCTTTTGGTTCTGGTTTTATAATCCTCCCTCGCGACATACCGCAGTCACGCAAGCCGAACTCGATTACATTCGGGTAGACGACGAACCTGCAATCTCGCAGACCGCAGTCCCTCAAACAGACGTCCAGCCGAAATTCCGATGGTTGAAATTGTTTCGCTACCGCCAGCTTTGGTCGTTTTTTGCCGGAAAGTTTATGACCGACGGAGTTTGGTGGTTTTACCTGTTTTGGCTGCCTGACTATTTGCATAAACAATTCCACATGACGAACCGGCAGATCATGTTGCCAACGTTTACCATCTATGGCGTCGCCATTGTGGGCAGCATTTATGGCGGCCGAATGCCAATGAAGCTGATCGAACGCGGCATGAGTGTTTATTCAGCGCGCATGAAGACAATGCTCATCATTGCCTGTTTGCCTTTCGCCGTTTTGCTGACGCAATTTTTTGGCAATGTGCATCGTTTCGGCAGTGCGGCCGCGCCGCTCGCGATTGCGATGATCTGCATTGGAGCCACCGCGCACCAGGCGTGGTCAGCCAATTTGTTCACAACTGTTTCGGATATGTTTCCCAAAAAAATTATCGCGTCCGTCATAGGGATTGGGACCATGGCTGGAGGCATCGGCGGTGTGCTGTTACAGTTGCTGGCGGGAAGGCTTACGGATGTTTTTATTCAAACGCCACAGACCGCGTATCTTTTTATGTTCACTGTTTGCGCTTTGAGTTACTTGATTGCGTGGGCGCTTATGAAAATTCTTGTGCCGCAGCATAGGCTGATCACGGAGTCCTAGTTTTTTAACGATAAGGATTATTCATGCCCCTGACCCTCAAGCCAAAAGAGCAGTGCCGTTGGGACCTCATTAGTTTGGGTGAAGTGATGTTGCGTTTTGATCCCGGCGACCGCCGCGTTTGGACTACGCGAAATTTTGAAGTCTCGGAAGGCGGCGGCGAGTACAACGTCGCGCGTGGGCTGAAGCGCTGTTTTGGTTTAAACACCGCGATTGTTACGGCATTTGCCGATAATCCCATCGGGCGCCTGGTGGAAGATTTGATCTATCAGGGCGGGGTAGACCAGAGTCTGGTGCGTTGGGCAAATTATGACGGCGTGGGACGCACTGTCCGCAATGGCATGAATTTCACCGAGCGCGGATTTGGCGTGCGCGCTGCACTGGGTTGTTCGGACCGCGGTCACACTGCGGTCTCGCAACTCAAAGCAGGAGAAATTGATTGGGAAGACATCTTCGGCAAAAAAGGAGCGCGTTGGTTGCATACGGGCGGAATTTTTTGCGCGCTCTCTGAAACTACTCCTGATGTTGCGCTCGAGGCGATTCAAGCGGCGAAGAGACATGGCGCGATTGTTTCTTACGATCTGAACTACCGTGAATCGTTGTGGAAGTCGATTGGCGGCAAGAAGCGGGCGCAGGAAGTGAATCGAAAGCTGGCGCCTTTGATCGATGTGATGATCGGCAATGAAGAAGATTTCTCCGCTGCTCTGGGATTTGAAGTGAAAGGCCTCGACGAGAATGTTTCCAACATCGAAGTGGAAGCGTTCAAGAAAATGATCCAAACTGCAGTGAAAGAATTCCCCTTTAAAGTTGTCGCAACCACTTTGCGCAAAGCAAAGACCGCTACCGTCAATGGCTGGGGCGCGATCTGCTATGAAGATGGGAAATTCTACGAAGCCAAGTACCGTGAAGACGTGGAGATTTTTGATCGCGTAGGCGGTGGCGACTCTTTTGCCTCAGGATTGATCTACGGATTCTTAACAAACCAGGGAGCGCAATGGGCGGTGGAATGTGGTGCGGCGCATGGAGCGCTGGCCATGACCACTCCAGGCGATACTACTATGGTTACGCTCAAGGAAGTCACACAGGTGATGAAAGGCGCAGGCGCGCGCATCGTACGCTGAAAAGCACGCTGAAATCACGCGCTAAAATCGCGTGGCAAAAATTAAAAATCAAAATCAAAAATAAAGATTATGACCAAAGAAGAAGTAAAAAAAAGAATTATAGAAATTGGCATTGTTCCGGTTGTGCGTGCAGCCTCCACGAAGCAGGCATTGTTGGCGGCGGAAGCGGTTTGTGCAGGCGGCATCCCGATTGTCGAAATGACCATGACCGTACCCGGCGCCATTGACGCAATTGCGCAACTGGCAAAAACTTCGGGCAAGGAAATCTTGATTGGCGCAGGCACTGTGCTTGATTCGGAAACCGCGCAACGCTGCCTTGATGCCGGCGCGGAGTTTCTGGTGAGTCCGGGATTCGATCTCGCAACCGTGCAACTCGCCAAGAAACTGGGCAAGCTCATGATGGCGGGATCGCTGACCCCAACCGAAGTGATCACCGCCTGGAAAGCCGGAAGCGATTTCGTGAAAATATTTCCCTGCGGTACGGTTGGCGGCGCAAAATATATCAAAGCTCTCAAAGCTCCATTGCCGCAAGTTCCCATGGTTCCTACTGGAGGCGTCAACCTGAATACTGCGGCAGAATTTCTGCAGGCAGGCTCAGAAGCGTTGGGAATCGGCGGAGAACTTGTTTCTGTCGCTGCCTTGAAATCTGGCAACACAACTCTTATCACAGAAGCTGCGCGTCAGTTTGTGGCGATTGTGAAGGAAACGCGGGAGCAGATGAAGTCAGCTGTCGCCTGACACCTGCAAGACCGAAGACTACACATGAACGTGGTAAAACGCGCCCAGAATAATTCCGTACACAATGTGCGAAATGAAAATCGAAACGGGCGTTTGCACTCCATAATTTAAAGCCATAAATCCTGGCGGCTCCAGGTCGCGGCTCGCCGTCGGACCATGTTGTTCCGTTGCCATGTGCGGATGAAAGCTGGGCAACAGCGGCATTCCCACCACCAATACCAATGTCGCTTGTGCTGCGCCAAGCAATCCTCCCAACCACCAATTCGCATGTCCCCACGATTCAAAGATGAACGCGTAAATCAACGCAAAGAGCCAACCATCCAACATATGCATGAAAAATCCGTAGAACTTGGCGCGTCTGCGGTTGGGCGTGAACACCGTTCCTAAAAAATAAGGAATGTTAATGCGCGTCAGCCCCAGCGCCTGACTGCCCGCCAACATAGTGGTCAGGGCGAGAGTGGCAACGAAGCCCCACAGCAACCATCCTTGCCAGTTCACGCGTTGACCTCCTGCATTCTTCCCCGCGGAGAGGCTTTTTCGTGGCGATGCGGTAGCGCCTTCATTCCCTGCGAACGATCTTCAATCGAAAGCGCCGCGCCAATTATTCCGACGTGGGTGAATGCCTGCGGAAAGTTTCCCAAAACATCACCCGTTTGCGGTTCGATTTCTTCTCCAAATAAGCCTAGATCATTCTGGAATGCCAACAGCCGGTTGAATAAGTTCTCCGCCTCTTGCAACGATCCGCCGCCGAGCGCGAGAAATTCTACTTCCCAGAAACTGCACATGGCGAAGGCGCCTTCGGGATGGGGTTTGCGGTAACGATAAAGCAATCCATTTCCTGCCGCGAGCCGATCGCAAACCTGCGCGTAAGTTTGCATCATGCGCGGGCTGTCCGCCTTTTCAAAACCATACCAGCTTAGTAGAAACAGAGTGGCATCCAGTTCGTCTCCGTCCAAAGTCCGAACATAACTCTGCAAGCTTGAATTCCACGCGCGATTGGTGATTTGGTGCTGAATCTTTTGACGGGTCTCATTAAAAGAAGACACGTCAGAAATATTCCAGCCGCGATCGCCTAAATTTATGAGCCGGTCCATGGCCGTCCAGCACATCAATCGCGAGTGAGTGTGGTTTTTTCGCCCGCCGCGCGGCTCCCAGATGCCTTCGTCGGGTATATCCCAATTTTTGATGATGTAGCGGCCAAAGTCCGTCAGCGTTTTCTGCATGGCTGAATCGAGTGACCCGCCGTGAAAAACATATTGTGCTGCGGCGTCGATGACTTCGCCATAGATGTCGAGCTGCAATTGATCTCTTGCCGCGTTCCCCACGCGCACAGGATGGGAGTCCAAATATCCGCTGAGATGGTCCAACTCTTTTTCTGCGAATGCGCGGCGTCCATAAACGGTGTAAAGAGTTTCGAGCGAAGGCTGCGTAAGCCAGGTCGCATGCAAAAGCCACTCCATAAAATCAGCGGCTTCATCCCAATATCCCAGGCCGAGCAAAGCGCGGATAGTAAAAGACGCGTCGCGAAGCCAGCAAAAACGGTAGTCCCAATTCAGCGATCCGCCGAGCAGTTCCGGCAGGGACGTTGTCGGCGCAGCGATGATGGCCCCGGACGGTGCGAACGTCAGCAGTTTGAGCGTGAGTATGCTACGAATGACAGCGTCGCGATATGGACCGTCGTAACTCGCCCGCCCCGCCCACTCCCGCCAGAAACTGATCGAGCGCTCGATCTGATCACGCGCGAAATCGCCCAGCGGATTCAGAACAGCAGGCGCTTCTGTCGTGTAACAAAAAGAAAACTGGAAAAGATCGCCGGCGCGGATGCGAAAGCGTGAGTGGGCAAAGTGCTCCTCGAGATTGATGGGCGCGTTCGTCCGCAGCCAATACACTCCGTTGCCGACTTTCATTTTCAGGCCAAGGTTTTTCATGTCGTGAATGAATACGGGATTTAATCCGTAGTCAGACCGGGGCACAAATTCCATTTCGATTTCCGCTTCGCCTGAAGCGCATTCGAGCTGGCGCAGAATTTCGTGGTCGGGCAAACGTGTGGTTCGTTTGAATTCTTCGGTAGAGACGGGCATCAGGTCAGTCAGAGTGACCATGCCGGACTTGCAATGAAATATTGTTTGCAAAACGTTTGTGCCTGGAGCGTATTGGCGCGTAACCGATACAACGTCGGCGGGCTCAATGCGCCAGTACCCGCCACGTTCGCGACCGAGCAAGGCGCAAAAGATCGACGGGCTGTCGAACCGCGGCCAGCAAAGCCAATCCATTGAACCCGACCGAGAAATTAGGGCTGCGGAACGGCAATCACCAATGATTCCGTAATCCTGAATTTTGGCTAACTTTGCGGGCATAGCTGGCGTTCTGTTGTCCGATTTCTAACGTTGCCTTTGATCCGATGTGCGTGTGCCGACATAGGTTGTCCCATGTTCCATGAGCAACCGCAGGGCGTATCTGATTTTGTATCTAATTCTCATATCTAAATTCTTCTCATATCTAATTTTTAATGAAGCGCGTTCTTTTGCAGGTCAGCAGTTTGCGACCATTCCGGACTTGTCAGTTGAATCTCCCACACAGGACTGTCCGCCGAGACGGGGCCTTTGGATTTTAAAAATGTCGGAGCATCGCCCGATGTGATCCATAAATCTGTGTCTGGAGGTTGTTTGCCGATCAGCGGCGCAACAACTCCCGCGACCCCTCCTATTTTGATTTTGCCGATGTAGTGTTTTGCTTTATGTTCTGTGCCGCCGACGGAAAAGGAATCCATTCCTCGCGGAGTCAATGTAAATGTAACCACGCGTGGTTTTGGAGTAGCCGCGACCATGGATACGGACAACTCTGACGCGCTCGAAGGTACGTTCTTCACAATGATGGGAATCAAACCATTGGCAAGATTGTCGGGCAGATCCAAATGATGGGTCGAGACTTTGTCTTTATCTTTTCCGTCTTTATCTTTCCCGTCTTTGTCCTTTCCAACTTTGAATTCGTGGACCGTCACTTGTCCGGTGGTGGCATCCACCTGCATTTCAACTGGATGTTCGAACGATGGCCCTTTCTCCACTAAGCGATAGCTCAGAAGCCGGAAATTTCCCTGCTGGGTATACACAGCAATTTCATCGTGCACCGATCCGTCTGTGAAATGAAACTCCAAATGGTTCGTTAATACTTTATTGTGGATGGTTTGCGTCATATCGCCTACTGCGATGGTCTTACCTTGGGGGGTGCGCAGCAAAAGAAATCCATGGACTTCGCCTTCCGTATGGAGCACACGGACGGGGGCCGCAAACACATATTGATAGAGGAAGAGCATGCCGAACAGCGGCAGCCATCTTTTTATTTGCGGTATTCGCGCCATAAAACTCAAGCCTCAAGGTTATGACGTGATTCCGCACGCGCCCGTTGCCCTCCACGAGTAGCGAATGTCAATGGATTGTCAGATCGCTCTTTTGACTTAAGCATACCTACCAACTAACATGCAGGCTCCCGAAGAAATTCGCATCAACAGTCTGAATTCGTAACAGAAAGAAAGAGAGTTCTATGCGGAAACAATGGATATTCTCAGCGGCCATGATGTGCATCATAGGTCTCATGATTTCTACTTCACACGCAAACGCTGCCGACAGTGCGCTGAAACCTTCTTGCAAAGGGCTGCCGTCCCATGATGCATTGCGAACCGCGCTGACCGCAGCGCGTAATGAATCGAACGGCGGATTCAATCTGGATATGTGGGCTACGGTGGTAGATCGCGACGGTGTGGTTTGCGCAGTCGTATTTACCGGCAAAGATCGCGGCGATCAATGGCCGGGCAGCCGCATTATTTCCGCGCAAAAAGCGAATACAGCGAATGCATTCAGCCTGCCGAAACTGGCGCTTTCGACCGCGAATATTTATAGCGCGGTACAGCCTGGCGGATCACTCTTCGGATTGCAATTCAGCAATCCGGTGGATACTAACGTTGCCTATGGCGGCCTTCCTATCCACTACGGTCAGGAGAATGATCCTATGGTTGGGCATCAGATCGGTGGCGTGAATGTTTTCGGCGGTGGGCTTGCGCTCTATGACTCGAATCACATGTTGATTGGAGCCATCGGCGTGAGCGGCGATTCTTCCTGCGCGGACCACAACATCGCATGGCGCACGCGGAACGGATTGAAACTGGATTATGTGCTTGCGGGGGTAAGCGGCGATAATTCGCGTCCGGACAACATTGTCTATGACATCGGCGCGACGGGCTCTATGTCCGGAGTGAGCAAAAGCGGCTGGGGACATCCGACGTGCAGCGACGCCGCCACGAAAGTCGCACAGCAACTACCTGTTGTTTCGCAATAAACATGCCTTAGTAATATCGAATGGGCGGATTGCAAAAATCCGCCCACTAATTTTCCTTCCAAATTTTTTCTTCCCAGTGAACGTTCGATTCCGAATTAATAATCTTTCGCGCTAAAAAACCGAACCAGGAACCAAAGCCAGGGCTGTTGCAGTATTCATCGCTGGATGAACTCAGTTTGGACCGGCAAATTTCCGTCTAACTTCCGGAATTTCCCGTCGAAAACCTGCAATTTATTCAGAAATTTTACTCATTTCTTTTTCATTCCAAAATCACTAACTGACATTGAGACGACCTTATTACCAAAGGCTGTCTTATCAGGCCATATCCCCTTAGTGATGTAGTACAAACCTCCCCACCTGCCGATACTAGCCCAGTCCCGCAGACCGAAACGCCAGACCGGGCAATTTCCTAAAACTAAATACGAGGCTGTACATGAACAGAACTGTTGCCCTCCCGCTGTTCGTATGTGTTGTTGTGTTATGCGCCGGTGCATCCGCATCCGCGACTGCTCAGCAATCGGCGAAAGTGAAGGGTAGCGTTACGGTTTCATCCCCAACAACAACGCTAACTTCTTCGTCTTCGTCTATCCATTACATCGCAAGCTCTACTACAACTTGTGCCAAAGGTATTTCAGCGATGGGGGTTTATTCTGCCCCGCACAAGCTTGCTTACATCGTGAAGGGAAGTAAGCTGAATACATCCCTCACATTGCCGGCGGGAACTTACGATACCGTCGTTCAGGAATGGGACAATTGCGATAGCACTGCTTTCGTGCACATTCCAGTCACAGTGAAAACGCTGCCTTCGCAATCAGGCGCGTCCCCCACAAACTCTTCAAGCTCGTCTTCGACTTCATCGTCGACTACGACGCCGAAAGTTCCGGCTCCAGCCCCGAAAATTGTCGGCAATGTGAAAATTTCTGCGCCGAGCGTTTCCATGGCGATGTCTTCTGTCCACTACGTTGCGAATGCGACCAGCACCTGCGCGAAGGGCGTGGCTGCGATGGGGATTTATACTGCGCCGTACCAACTCGCGTATCAAGTGAGCGGAACGAAACTGGATGCAACCATCAACTTGCCGCCAGGCACCTATGACACCGTGGTTCAGGAGTGGGACAACTGCAAGAATTCTTCCATCACCCACGTTCCTGTAACTGTGCAGGGACCAACGACCACGCTGGCTGCGCAAACTTTCGCTAACACCAGTGTGCCGGTTGCCTTCTTACCACAGACCAACGGCAACATGGGTGCGAGCAACGTCAGCAAAGTGGATATCCACTCGCTGCTTTATCCAGGCGCCAATACGCAAATCTATGCGGAACTGCAACCCTGGTTCGGCGACAAGCGCCACATGCAGATCGGATACATCTCATGGGATCCGGTGCAGGTGGAAAAGCAGATGGAAGACATGATCAGCCGCGGCGTGAATGGCGTTGTGATTGATTGGTATGGCCCTGCTGATCCCACCGAACCCACAACGCTGGCATGGTTTGCTGCGGCGGAAAATCATCCTGGATTCAAAGTGCTCATCATGATTGATAAGGGCGCCGTGACGTTAAGCCCATGCCCGGGATGCACTCCGCAACAGACGATGATCTACCTCACCAACTACGTGATGCAGCACTATGTAACTTCGCCTGCATACGCAACTTCGAATGGACGCCCTCTGATCACCGAGTTCGATCTTGACCTGCACTTCACTCTCGATTGGCCATCGATACAGGCGGCCACTTCGCCGAACATCGCATGGATCTTCGAGAACTCCGGTGGTTTCACACACGCCGACAGCAGCGGCAGCTACGCGTGGATGAACGCAACCTCCACGCAGTACGGCATGGATTACCTCACGAACTTCTACAATGCCGCCAGCAAAGCTCCGCAGGAAATGACCTGGGGCGCAGGTTACAAGGGTTTCAATGACACGCTTTCCTCGTGGACTCTGAACCGCGTGGTTAGCCAGCAATGCGGACAAACCTGGCTTGCCACCTTCGACAAGCTGAACACTTACTACAACTCGAGCAAGCAATTGCCCGTGTTGCAGCTTGTCACCTGGAACGACTATGAAGAAGCCACGGAAATTGAAACTGGAATCGATAATTGTTTGTCCGTTTCTGCTTCCGTCACCGGATCACAATTGCAATGGCAGGTTACCGGCAACGAAAATACCGTGGACCATTACATTGTCTATTTCACTCCGGACGGTCAAAACCTGTTCCAATTGAACACGGCTCCCGTAGGCACTTACGCGATGAATCTTTCCTCTTACGGATTGGGAATCGGCAGCGTGTACGTGCAGGCGGTCGGCAAGCCGTCCATTAAGAACCAAATGTCCGCGGCGGTGCGAGTAATTCAGTAAGGATCGTTGCAACGCTGTATTCGTTTTCTGGTGGAGGCTGAGGAAACTCTCAGTCTCCATTTTTTCGTTTAGATAATTCAGCCTTCAAGGATATAGGCACTTAAGCGCTCTTCTTTTTTGATTGTGGATCTTTCTTGAAGTCGAACTTTTCTTCCAGCATTTCTTTGATCTTCTGCGTCAATTCTAAAAGTCTCTGCGAATTTCTTTCAGCACTCGCTTCATCGCAGAGTCGCCTGAAGGTCTCGGTATTAAAGCCGTCTTTCATGAATATTATTCCGAGGGAATGCAACTGAAATCACGTTATAACATGGACGTTATATCGTTCGTGGAGAAAAAATAAAAAAACTCAAATCGCGGAAAACCTAAAGTCTTTCCCTGAGACAGTCAACGTTATCTCTCTTAAAAATCATTTAGAATTTTGACCTTATGAAGACCCATGTAAGCCTTACAAAGCAGATTTGCCAGGAAATCACTGCATTGCAAGAAGGCATTCATAGAGACCGGCGGGAAAATGATCAGATACGCGCGTTTTCGGCCGAAATGAGAGACAATGCACGAAAAATGCGGGAAAAGGCCATTCAGGCGAGAGTGAGAGCCCAGGAGGTACTAACTACTTCTCTCCGCAATTTTTCAAAAAGTAGTGCGGCCTACCGGAGTAATTAGTTGAAGCGCTTAAGCTGGTGATGTATCCAGTTTTCTGCAAGCGAATAACTTGCCCAACCCTCTTCGAATGAATTGACCCCTCTATCAGCCCTGTGACAGTATGTTGGGCACCGTTCTACCACCTCGCATCCGCATATACTAGTTACAGCGATTAGATTGATCCGGCCTTCTTAATCGTTGCAGGATTCTCATGAAGAAAGTCTCCAAACGTGTAACGACTAAATCGAAAGCACAACGGAAAGCCGGCAATAAACCTTTATCGCAACCGGCCGAACCCCCCGTGCGCACGAACGCATTTCCCATAGTCGGTGTCGGAGCATCCGCCGGCGGATTCGAGGCGTTTGCTGAGCTTCTGCGTCATTTGCCGCCGCGAACCGGTATGGGATTCGTGTTGGTGCAGCATCTTGATCCGACCCACGAAAGCGCCCTGCCAGAAATGCTGGCGCGCACGACGAAGATTCCGGTCATTGAAGTGACCGATGGCCTCGCGGTAAAACCCGATCACGTTTATGTAATTCCGGCCAACACTACGATGGGTTTGAAAAATGGAACGCTGCGCTTGACTGCGCGCGTGGTCACTCGCGGTCAACATTTGCCGATTGACTACTTTTTTCATTCACTGGCTGAAGACCGGGACAACCAAGCCATCGGGATCATCCTTTCCGGGACTGCATCGGATGGCACCGAGGGATGCCAGGCGATCAAAGCCGCCGGGGGCATCACCTTCGCGCAGGATGAAGCCAGCGCGAAATTTGCCAGCATGCCGCGCAGCGCGGTGAATTCCGGCTGTATTGATTTTGTGCTGAATCTTGAAGGAATAGCCAAAGAGTTGGTGCGAATTGGGCAACATCCATATTTAAATCAGCTCCATAAACAGGCAGAGGAGCCTTTAGGGGCTGTACAAGGGACCGATCTGGATCAACTCCTGCAAATGGTCCGGGAAGCTACCGGCGTAGATTTTGGTTTCTATAAACAAACCACTCTGCAGCGGCGGATCAAGCGGCGCCTGGTACTGCATCGCCTGGAGAAGCTCAAAGATTATTTGAAATACGTCAAGGAAAACCCTGCTGAGCTGAACGAGTTGTACCGCGACATTCTGATCCACGTTACGGGATTTTTCCGTGACGGTGCGGCATTTGATGCGCTGCGTGAAACTGTATTCCCCAGCATATTTCGTGATCGCAAGCTCGACGAATCGCCACTACGTATTTGGGTGCCAGGGTGCTCCACGGGAGAGGAAGTATATTCCATCGCCATCACCCTGCTGGAGTACATGTGGGAGCAGACGCGAAGCATCCCTCTTAGCTCGGTGACCACAAAGGCGGTGCAGATTTTCGGCACTGACATCAGCGACAACGCGCTGGACCGCGCCCGCAGCGGTCTTTACATGGAGAGTGCGGTGTCCGACGTTTCGCCCGAGAGACTCAAACGTTTTTTTGTCCGTATTGACGGCGGATACCAGATCAATAAATCCATCCGCGAAATGTGTATTTTCGCCAAACAAAATGTGGCCAAAGATCCGCCTTTTTCCAACCTTGATATGGTCAGTTGCCGCAATCTTTTGATCTATCTTGGGCCGGTGCTGCAGAAACGCGTGATTCCCACGCTTCACTACGCGCTGAAGCCAAACGGATATCTAATGCTGGGGGGATCCGAGAGCCTGGGAGCTTTCTCCGACCACTTCATTCTGGTGGACAAGAAGCAAAAGATTTATCAGAAAAAACGCGCGGCAACCCGGCTTATCACCTATTTCACCGGCGTGGATTACGGGGTACGCAAACCCGACGAAATGCGGCCCTCGAAACCGGTCCAAAGCGGTTTCACCGTCGAAAAAGAAGTAGAGCGCGTGCTGATGAACCAGTATGTGCCCGCCAGTATTGTGGTGAACGATGAGATGGAAATCGTGCAATTCCGGGGAAGGACCGGAGATTATCTGGAGCCTGCCGCGGGACATCCGACGTTCAGCCTTTCCAAGATGGCGCGGGAGGGACTTCTCGTAGATTTGCGCGCGGCTTTAAACAAAGCAAAAAAGGAAAATGCGCCCGTTCACGTAGAAGGCGTGTACATCAAATCGAGTGGGCGCACGAAAGAAGTAAATCTGGATGTTTTCCCCGTGCGGGGCCAGGGTTCTCAGGAACGGTTTTACATCGTTGCTTTTCAAGACGCGGAAGGCGAAGAAGTTTCCAGTTCCAGAAAAAAACAGGGCAAGCAGAAGCGGCCTACTGTAAAGCAGAATGCCACCAACCGCGCCAATGACCGGCTGAGTCACGACGTGTCGCAACTGCGCGAGCAGTTGCAGAGTTTGATTGAAGACCACGAAAGCACTTCCGAGGAATATAAATCCGCCAATGAAGAAGTGCTTTCCGCGAACGAGGAACTGCAAAGCACCAACGAAGAACTGGAAACCGCGAAAGAGGAATTGCAGTCCAGCAATGAAGAACTCACAACACTGAATGAAGAACTGCAGAACCGCAATGTGGAGCTTAGCCTTGCCAACAACGATCTGATGAACCTGTTGGGTAATGTAAATATCCCCGTCGTCATGGTTGGGAATGACTTGCGCGTGCGGCGCTTCACGCCTCCGGCACAAAAGCTTCTCAATCTTATTCCTGCCGACATCAGCAGGCGCCTCGGTGAAATTCGACCGAACATCAACATCGACAATCTGGAAGATCTCGTGCGGGAGACGATTGAGGGCACGACTTTGCATGAACAGGAAGTGCAAGAGAAGAACGGCGGTTGGTACATTCTGCGCATTCGTCCCTATAAAACGTGGGAAAACAAGATCGATGGCGCGGTAATCAGTTTTCAGGATATTGACGTTCTTAAGCGCACCCTCGAACAGACACGAAGTTATGCCGACACTCTGATAGAAAACGCGCGTGAAGCCATTTTGATTTTGGACGCGAATCTGAGAGTGACTGTCGCGAATCCTTCTTTCTATCGCGGTTTTGGGGTCATGCAGAAAGACACGGAAGGCCGCCTCATCTTTGACTTAGGCAACCGGCAATGGAACATTCCGCGCCTGCGCGATCTGCTGGAAGAAATTACCCGCCATAACACCCGCGTCGATGATTTCGAAGTCACCCATCATTTCCCGCAGTTGGGGCAAAGAACCATGATCGTGAATGCGCGGCGCATAGAACAGCATCCCGGACAACAGATGATTTTTTTGTCGATCATAGATGTGACGGAACAGTTGACGCGCGTCGAATCCCTGAAACGGCATGCGGCTTTATTGGAGTTAGCGCAAGATGCGGTGATCGTGAGGAATTTAGAAGGGAAAATCGAATTCTGGAACCACGGCGCGGAAACGCTATATGGTTGGACGAAGCAGGAAACAGTTGGAAAAACTACAAGTGAATTATTGAAAACGCGATTCCCAAAATCGTTCGATCAGGTAAAAACTGAACTGCTGAAAACCGGTCATTGGGAAGGCGAATTGGTCCACGCCCGCAAAAACGGCGATGAGCGTGTGGTGGAAAGCCGTTGGGCATTGCAAAACAGCGACAGCAAAAACCCGGTGATTCTTGAAATCAATACCGACATCACCGAGCGCAAGCAGTCCCAGGAAAGTCTGCGCCAACTCTCCAGTTACCTGATGCGCGTGCAGGATGAGGAGCGGCGCCGCATTGCGCGCGAATTGCATGACTCGACAGGTCAGAAACTGGTGGCCCTGAAAATGAATCTGGCTTCGATCGCGCGCGACGGTGCGTCGAAGGCGTCGAAGAAGACAAACGGCGACAGCCTTTCGCTCGTGGATGAGGCTTTGCACGAGATTCGCAGCCTGGCGCAATTATTGCACCCCCCTCTGCTCGATGAAGCCGGACTGGCTTCCGCCACGAAATGGCTTGTGGATGGATTCGCGGAGAGATCTGGGATAGGAATTGACCTGAATTTCGATTCTGGAGCAGCAAGATTGCCGAATGCGGTAGAACTGGCGTTGTTTCGCGTAATCCAGGAATCTTTAAATAATATTCATCGCCATTCGGCCGCAAAGAAAGCAAAGATTCGGTTGCTCAGCGATGGAACCGCAGTGACCTTGGAAATTAGTGACGATGGAAAGGGAATGCCGTCTGAAATGATGAATCATTCTCCCAAGTCCAAACCCACGATCGGTGTGGGTATTTTGGGGATGAAAGAACGGCTGTCACAACTCGGGGGCACTCTGGAAATCGCCGCTGGCAAAAAAGGAACGACTATCAAAGCCGTCGTGCCGTTCCTGTCTGAGAAAGAATAAGAAGCAATTCAAGGATGAAAATCAAGCGCGCTTTCTTTTACTAAATGCATTGCTACGCGTGCCTCTGGTTCCGACAAGGGCGACCTGGGCCATCTGTTCATTGGCTGATCTCTGCAAATCTTTTTCAGTCAAGCCATTCATTGGCGTGTCTTCCATTTCAATTTCAATGGTTTCCGTTTTTCTTTTCGTGCCCGTCGCTTTAGCGTGAAACTGTTTTGCATCCTGATGAGTATAGCGGATTGACCTGGGGAGGGATTTATCGCGTTTGTCTAATGCGTGAGCATCTTCCCGATTTTGCCCAGCTTTTTTTGCAACCTCTATTTTCTTTTTCACCACCGCCTCCCTCCTTCACTTTATGCGAACCGCAAGAATTATTTTCAGGCTACGTTGTCGTTTGATTTCTGCTCTTCGATATCCTGGTTCTCGATCAATATCTTTCGAATGATTTTCACATGTTTATCGTACTCCTGGGCCTCTTCCAAGTATTTTCCTCCCAGATTCGTACTGCTTCGGGGGGCCATGCGGCGAAGCAATGCCGCTTTTTCCTCCATTACCCGCATGGAGGCCCAAAGAGCCTCTTCCGTGTATTCGGATAGGGAGACCCGCAATGCGTCCGCTGTGTATGCATGCCCCACCCGGCAGCGAAAACGCAATAACGGGCCATCTTCGATTTCCCAGAGCACGCCATGGCATTCCGGGCAGGCAAATGGCGAAGGCGTGCCATGTTTCTCCGTCTTTCCCTGGTCTTGCAAATCAGCTTCGCGACTTTCGTCTTCAAGCTCTTTCGCCATGCGCTCCTCCAAAACTTGCGGGCCAACCTCAACTGGTTCGGCAATCCTATCGATTAACCAGGACGCGATTTGCGCTGCCGGCAATATCTGTTCGGGATGGGCATAGTTGATGGCATTCTGCGGCATTTGCGGAGACAAAGCTTCGTCCGGTTTTTGTACAGCCGTTAGACCGCCGCGCATCTTGACAGCCATCAAACCCGAAGAACCGTCATCAAGGTGGCCGGAAAGAATAATCCCGATGACGCGCGGTCCGTAGAAACGCGCAGCGGCGCGAAACATGGGATCAATTGCCGGCCGATGGCGATTTTCTCGTGCGCCGCGGCTTAAATGGACCCGCCCTTTTTCCATCAGAAGATGAAAGTCCGGGGGAGCAATATAAACCGTGCCGGGTCGAATTTGTTCCTGGTCTTCAGGATGTTTTACCGTCAGTGGGCCGGAGTTGAGAACGCGCGGTAGCAGACTGGGAAAATCAGCAGGGATATGAATCGTGACGAAAATAGCCGCTGGGAAATCTCCTGGGATTTGTTCCAGTATCGCTTTTAGCGGTTTCAACGCGCCGGCGGAACCGCCGATAACGACAATCTCGCGCATGACACGCTGTGCAGAATTCATATCGTTCCGATGCCATAAATTTGGTCTGCGGCTGCTTTTAGCCGCCGACAGATAAGGCATTCTCCTGAGAAAATTTGAACGACGAACTTCATTTCCGCAGCGTGTGAAGGGTGGTAGGATAAGCATATTCACATGAAAAAAAGGGCCAAAACACCTGCAATTCCCGAGTGGGCATCTAGAATTACTGGTCTCCGCGAACCTCTGGAAATCAATCAGGCGGAGTTAGCCAGAAGACTTGAAGTTTCGGCAATGACCGTCTCGAGATGGGAACGCGGCATGTTGATGCCATCCGCTGAGTCTTTCATCCAGCTGGGAAATTTCGCGAGCAAATCCGATTGTTGGTTCTTCTGGGAATATGCAGGTCTGGAAGTCGCTAAAGTTTCTGGCACCTTCGATCGCAGCAAAACCCCGCGGTCCCTGGCCGTACCTGAACTCGAACAAGCCCATGCAGGCGCCACTTCAGAGGTTGTAGCTCTCCCTCTTCTCAGGGCTGTCGCGAGCGCTCATGGTGGGGTGACGGATCGCCATTTAAGTCTGCGAATGATTCCGGCAACCAAGAAGATGGGTGTTCCTTCCGACTGGTGCCCGAATCCCCGTTACACCAGCATGTTGCGAGTCAAAGGCCGATCCATGGAACCATTGATCCGCAATGGCGACATCCTGGCGGTTGATTCTTTTCAGGCCGACCGCGCCCGGTTGTTGGGGAAAATTGTGGTGGTTTCGAATGAAAAAGACGGCCTCTGCGTGTCGCGACTACGCCGCTACCAGAATTTCGATGTGCTTGAATCAGAAAATCGTGAGTACGAACCTGCCGTTCTGAATAAAGCCAGCGGCTGGCGAATCCTGGGAAGAGTTTTGTGGTGGATCTCCGCCGCGCCCTAATAGGCAATTCATCTTCACTCAAGCTTATTCACTAGCCTATTCACTCATGCTTAGGCCGCTTGCGTTGTTTGCCTGGCGTAAGTTCCAAAAGCGGCACTGATCAACTGCATATAAAGGTCCCTTTCGCGGCTGACACCGTTTTCGGAATAGTTCGATAAAAGCTTAAGAATTCTCGAATGTTGTTTGGGGGGCGTGCGTTTCTTCCAGGCCGAAGCAACGCCGCAAAGCGTGGAGCGAATGAAGGGCGTGGACAATCGCCGTTTTTTCCTGGTGCGCCTGCATATCGAAAAATAATTCGCGTTCCCGCGACAAAATCAAGACTTCAGCCTCTTTTATCAACCGCGCCAAATGAGCCCGGTCTCGTTCCCACAATACTTCCAGATATTTTTTCCGCCAGTCGTAATGGCCGGTTGGCGAAATCGATGTCCTGACACCAGAATTTTCCACAGAGGCCTGATTTTCAGCATTCGCTAACATGAGGGGCTCCCGAAGTCTGATGTTTGGCAAGATAAACTCACTCGCGCTGCATGGGCAATACAGTGTTCCATGTAATTCAAATGAGATAACGCAAGAGCTATGAACCGCTTGGCATCCAAAACGTGCTCAGTGAATTGAAGCGCTTTAGGCGCAGAAGAGCGCCCAGTATCCGACAGGCAACACTCCGGTTCTTACGCTTCTTCCACGCGCGGCAATGAGCGAATGAACATGAGCGGAATGAACACGAGCGCATGAACATCAGACCCGGTAATAATCTGCATGTTAGTGCATATCGATTACAGTGAAAATGGTATTGCCGGAACGTGCTGGGTAGGACAAAGTGTTTGTCTTAATAAGAAGTGCACGAGGATGGCCGATGAATTATTCCTACACCGAAATGCCATGGTACAAAGCATATTGCGATGCAATGTTGGACTCCAGAGACGAGAATCTGTTGACGATGATAAATTCTGCGCTGGAAGCTATTCGCGACAGAGTCCTCCAGCTAAATCCCGATCATTCTTCCTGCTCGGACGAAGCCCGGCAATTACAAGACGCCCTACATTATTTGACATTGTTGCTGGAGCACGCCATCCATGGAGGTAAGGTTTTGTTGTGCTGATGCTTTATTTGACGTCAGCACAACATGAATACAAGGCTGCCTCGGCGCTCTTCCTAATTGTCCGCCGATAAAGTTTATCCAACTTGCAAAACAATCCCCGTTCACTTTTTCCCCGTTCATTCTTTGCGTTTGTAGAGCATTCAAGTCAGTCCCATAAGTTTATAGGCACGCAAGCTTACTGCGTGCCGCCACCCGTGCCAATCCCTTGTGCCTGTTTCAAATGATCTTGAAGTGTGGGCAAAGTCTCGCTCGCAAATTGTTTAATCTCCGGATCACTTCCAGATCGGCTTTCTTTCTGAAATGCGGCGATATCTTTTTGATGGTCCGCAAGCATATCTTTCATGTAAGCGCGATCGAAAGATGTGCCCGACATTTTTGACAATCGTGCTTTGGTCGCCTTATCTTTCGCACCCGGTTTTGCTGGAAGTTGAATGCCCTTCGTGCTTGCGAGAGCTTTGAGTTTCTCGTTTGCTTGCCCGTGGTCGTTTACCATACGTTGCCCGAACTGCTTTACCGCGTCGCTGGAACCTTTTTCTAGAGCAAGTTGTCCAAGCTCTACCTCTGCCATCCCGCCTTCGGCCGCTTCTTTCACAAACATCTGGTCACTGGAGGAAGTCGAAGGGTTCGATTTAGCGGAGCACAATGAAGCTATGAAGAAAGCGATGCAAACCGTCATCAACATTGCGAATTTAACTTTTGTCATAAAAAAACTCCTTGTAGAAAATGAGGAAAATGCATTTGCAAAATACATCAAACAGCACCGCACAAAGCCTGGAGGAGGCACCTGACTTCCGGGCTTTGTACGATGGTGCTCTGGCAGAAACCGGCTGCCAGAGGAAAGTCAACGCATACCAAAGTCAACGCATACCATGGACGGCGCAGAGAACAGCTGAAGATCCATATTCGTAGCCTCTCGTCCTGGAATATTCGCCCAACATTTAAGTGTTACCGGATTTGTTGCACAGCGGGAATACAGAGAGAGGAGTAGTAAATGTAATGAGATAACGTACGGATTATCTACTTGGTCTTGCGCGACATGGCGAAGAGGGAACGGCTAATTCTTTTCCCTTTGCGATTCGTGCGGAATCGCTCGACCCCTACGCCGTCTACATGATCTTTTGCAATTGCCGCTACAGCGATTATTTATGTAATGTGGATGTCGTAACTCGCGGATTATGGCAGCCGGCTGCACTGCCCTCCAAGATGGCCGGTTGCCATAATCGGTCGGATATTTGTTGCGGTCTCTTTGCTCGAAAATAGTACAAACATTTCCGATTCCTGGTGTACCTCCGGCAAGACGCCTACCAAAGAAGTCGTGGAACGAATGACCAGAAGAGAAACAGTAAGGTTGTTGGAAATTTTGGTAGCTCGTACGGGAATCGAACCCGTATCGCGGCCTTGAGAGGGCCGTGTCCTAACCGTTAGACGAACGAGCCACGCGCTGAAGCGAGCGGGAATCCGCTGCAATCGCAGGCAGAGTCTTTATCGTAGCGTATGCGGTGCGACTCTACAACAAGACGGCCAATCGGAAAGCGCCAACTCGGAATAACGAATCGAGAACGGCTAATTAGAGTTCGGTTGCGGCGCTGGTTCGTTTGGTTGCTGTACCGGCGCGAGTGGCAATTGATCTACCCCGTGCAGGATGTTCCGCTCTTCCGGCGTGAATTGACTCTTGAAGTGATCGGAATCCACCATGCCATCGCGCTGTTCAGGCGGCACTTCACGCAGTTGATTGATGGCCTCGTGCATCATCATGCGCCGCTGCGGCGGCAGACTCTGCAACTGCGAATACAGTTGACGCGCTTCCTGCTTTTGCGCAGGCGTTAAATGTTCCCAGGTTTCCATCCGGTCCAACACGCGTTGCTGCTGCTGTGCCGGCAAGCTGTTGAATCGCTGCAACCGGTTGCGCAGCATCTGCTGGCGCGCAGGCGGCAAGTGCTGAAATTGCGGATCGTTCTCCAAAGCTTTTTGTTGCTGATCGGGGGGAAGGTCTTTGTATTTGCGCAACCATTCGCCGGCATGATGTCCCGGCCCCAGATGATTGCGTTGCGCCATCATCAAGCCGGGGCTCAACGAGAAGAGAACTGCGCACACTACCACGGCCGCCGTTCGCAGGACATGCGAACCGCCAAATCGACGAGCACGCCATGAAGTTTTGTTAGACAACGTTCTCTCCGTTTGCCCAAGCAAGCAGGACAAAGCCCCGATTACAGATCTTACTGATTTGCAGCTACATCATGCTGCACTTGCAAATCATCCAGCAAATCAAAATTGCTATACAGCGCAGTGTTCTTGTCCAGCGTCTGCAAATCACCCACAGCTGTTCCCGGTTCAATGGCGGCGGTGTTGGGATTGGTCGTGCCGGTCGGCGCATGACCAGTTTGAACCACCGTAATTCCAACGACCATAAAGATTGTCAATGAAACCGCAAGCGCGGGCCGGCGCAGCCAGTGGAACCAACTTGCAGGCTTTTCAGCCATTTCCTCGCGCAGCCGTGCCTGAAGGCGCACGTCAAAATACGGCGAAGGCTCGGGAGCTTTCCATTCATCCATCAGCGCCATCGTGCGGCGGAAATCTTCCAGCTTTGCCGTGCAATCAGCACAGCTTTGTAAATGTGTTTTGACTTCGGAACCAGGCTCACCCAAACCGGCGGCCAGGTCCGGCATCAGTTCTCGACTGTCTTCACAATTGCTTTTCATAACTATTACTTCCTTAAACAAATTCCTTTAATTGCTCGCGCAAACTTTCATATGCGCGAAACAGCAACGACTTGGTGGCGGACTCGCTTAACTTCAAGACATCGGCAATTTGCTTGTAATCCATCTGCTGATATTTATGCATCAGCACCGCCAGCTTTTGTCGTTCGGGCAACGCTTCGACTTTGCTGCGGATGGCGGCCATCCGCTCCCGCTGAATAATAATTTCTTCCGTCGTCGGCTTGGTATCAGCAACGTCCAACGTTTGGCCGGTTTCGGTGTCCGGCTCATCCAGACTCGCCATGTTTCCCTGGCGCTCATGCCGCGTATCGCGAATATGATTTACCGCCAGGTTCGTCGCAATGCGGTAAAGCCAAGTGGTAAATTTCGCGCTGGCTTCATAGCTTTCGCGCGAACGGTACACGCGCAGAAAAACTTCCTGCGCCAGATCTTCGGCGATCGCCGGGCTGTGGGCCATGCGGTACATAAAGTGCACCATGGCGCGGCGATATTTTTGTACCAGATAAGAGAAGGCGGACTCGTCTCCAGCCTTCACCCGCAGCATGACGTCGGCATCCGTCATGACGGAGGAGGAATTGCCAGTCTCACCTAGCAGTGTGGGCGCACTCGGCATCGAGAGCAATCCGCGATCCATGGCCATGCTGCTCACACCTTCTTCAACCCCGTCCTGGGAAGAAAGTTGCGCGTCCTCAGGCGGATTTGTGTCCCCGTAAGTGTCCTTTTTTGAGTTGTTTAGGGACGATTTGGAGCGGAAGGCCGACATTCTGTAAAGATATGTATGTAATTTTACAGAAGTTAGGCTACTACGTCATGCCACGAAAGCAAGCGGAGAATCCTCTTAGGCCGATTTGTGGGCCTGCTCCACCAAAGCCATGCGGCTCTCAATGAAAGAATCGGGGCGCAGCCAGGACTCATAACGCACCAGAATATGGTGGCCGTCGCGATGGACAAGCATTCCATAGGCCCTGCATATATCCTTCTTTCAAAAAGAGACTGAAAACGGTTGGGATATCAATGGTGCGGGGGGCGGTCAGTTCGTCATAACGTTTGCCGATGAGTTCCTCGCGGTTGTACCCCACCAGCTCGCAAAAGCTGTCGGATATTTCCACGTACCTGCCATCGGAATTTACTAGTGTCGTATAGTCAGCTGCTACCTGAAATCTCATCATCGCATCACCTCTGAAAGAAGCACACGACCTCAACGCAGCTTGCTTATCGTACGCCTTGCACCCGGTTCCAGTGTATGCCTTTCAGAGAATGTGCTAGTGCGACAATTTTCCTGGAAACGATTGTCTAAGATCAGGATATGATGATTTTTTTGCGGGACCACTTCACGCAAAAATCACGCCATGGCCAAGCGATTTCTTCGAGTGACAAAGTGGCTTTCCATGACTCCGGTCATCGCCGTGTGCATGGCATGTGATCGGCAGTTCAAAGTTCCTTTAGAGTCGCTCGCCAAAACAAAAACCGCACAGGACTATTTACAGGAGCAGTTTGACCGGCATCAGTGCCAGCCGGACGTATAGCTCGCCTCGGCAGAATCGCAGAATAGAGTAACTTTATTTCGTGTTCTCGCGGCTTCCGAAGCCGTTGACCGGCACAATCCTGGAACTATCTCTAACTCCGTCTGATTGCGAAGCGGTACCAGAAGGAAATGCCTGGTTTTTCTTCGCGTCGGTTTCAAGAATATGAAGGCTGCTCAAAGCGTCAAGCAACGCCTGGCTTTCTTGACGGTTTCCATCGCGGAGTTGTAACTGTTCACGTCTTTCATCAATGGCCTGTCGAGCAATGGCAATGCGATTCGGCAATTCGTTGTAATTAACTTCAAGAACAGCTTCGCTGTACAGAAAGAACCAAGCCTCAAATTCGTATATAGCTTTCATATGTGTAATCCTGAAGTTATTTCATACGGTTTATATTACCGCATCCATCGATTCAAGGCGGGGGATTTACGATTCACTCTGGCGGGGCGAAATGCTGAGTCTGCGATTACTCGACAGACTTTGACGTTTTGGAAAGATGAGTCAAGCCGTCGGGTTTCGCGTTGAGAATTTCAGTAATCTCTTTGATAAGTGCCATTAATTTTTTGGGGTCTTGCTCGATAGCGGCCAGAGCGGCAAGTTCTCGCCAGCGTTTTTCCTTGTCCTGCATAACCAGCCAGCCAATCCATTGTGTCTTTGGGATTAGCCATGGTAGCCGCTAAACAAGGGCGGACGATGTTCGATATCGAACAGTTCGCAAAGTGGAAAACCAATCAAAAGTACATAGGAACAAGCTCTGTGTACGGTATCAATGTCCGGGGAATGAATAATGAATAATGATGAAGGGCACAGAGGGCGGGTCGAAGTCACGTCCCTGTCGTACCAGGATGCAACATCAAGAAAATCTGCCGCCGCCGTCTATATAGGCTTCTATGTAGCCGTCGTATTCGTCTTCGCCCGAGTTCGTCCAAGCTTTCGTTTCCAGAGGAAAGAAAATAACTGCCAATCCAATTACTGTCAGTAAAGATGACGGATGCGACCCGTAAGCACTCCTTTCCTCCGGCCCCGTTTTCCCGCACATTTGATACATTATTAACAGTTGGGCGCTTAACTCAGCGGTAGAGTGCCACCTTCACACGGTGGAAGTCATAGGTTCGAATCCTATAGCGCCCACCATTCAGTTACTGTGCATGAATCAATTACCTCATGGCCAATGCCCGCAAATGTCCAGTTGCTTG
>DASXCC010000198.1:0-34894 GCA_036491415.1 Terriglobales bacterium | reverse complement strand
ATAAGATTGTCGCCCGGTGGTAGCGAGACGGTCACTGCAGATCCAGCGATGGTCGCTCCGGTATAGATGGGGCGCATGTATGAAGCAAGCAACCCACAACGTCCCTGTGCTTCGTGGATGGTGGCCACACCGGAACGTTCCAACGACGCAATCAGATCAGGGGAGACTCGGTTTACGTTTCGCACGACGGTAGGTTTGTTCATTGCAGCACCTCCACCACTTGAGGGAAGATGCGCTGATAAGCTTCTCCATATTTCATATTTTTGCGACTGGAATTACGCGCGCCCTGTACGCCTCTTTGTAGGGCAACGCGTTCGTAATAATTCCACAGATGTTCTTGTGCCACCATTGTTTTGAAGGCTGCAGACTTCTTCTCCCAAACTGGAGTGATGTCCAGCAAGACCTGCGGCTTCCAATCACACTGTTCGGTCTGGTGAGGTTCGAATAGAAATACTGGAGGGGCTTCTATAACGGGTTTGGAAGGATTGCGACCATGCGCTTGGGCGATGATTCGCGCTTCCTGCGCAACGTGTGTCGCCAATGGATGATCGAAGTTATAAGGATCATTGAGCGAATGGGTCAAAACAAATTCCGGGCGCAATTCCCGATACATATCTACCAGCTTAAAAAGAGCATCGTCTGAAACTCGCAAGGGATAATCGCCTAAATCCATGAAAGTAACTTTGGCTCCCAGGATCTCGGCTGCCTTGAGGGCTTCTTCTTTTCGTGCTTCTTTTACTTTTTCGACAGTCATTCCCGGTTCTCGCCATAATTTCGCCGATTCCCCACGTTCCCCGAACGATAGACAAACGACGTGCATTTCCCATCCATACGTCGAATATAAGGCGATCGCGCCACCCGCACGCCAGACGAAGTCGGCAGAATGTGCGCTGACTACTAATCCAGTTTTTCTATCACTCATTGCTTCTCCATTCTTGATCTAAATTTCTTTAGCGCAAACTGACATTTGCTCTGCGGCTAAAATATTATTTAAACGAGATCCAGAGGATGCTTAGCCAGCCAACAGCGAACTTGCGGCAAGCCAGCGCAAGAACCTACGCCTATCGGCAACAACATTGGACGGATAGTGCGGAGTCATAAACTCACCATTTCCAAATTGCCCATCGTCTTATGCACCAACCACCATGCGATCACATAGAAAAAGCTCATCGTCATAAGCACTGGCACATAGCCGACAATAGGAATCAGATGGCCAGGGATGAAGGCGGAGAATATTGCTCCCCCGATCGCTCCCATGCTTACACCGAATCCATTGGCAGTGCCGACGGCTTGATGGGGGAAAACGTCTGACGGAGTTGTAAAAAGATTGGTCATCCAGGCTTGATGAGCGGCGGTAGCCAATCCAAAGAGAACAATCGCCAGGGCTGAATTTTTCACTACCACGCCCAACGTGCATGCAGGAATTACCAGGACGCACATCAGCATTGTGGTCTTGCGAGCTTTCCCCAGTTGCCATCCTCTTTTAATGAGAAAGCTTGAGCATGCACCCCCAGCCAATGCCCCGATTCCGGAGATGGAGTAAATAATTGTTAGAGTAGTTCCTCGCTGGGACGGAGTGAAATGGCGGACGTCACTAAGGTATGTCGGCAGCCAGAAAAGATAAAACCACCAAACCGGATCAGTCAGAAATTTTGCCCAAGCATATCCCCATGCCTGTTTGTGTTTGAGCACGATTGAAAGTGAAACTTTGGATGTTTTTGATATTTGGCTGGTTTGTTGTGGCAAACGGCAATACAAATACCAGAGAGGCAGCCAAATTAAGCCTAAGGCTCCCATCATTAAAAAACACATTTGCCAGCCGAACATAATGGCGATCCAGATGAATATTGGCGGGCCAACGATGTTTGCAAGGTTGGGAGCAAAATTTACAACACCCATAGCCATTGCACGTTCACCCGGTTTGAACCACTCGGCAATCGCTTTATTACAGGCAGGGAAGTTCGGTGACTCCCCCAAACCCAGCAACGCGCGTAGCGCACCGAATTGAATTGCATTTCGCGCCCATGCATTCAACGTAGCTGCCAATGACCAAATGACGGCTGCAATTCCAAATCCTTTTTTGGTGCCCATACTGTCGAGCAGTTTGCCGCCAAAAATGGAGCCGGCGGCGTAAGCGATCTGAAATAACATCTGGATGTTTCCGTATGTTTCTAAAGTGAAATGAAAATCTTTCCGGATTTCAGGGAGTAATACGCCAAGCACCGCTCGATCCAAATAGTTGATCGTCGTGGCAAAGAAAAGTAATCCCAAAATTGTCCACCGCGCGTTTCCCAAAGTTGAGAGCGTGGAAGATTTCGTCGGTGCAAAATTTTCAGATGTCGTGGGCACTAGCGTCCTCAACTTTATTTCAGGATCGGGATCTTATCCGCCGATGGCGGATGGGGTTGCGACTTCAAAAAGGCATAAATATCGATTAACTGAGCATCAGATAAAACCTTCTCCGCGTACTTGGGCATTTCTCCTGCCGGGGCCCGCACGTATGTCACAAAAGCCGGGTATGGCATAGGGTTTGGCGCGAGCCTTGGCCCATAAGCCCCTTCCCCCTGAGCTTCTCGTCCGTGGCAGGCATAACACCCGACCTTCACAAAAATATTGTTTCCATTTTGTGCGTTATCGCTTTGCGCGCTCACTTTTTGCGGCGGCCCAGATTCTGTTTTTTCGTCTAAATGGTTTCTGCAAAAAAGCGGCACCGTAAGTAAAGTGAGAACTGCGCCAAGGGCCAATGAAAATCTTGTGTGCATTGTTTTCGTCGTTTGTTATCGCGGCTGAGTAATTACATCAATCAAACTTGGTTCTCCGCGCTTGACCACTGCAATCGCACGCCGGATTGCTTCGCCTAAATCTTTAGGATTGAAAATTGGCCCCTCCGCATGTACTCCCATGCTTCGTGCGAGTTTTGCGAAATCAATGGGGGGATCGTCTATAACTGTTCCAATACCAGCCCGGTCAATACCCCGGTTGTTCTGGTTTGCCATGCGTTGTATCGCCATGACCTCGGCGTGATACGCCCGATTGTTATGCATGATGTTTAAAATTGGGATGCGGTGGTGTGCCGCCGTCCACAAAATCCCCGGTGCGTACATAAGATCGCCATCGGTTTGAATGTTTACGGAAAGACGGCCATATTTCCTGTTCGCTAAAGCTGCTCCTATTGCCGATGGAGCGCCGTATCCTTCGCCGAATCCGCCCGGGCCTCCAATAAATTGGTAATGCTTTTCGAAGGACCACAATCGCAACGGCCACCAACTGAAGTGAGCGGGATACGAAACTAACGACCAATCTTCATCCTTGATTGCATCCCACAATTCTGCGGACAATCGCGCAGTACTTATCGGGCTTGCATCCCATGCGTAGGTTGCTTCCGTGCGGGCGGCTTCCCGTGCCTGTAGATGCACTTTCTCCAACTGGGCCCCGCGATTCTTAAAAGAAGCTTTCTGACTTGCCGTGATCTGACGCTGAACAGCTTCGATGAGCAAAGGCAGGGTGCACTCCGCATCTGCTGCCATGGCGATGTCTAGTTCGGTAAATCGCTGAAAGTCCTGATAGTTTGCTTTTGTGTAGAGTTCACTGGTTGAAACACTGATTAACTTGACGTTCGATTTTGTAATCGGATGTGAACTGAGTTTTTCAGCATTGAAGGAATGAACGGTAGCCCAAAAATCGGAAAGATCCAGCCCTAAAATTACATCTGCCTGAGAAAGCACGGAACGTTTACGGGCAGATTGGTTCAATGGATGAACATTGGGGAAATTCATGCGAGAGTTTTGATCGATCACCGGCGCCTGCAATAATTCTGCAAGCGCGATGAGATCATTCATTCCAGCCTGGCTACGGATGGTCCGATCGGCAACGATTACTGGGAGTTCAGCCTGGAGTAAGAAGCGTGCGGTTTCATTGACCGCTCCTTTTTCTCCTTGAGGAAATTCCGGCAGCGTCAGTTTTGGAATGTTCAGTTCGGCGCGCTCAGGTACGGGGAGCTCTTGAAGTTCGGTATCTACCACTAGCAACACCGGCCCCCGCGGTGGTGTAAGCGCGATTTTATAGGCCCGTACTGCAGATTCTGCGAAATGCTGGAGTGACGCGGGAAGATCGTCCCATTTCACATAATCGCGCACCATGGCCGCGGCGTCCTGAACGCTGTGAACCCAATGACCAGGGGCTCTTGCAGTTGCATCGAGAGTATTTCCCACAAAGATGTAGACCGGAACGCGATCGCAATACGCGTTGTAAATTGCCATGGCAGCATGTTGCAATCCGACGGTTCCGTGAGCGAACACAGCCAATGGCTTGCCTTCAATTTTTGCGTAACCGTGCGCCATGGCAACAGCCGACTCTTCATGGCAACAGGTAATCAGTTCGGGATTTTGGTTGCCCTCATAATTGATAACGGATTCATGCAGGCCACGAAAGCTGGAGCCGGGATTGGCGCAAACATACTCGATGCCGAGACTTTTTATGACATCGACCATAAAGTCCGAACCAGCCCGACCTTCACTGGACACCATGCAGGATGTTTCTGTTGGGATGGAATCTTCGGCAAACAGGGCGGGTGCGAGACCAGGAGATAGAAACGTTCCCGCTCCCGCGATAGCGGTACTCTTTAGAAAATTGCGCCGGTCCACTGGATCTTTTCTAAGCTGCCCCATGCTTCCTTCGTTCCATTCGTAGCGCGCCGCAATTGTCTTATATCGTCTTGATTAGTGTTGATTCACGTTCGCCGAATCTTTTAAAAACTTGTCAACTGCGTCGGTGAATGCCTGCGGTTGTTCTAAATGAGGTATGTGTCCGGCCTGATTAATTACAACCAACTGAGCGTGAGGAACCGTCTTGATTAGACTTTTGCCGAGCTCGACAACATGGCCCATCGTGCTCCGCATTTCAGGGGTTGCATAATTTGCGAACGGAGCGGTGTGGTCGTCCTGCCCGAGCACCAAAAGAGTGGGCCGTTGTATCAAAGGGTATTCATAAACCACGGGTTGTTCGTAGATCATCTGATAAGCAAGCGCAGATGCTTTAGCCCAGCGAGGATATTCCCCACTGAGGGTTACGCGTATTTGGATCTCCGCCAATGGTCCATAGGTTTCGGGGTTGGGATGTGAAAAATATTTCGCGTAAAATGCGCGAATTTTAACGGGATCAGTTTTCTTTAGTTCTTCTTGAAACAAAGTTTCATCGGATTGAGGCGGTGCTTTCGTGCGATAGTCTTCAAGCCCAATCGGATCCTCTAATACAAGTGCGCAAACCTTCTCGGGATAGGTGAGAGTAAAGCGAACAGCTAACATTCCTCCAGTCGAGTGCCCGAGTAGCACAATCTTGGTTATGCCCAGGTGATCCAGCAGTTGTGCCGTGTTGGCCGCGAGGTTTTGGAAACTATAGTGGAGATCAGGTTTTGAAGACTTGCCCCAGCCGATTTGATCGGGCGCAACGACCCGGTATCCTTCCTGGCTGAAATGTTTAATCAAGTCTACCCAGTAATACCCGCCGAAGTTTTTCCCGTGCAAAAGCACAATTATCTGCCCATTGCTCTTGCCAGTGGCAGGAACGTCAAGATAGGCCATGCGGACCAATTGGCCCTGCATTTCGAATTCCTGGAATTGGACTGGATAGGGGTACTGATAAGACTCGAGCCCAATTCCGAGAGGGATCGTGGGAGTCTGTGCGGAGGCGAAGCCGCTGGAATACAAAATCCCGACGAGTGCAATCGCAATAATTTTCGTCAAAGTGACTTTCAAAATTGCCTCGCTAGTGTTTTTACTGGGTTGAGGTTGTTGAATAGCCCTTGAACAAGAATTTCTGGACTCGTCTTCCTTCGGTGCCGGCCTCGGCCGTGTAGATGTTGTTTTTGGAATCCACGGTGATAGCGTGCGTATGCCAGAATTGTCCCGGGAAATGCCCAAGCCGCCCGAATTGGCCTATTACCTTGAGTGATTTTCTGTCCAAAATGCGCAGGTGTTCATCCCCACTCATTACGTATAAATAACGCTGGCCGGGATCAGGTGAAAGAGCCAGGTCCACTGCCGTGCCTACCGGACCGAGAAATTGCCGTGCAATAAAAACTTCCGTGACGAAAGTGCCATCGGTTTTAAAAATCTGCACGCGATTGTTGGTGCGATCAGCGACATATACTAATCCATCATTGGAAATTACCAGGGCATGAGGCAGGTTAAATTGTTGAGGAGGAGGATCCTTGATGACCGTGTCAAGGGGGAGGCCTTCAGTCACAGGAAAGCGTTTAATGCGAGGCACTGAATCATCAGGTTTCTTGCCGTAAGCGCCCCACATTCGCTTGAAAGCGCCGGTATCAGCATCGAATACAACGACACGGCGATTGACATATCCATCCGCGACAAAGACCTCATTTGTTTTTGGATATACAAACGTGCTTGCGGGCACATTCATATTTTCCGTATCAATGCTGCCTGCGCTCTTTCCGGGATGCCCGATCTGGAGCAAAAATTTACCCGATTGCGTGAACTTCAAAAGTTGATTATCGTTTTTGCCGCTCCCGCCAATCCAAACATTGCCTTTGTAATCGATTCGAATTCCGTGTTCAATTTCGGGCCAATCATAGCCTGGGCCCGGGCCTCCCCAGCCTTGTAGAAAATTTCCTTGTGCGTCGAATTCCATAACTGTCGGAGCGGAAATGCAGCATTCATCGATTGGCGGTTTGGTTGCCGCAAGGGTTTCCGGAGCAGACAGAGTTTTTGGACGCTGGAGGATCCAAACATGGTCATTCTTTTGGTCAACCGCGATTCCGCCCAATGCTCCGAAAATCCAATTTCCTTTTTCTCCAAAGTGTCCTGTTAATTTGGGCCACGTAGGATCAAACTCGAATTTAGGTATTTTTGTCGAAGTTGTTTTCTTAATTTGGGCAGCATCAGCGCCCGCTGACTGCAAATTAAGTTCACAAAGCGTAACCACAATCATTAGGACAAGACAGATGCTCATTCTAGCTTTCATCCAAAACTCCTTATAAGTGCAGGAACTCGAAATCACGCTTAAAATTCTTCGCTTACTCGGCGATGCTTCAATGAATACGGATGTATGTGTTCCCTTATGCCGGCAACGTTGATTAATGCTGCGGCGAGTTTGTTTTAATCCCGCGCGCCCATTCCGCAATAATTTGCCAATCTGGATCATCCTGGCTTTTGAACTGTCTGCCGCCGGTGTGATACGGATCGCCACCGGCTTGCGGCGCTAAAGTGTGCATGACGAATCGGCTTTCTAGCGGCTTGCCTGGGGTTATATAACGAGAAACCACTTCAAAATTCTGCCGGGATTGCTCTTCCGTCCAATTCGTATTGCCTGGCAAAAGCTTTTCTATGCGAAAGTCGGTTTTCTTTGATTCGGCAGACGCTTTATGGCATGAATAACAGCGGGCATTACCGGGGCGGCTCTTCAGCATAATTGGCTCAACTTTGTCCCTGAAAAACCCGTAATCGAGTTCGGGAACGGAGACCGTTGTTTCTGTTGACGCGCTCGGCGTTGCACTCTTAACCCAAGCAGCAATCATTTGCCATTCAGGATCGTCCACAGACTTCCAGAATTTCCCTCCCGTGTGAGTGGGGTCTCCTCCGGCCTCAGGCGCGAGCGGATGCAGCAGCAATTTGCTATGCATCGGATCGCCGGGTGTAACAAGATGACTGACAGTTTCGAAGTTTTGGCGCGTCTGTTCGTCATTCCATGTAGTAGCGCCAGGATCAAGCGGTTGCAGTCGCAATCGGGTCGGGAGTACCGTGTGGCAGTTTGCGCACATGATCCCGTTATCCCGTTTCTTTAGAAAGATAGGTTGGATGCGGGTACGAAAAACCTCAAAATCAAGAGTTGAAGCGCTGTTCCGGCCAGAATTATCAGAAGGATTAGCAGACGCGGACTGTGCCGCGACAGAGGAAAAACTTTGCAAAATTATGAATAGTGCCGCACGCAATGCCCAAACCTTCACGATCAAATTCCTCCTTAAGTTGTCTGATATGAGCGCGAACTTGATTGCATCGAAAGGGAATAGCCCCCTTTATGTACATACGTTCATAAAGGCAACTGTGTACCAGTAAGTAGGAATTTGCCGTCAGCCGGGCTACGTAAAAGAATGTAGATTGCGATTTTGTTTTGATAAATGGTTTTCAAGTTTGCTACTATTGCCGCCGCTTTACTGGCACGCGATTCATCGATCAAGTAAAAAAATAAAAAGATCGTGAATGATTTTTGATTGTTTGTGAGAATTTGAAACGGGCGGGGGCTACCGTGAACGGATCACGCGAAAGTTGGGCCTTGTCTTTTCCTGTTCTTCGGGGAAGGGCAGAAAGCAGGAAGACTGAATCTCTACCCGAAGAAGATCAAATTACCGATGAACGGCTTCTGATTGGCGTTCGGGATGGCGACCAGACTTCTCTGCATGTTCTTTTCGATCACTTTTCCCGGTTAGTGTTTCACATAGCGCTTCGGATCCTGCGGGACCATGGAGAGGCTGAAGAGATCGTTCAAGATGTTTTCTTTAATATTCATCAACATGCATCAACCTTCGATATCGCAAAAGGGTCCGCGAAGGCGTGGATTGCCCAAATGGCTTACCACCGCGCATTGGATCGTCGTCTATATTTATATCGTCGGCAATTCTATGTTGGTACAGATGCAGATTCTGTGGCGAATACTTTGGCGGGAGACACAGATTTGGATCGGGAAATCGGGTCTCAGCTTGACAGGGCCCAACTTGAAAAAGCCTTCGAAGAGCTCCCTAGCCGCCAACGTCGTACGCTTGAGTTGTTTTACTTTGAAGGCTTAGAGTTAAGGGAAATCAGCGAACGGTTGGGAGAACCATTGTCGAACGTGAGGCATCACTATTACCGGGGGCTCGCAAAGTTGAGAAAAAGTGCATTTATTCAGAAAATGCGTGAGAAGTAGGAATTTATGGAAGAAAGAGAAAAGACGAACGTGCATTCACGAATTGATGAACTTTGTGCCATGGCGGCATCTGGGCTGGCTACGCCTCAAGAATCGGAGGAGTTGACTGAGCACCTGAAGGCTTGCGCTAGCTGCTGCGCGATTTATCAGGATTATCTCGTGCTTGTAAAGGACGGCATGCCGATGCTGGCGGCTCGGTATGCGCAACTTCCCGATATCAAATTGCTCGGCCCGATGCCAGTCCGCGGGCTTGATGGAGGATTTTCAGGCTATCGGGAAAGCCTAAGCGAGGTTCCAGGGTTTTCAGCAAGAAATCTGGGCCTTGCGGCGGCGGCGGTATTTTTACTCGCTGTATGCATGACTCTTTTTGTGAGCGGTAAACTCCATAGTTTGCTCGCGAGTAAAGAAATTAATGACCATCAATCGGTTCCGGTACAGGTTACGCAGGCCACCTCGCAAATCCAGTTCCTGAATTCCTCCATGACTGATTTGCAGAACCACTTGATTATTTTGCAGGTTAAATATGATCGCAAGCAGGCTGAAATAACCAAAATGGCCGAAGAGCTAAAAGCCTCAGAGGCGCGCGCGAATGATGCGAATGTATCCAAGGCCGTTCTCGACCAGCAGCTCGCAAGCACGATCCAGCAGCAAGACGCCTTAAGAGCGCAACTGGGCGATATTCAGCAACAACTTCAGAATGCTCAGGTCGAACTCGCTAATTTGCGCGTGGAGCGCGAAACTGCTGTTTTGCGGACTTCATCCTTAGAAACCAAACTAGGTGAAATGTCTATCGAGAATCGGGACCGTGAACGGCGCTTAAAAGATGCCGAACAATATCTAGACGCAGACCGCGACATCCGCGAGATGATGGGCGCCCGTAAGCTTTACATTGCTGATTTGTTTGATGTGGATAGCAGAAGCGTGACTCGTAAGTCTTTTGGGCGCGTTTTTTATGCACAGGGTAAATCCCTGGTTTTTTATGCTTTTGATCTGGAGCCGCCGTCAGGCATGAAGAATGCTTCTTTTCAGGCTTGGGGGCAAAAAGAAGTAGCGGAAGGCGCCCATCGGCAGCCGCCTCGCAGTTTGGGAATTTTGTATGTGGACAGCGAATCGAATCATCGTTGGGTACTAAGTTGCGATGATCCCAAGCAATTGACGGAAATTGATAATGTTTTTGTCACCGTAGAGCCGGAGGGCGGCAGCCGCAAGCCCACCGGGAAACCCTTGCTCTACGCCTTATTGCGTAAAGAAGTAAATCATCCCTAAGTCATGATTTTCTCAATTCATGCAAACCACCAAAGCCGCTTAATTCAGTGCAATTAGCTGGTACATCCGATCTGCCAACGACGTACTAGTCTGCATGGGCCGTTTAAAGCGCACATGAACACGAAGGTACTGCTGCCCCGACACGAATCGCAGAGACCAGCGTTCAGGGAAGACGCCTTAGAGGGGGGCGGCCTTTTCGTTTTTTGTACGGGAAAAAGGTAAAGCGGCGAGGATTATTTTGGTGACTTATAAGAAAGCACATCTTCTTAGGGAAAATATAAGACTGTGTCTGCAAGAGACGAGAAAATCCCTTGTCGGATTGAGACTGAATAAATGGCTCACTTGTTGTGTGCTGGCCATTTCGCTGATAGTTCTAGTAGGTTGGTCGGCGGTCACGCCGCCAGCGCCAGAATTTGAAAACTCCATCCTTCCTATTTTTCAGGCCAATTGTTTGCGGTGTCATGCCGCCGATATCAAGATGGGAGGACTCAATCTTGGTTCCGTGGACGGCATCTTGCGCGGCAGCGAAAAGGGCGCTGTTCTTGTCCCGGGGAATCCCGAGGCGAGCAAATTGTATTTCATGGTGCGCGGCGGAGTCATGCCGCTCGATAAGAAAACTCAAGTTTCTGACGCTGAGATGGAGACGATTCGGGCCTGGATTCAGCAAATGCCGAAAGTGGACGATGGCTCCAGCAATGCAGCTCCCAAGGAATCGTCATCGCTTACAAAGATAGGCCCTGCAGTGGCTTCCGATTCTCCATACCGTGTGCTGCTGGATCACTATTGCGTCACATGTCACAACCAGCAGGCGAATACGGCAGGTTTGGCTCTAGACAAGGTTGACGTCGCCAACGTGTCGATGAACGGCGCGATTTGGGAAAAAGTAATTCGTAAGCTGCGGACAGGTGCTATGCCTCCGCCTGGAATGCCGCGGCCGGGGAAGGACCAATACGCATCCTTCGCGACCTATCTTGAGACTGCATTGGACCGGGCAGCAGAAAAATCTCCGCAGACAGGTACGGTCATTCTTCATCGGCTGAATCGCGCTGAGTACGCAAACGCGGTCCGTGATCTTCTGGATGTGCGCTTAGAGAATGAGCCGCTCCTCCCCGCTGATGATTCGGGATACGGTTTCGACAATATTTCTGCCGTTCTTTCCGTGACGCCAATGTTGTTTGAGAGATACATGATTGCCGGCAAAAAAGTGGTCCGTCAGGCAATTGGCGATCCTGAAATCAAGCAGACATTAGACACCTACGACATACCCTCTCTTCTGCTCCAAAATGATCAAATGAGCGAGGAGCTTCCATTTGGCTCGCGTGGCGGCATCGCTATTCATCATAATTTTCCTGTCAACGGAGATTACGTAATCAAAATCCATTTACAACGTGGCGGGAAATTGCGCGACGAACAGATTCTCGGTCTGGGCGAGCCTCATCAACTGGAGGTGCGCATTGATGGAACCAAATTAAAAACTTTTACAGTTGGCCGAGAGAATTCTGATGCCGTCAAGTCCGTGAGCAATGACGCCACTAAACCTGCCTCGGCGCATGACAGCGGCTCAATCCAGAATTCATATGAATACACGGCCGATAACTCTCTGGAAGTGCATTTTTCTGCCAAGGCGGGGTCGCGGTTAATCGCGGTTTACTTTGGCAGCGAAAATTCAGAACCCGAAGGCCCGCGTAAACCGAATCTGGCGGAGTTTAGATTTACAAACCAGGTTTCTTCAGGCCGTGCTGAAGTTCCCAGGACTCAAGATGTCCTTCCGGCTATAGCGCAAGTTCTTATTGGAGGACCGCTGAGTGTTACAGGTCTTGGAGAAACGCCAAGCCGGCAAAAGATATTTATGTGCCGGCCTGCGGGCCCGAACGATGAACTTTCCTGCGCAACGAAAATTTTATTAACGTTGGCGCGTCGGGCATACCGGCGTCCAGTGACATCTCAAGATGTGCAGCCTCTTCTAAAGCTATACAGAGCAGGTTCAAAAACCGGCGGATTTGAGGCCGGGGTAGCCATGGCGCTTCGGGGAATTTTGATCTCCCCGGATTTTCTGTTCCGGGTTGAGCGCGATCCAGCGGATGCGGTACCTGATACTCCATATCGAATCAGTGATTTGGAATTGGCCTCGCGTCTTTCGTTTTTTATTTGGAGCAGCATTCCTGACGATGAGCTTTTGAATCTAGCCGTCAAGGGAAGACTGAAGGATCCCTTAGTGTTGGAGCACCAGGTGCGGCGCATGTTGGCCGATTCACGCTCAAATGCACTAATTGAGAATTTCGCAGGACAATGGCTTTATCTGAGAAATATGGAAAGAGTCCACCCTGATCCGGAGGCCTTTCCATATTTTGATGAAACTCTACGGCAGTCTTTTGAGGAGGAAACGAAACTCTTCCTCCAAAGTAGTTTGAAAGAAGATCAGAGTGTTCTGAATCTGCTAAATGCCAACTACACGTTTTTGAATGAGCGGCTGGCGAAGTTCTACGGTATCCCGAATGTTTATGGCAGTCGCTTCCGCCGTGTGACGCTTGCGGGCGACGACCGTAGTGGATTGTTGGGGCAGGGCAGCATTTTAACAGTGACTTCCTACGCAAATCGAACCTCGCCTACCATCCGCGGTAAATGGCTCCTTGAGAATTTTCTTGGGACGCCACCGCCGCCGCCACCGCCAAACGTTCCTTCACTGAAAGAAGTACACGTGCAAAATGGCAGGGTGCTCACGATGCGCGAACGGATGGAAGAACATCGTAAAAACCCAGCTTGTGCGGTTTGTCACACATCGATGGATCCATTGGGATTTGCTTTGGAAAATTTTGATGGTGTAGGGAAGTGGAGGGTCGCGGAAGGTGGTACTCCAATCGATGCATCCGGATCGTTACCCAGTGGCGATAAATTCGATGGACCCGCACAGCTCCGTACATTCTTTTTGAACCATCCTGAGCAATTCGTATCAACGATGTCCGGAAAACTTCTGACTTATTCGTTGGGTCGCGGGCTTGAGTACTACGACGCGCCGGCGCTTCGCAAGATTCTACGCGATGCAGCACCTCACAATTATTCCTGGTCTTCCCTGATTCTCGGAGTAGTCAACAGTGTGCCGTTTCAAATGCGGACGAGTGCATCAGCTACAAAACCCAAACCGCAAAATAATGTTGTATCGCAAAACCAAGTTCCAAAGGAGTCGCGGCCATGATTATTACGAAGAAATCTTTACCCCGAAGGACGTTTCTTAAAGGCCTTGGAGTGGCCATGGGGTTGCCCTTACTGGATGCTATGGTTCCAGCGCTCGCAGTTGCGGGCGATGTCGCGTCTAAACCCGCTTCTCGCATCTCTTTTGTATATGTTCCCAATGGAATCATGATGGACAAGTGGACTCCAGCAACGGTTGGATCGGCCTTTGAGATGACTCCGATTCTGGAACCGTTGACTTCAATGCGTGAACACCTGCTATTACTCAGTGGGCTTTCGCATCTCGAAGCGCGTTCTTTGCCTGGAGAAGGCGCGGGGGACCACGCGCGAGCAAGCGCAAGTTATTTGACGGGCATTCATCCTAATAAGACGGAAGGCGCGGACCTGCGAAATGGGATTTCTCTTGACCAGATTGCTGCCAAAGAGCTTAGCAAGCATACGCAACTCGCGTCGCTCGAATTAGCCTTGGATTCCACGGAAACTCTGGGAGCGTGCGAGCCAGGTTACAGCTGTGCGTACACAAATACTCTGTCATGGCGTACGCCGACCACGCCGATGCCGATGGAAAACCACCCGCGCGCTGTGTTTGAGACTTTATTCGGCGATAGCGATACGACGGATCCTAAGGTTAGGCTGGCTCAGATAAAGAGCGATCACAGTGTTTTGGATTTTGTCAGGCAAGGAGCCTCGAGTTTAATGCGCGATGTGGGTCCGCCCGATCGCGTCAAGCTTTCAGAGTATTTAGATGCCATTCGCGACGTCGAACGGCGGATTCAACTAGCAGAAACCCAAACCCCGAAAGAGATACCCGTGCTGGAGCGTCCGGTTGGAATTCCAGCAACCCTCGAAGCACATGCAAAGCTGATGTATGACTTGCAGGTTTTAGCATTTCAATGCGATCTCACTCGCGTCACTACTTTCATGATGGGGCATGAACAAACGACGCGCTCGTACGTGGAAATCGGCATTCCTGATTCGCATCATCCGCTGTCTCACCACGCCGGCGATGTAACCAAAATGGAAAAGGTCGCCGAAATTAATAATTATCACATCAAAATGTTGGCGTATTTCCTCGAAAAGATGCAATCCGTCCCGGACGGCGACGGGACTCTCCTGGATCACGCCGTGGTGTTATACGGAAGTGGGCTCAGTGATGGAAATCTTCACTTGCATGACAGCTTGCCGGTACTGCTTGCGGGTGGAGGCGCCGGAAAAGTCAAAGGTGGAAGACACTTGCGCTTCACGAAAGACACACCAATGACCAATCTCTACGGAACATTGCTGGATATGGTGGGGGTGCCAGCTGACAAATTAGGAAGTGTAAACGGGAAAGTTGAACCCTTGTCGATTGCATAAAAATTGGAAGTAAAAATGACTGTTCCTGGGAAAATCGTCCTTGCCATATCTCTGTTGTTGACTGCGCCGGCGGCTCTCGCGGCTCCTGCAAACAATGCGCGTTTGATCGATGCAGTTAAAAATCAAAATTTGACTCTCGTGAATTCTTTGCTGGGTCAACGCGTGGATGTAAACGCCATACAGAAGGATGGTTCAACGGCTCTTTTGTGGGCGGTGTACAGAGATGACATCAATGTCGCGAAGGCATTGATTCACGCAGGCGCGAATGCGAATGCAGCAAATGCGTTGGGTGCAACTCCTATTTCGATCGCGAGCCTGAACGGAAGTTCTGCGATGGTCGCAGTACTCATAAACGCGGGAGCTCATGCCAACTCTGCTTTGCCTTCGGGAGAGACAGAATTGATGACCGCGGCGCGGGCAGGGAGTGTTGATTGCGTAAAGCTATTGTTGAGCCATGGCGCGGAAATAAATGCACATGAAAAACGCCGCGGACAGACGGCGCTGATGTGGGCGGTGGCTGAAGATCATGTGGATGTTGTACAGGCTTTGATTGATCATGGAGCAGATGTTCATTCCAGGTCGAAGAGCGGTTTCACGGCTCTTTTGTTTGCCGCCCAGCAGGGAAGATTGGATATCACGAAAATCCTGTTGGCTGCAGGCGCTGACGTGAACGAAGCGACGCCCGAGTTTGGAAACACGCTGGTAGTAGCGAGCGCCAGCGGCTTTGAAACTCTTGCGCAATTCCTCCTGGAAAACGGTGCAGATCCCAACTCGTCAGACAATTGTGGTGTTACTGCTTTGCACTATGCCGTGATGTTGGGACTTGCGAGAGTCGGAGGAGTCGGAAATCAACAACTCACCCCGCTGTGGTATCGGCCAAACATGTATGGATTGGCAAAGGACCTTTTAGAGCATGGGGCAAATCCAAATGCTCAGATCACAAAGTTTCCCTTGTTGCCGTCCAGCCGGAAAATTATTGCAATCAGTCTTGTCGGGGCCACTCCTTTTCTGTTCGCTTCGGCCAGTTACGACCTTCCTATGATGCGTTTGCTGATTGAGCACAAGGCCGATACTCACCTGACAACTAGAGAAAAGACAACGCCTCTGATTCTGGCGGCGGGGCTGCCGGAGGGCCTCGACTATTCACTATATTCACCGGACGAAGACAAAATTCTTGCGGCAGTCAAGATGTTGGTTGAGATGGGCGCGGATGTAAATGCCGCTAATGAAATCGGCGAAACTCCATTACATGGAGCGGCCTATGTCGGCGCTGACAAGGTCATTCAGTATCTTGTCGAAAAAGGCGCCAATGTAAATGCAGAAAATAAGTATGGACAGACTCCTTTGAGTATTGCCGAGCAAACTACAACGCCACGGCTTACCGATCGTTTTTTGAGACCTTATGCGGTACACAAGAGCACCGCAGAATTGCTTCGAAAGCTAGGTGCGGTTTCTGGAGAAAATGCGCAGTCCAAGATTTCCGCAGTTCAGTCTGTCCATCAGTGAAGCAACTCCAAATTCTAGTAAAGCTGTTTTGATCCGGCCATGGCCAACGAGAGGATGATCAACGTGAGATTTGACATGAAGAAGCTCAATGGTCTCGCACTTCTATTGCTACTTGTCGGGACAATGCCTTTGTTTGCGGCCAATGGCGAAGTTTACGTCACGAACACGGCTGGCGATAGCATTTCCGTTATCGATCCAGTGGCAAACAAGGTTGTGGGTGAGATCAAAGGAGTTGAAGCAAGCCGCGCGGTCGATTTCTCCGCTGACGGAAAATATGTCTATGTAAGCGTTGGTGCTGAAAGCGTTCTCGCCATTGCCGACCGGAAAACAAACGAGGTGATCAAGAAAATTCCGCTAAGCGGCCCTCCCGATCTCATGGCGGTCACTAAAGATGGCAAATACATTTATGTTGCCATTTCTAAAACGCCCGGCATCATCGACGTAATCGATACGAAATCTTTGGAAAAGATCAATAGCATTCCCCTTAAAGACAGACCTCACTATGTTCATGTGCTTGCCGACAAGGACTACATCATTGTTACGTCTGTGCCAGGTCAAACGATCATGGGGATCGATCCACGGACCGGTAATACCGAATGGGAAATGAAGTTTGAGCATGGCATCCGCCCGTTAGCCTTTGAAAAGGGCGCGGATGGCCTTACTCATCGAATGTTCGTGGAACTTTCTGACTATAGCGGCTTTGCCGTCGTAAATCTCGATACCCATACGGAAATTGAAAGAATCCATTTACCCGATGCTCCCCGGCAATTTGGTATTGCCGAGGGGAGAAGTGCGGTTCCTTGCCATGGAATTGGCATTGCTCCTGATGGAAAATCTCTGTGGGTGAACAGTACACTCAATAATTCGGTATATGCGTATTCTCTTCCTAAACTCAAATTGTTGAAGCGTGTTCTCTTGCCAGATTTGACTTTGCGCGACCGCCCGATAATACCCTCAGTTCCAGAATGGATCACATTCAGTCCTGATGGCAAAAATGTATATGTGTCTGATTCCGGTTTGGATGTAGTGTCTGTAATTGATATCAAAAAACTAGAACAAGTCCGGCTTGTAGAAGTTGGTAGCGTTCCGAAGCAGCTAAACGCTGCCGGGTTGCGATAGCAGATATAAATTTTCCGTTCCGAAAATATATACCAATCCCGACATATGCTTTTGTCACGTCTTGGTACATTTCTTTACACCCGATCGTACTATCCAGAAGCAACTTCCAGTTTTGTTGGGGAAATCAATTCATGCTTAAAAAAACTACTTGGGCAATGGCTCTGGTACTGATTCTTACAGGCACTCTCGTTTCTCAAACAACGAGCGCATCACTCACAGGTCGAATTACGGATCCCGACAAGGCCATCATAGTCGGCGCGCAAATAGGCGTAATAAATCTAGGTACGGGCGTCAGCTATAAAGGGGAGACCAACGACGCGGGAACGTACTACGTAACAAACCTCCCGACCGGTACCTATCGCATGGAAGTTGAGAAAAACGGTTTTCACACCGTAACCAAGGCGGACATCGTTCTTCACGTGCAGGATGTGGTCGAGATCGATTTTGAGATGGCGCTAGGCTCAACTTCGGAACTGGTTTCCGTCACCGCCGGAACTCCCACTGTACAAACGACCACCTCCGACATCAGCAATGTCGTGGTCGGCACAAAAATTCGCGAGTTACCATTAAACGGGCGAAGCTGGACGGACTTGGCTAATCTTGAGCCCGGAGTGAATGGAATCTCAACCCAGCCACAGTTTGCCGGTGATTCGAATAGTCGCGGTAATCGCGGTTTTGGCGCTCAGATCAGTATTCATGGCTCCCGTCCCACTGAAAACAACTACCGATTGGATGGAATCAGCCTCAATGATTTTTCAAACGCTGGCCCAGGTGGAGTTCTTGGCGGAAATCTGGGGGTTGACGCTGTTCAGGAATTTTCAATTCTCACCGCAAATTATTCGGCGGAATACGGAAAGACTTCTGGCGGCGTAATTAATGCTGTAACGCGCTCTGGCACAAACCAGTATCACGGCAGCGCCTACGAGTTTCTGCGTAACAGCGTATTGGATACTAAAAACTATTTTGATCCCGGTGAAATCCCGTCCTTCCGGCGAAATCAATTTGGTGGCTCGGTAGGCGGACCGATTTTCAAAGATAAAACTTTCATTTTTGCGGACTTTGAGGGAGTGAGACAGTTTAAAGGCGTGTCATCGACTTCTCTGGTCCCATCCGCGGCAGCAGACAGCGGAAGTCTTTGCTCGGCCCCGCTTACTCCGGGTGCTTGTACGCCAACGACGGTGACGGTTGATCCTTCGGCGCAAAAGTATCTGACGTTCTTTCCTGTTCCAAACAACGGCTTGGCTCCTCAGGGAAACGGAGACACTGGGTTTTACACTTTCACATCCAACCAGGTGCTTTCGGAAAATTTCTTTACTACTCGCCTTGATCATCGCTTTTCCGACAAGGACAGTATTTCGGGCACCTATGTTTACGACCGGAATCCTTATTCGACTCCGGATGGTTTAAATCAAATTACGAATGGTTTTCTTGTAGCGCGCAAAACCGTTGCGCTGCAAGAAACACATGTAATAAGCAATAATTTCGTGAACGCCGCGCGATTCGGTTTTAACCGTGTCGTTTCCGATAACCTCGTTGGTGTATCGCCAATTAATCCTGCAGCTGCGGACCAATCTCTGGCGATGATTCCTGGCGACAATCCTGGTCAGGTAAGCATATCCGGCGGTTTCACGACATTCTCGGGTGGTGTGAATAGCGGTGGTGGTCGAAGCTTTTTTTGGAATTCGTTTCAATTTTATGACGATGCTACGCTGACACATGGCGCTCACACGTTGAAATTTGGCGCAGCAATCGAGCGCATGCAACAAAATGAAATCGCATACGACATTCCCGGTAAATTTACATTCACCAACCTTCGGAATTTTTTAACCAACGTTCCGAACCAATTCCAGGCGAACCTGGATTTCGGCAGCCGGCATTTCCGGCAGTCAATATTCGCTGGATATGTGCAGGATGATTGGCGGGTGAGAAATGCTCTCTCACTGAACATGGGTTTACGCTATGAGATGTCAACTGTAATGTCTGAGACGGACGGGAAACTGTCGAATCTTATCAACATTACCGATTCTGCTCCTGTGACGGGCAATCCATTTACGAAAAACCCATCACTTTTAAATTTTGAGCCCAGAGTAGGTTTTGCTTGGCAACCTTTTCATAACGGTAAGACTTCGATCCGCGGCGCATTTGGACTCTATGATGTTCTTCCGCTTATTTACCAATTTTTCGTAAATGAAAACACTCTGTATCCGTTCGGTTTCAGAACTGTTGTGAGCGCTCCCGCGGGATCATTCTTTCAGGGCGGTCCATCATTGATTGTGCCTAATAGCTTCACGGTTGAGCACATCGATCAAGATCCTCCTAGAAGTTATGTGATGCAGTACAACTTAAGTATCGAGCATCAAATCACGAAAAACCTTACTCTTGAAACCACCTATATTGGAACACGCGGAGTTCATCAACCTTTTAAGACAAATACAACGGACGCCGTTCTTCCAGTTCTGACAGATGCCGGCTATCTCTATCCCGCGCCTAAAGGTAGCGGTACAAAATTGAATCCTAATTTCGGGAACGTCCAGGCGATTTTTTATAACGGACGATCTTATTACGATGGGTTGTTGGTTGGCTTGAATCAGAACTTGGCGCACGGGTTGCAATTCAAAACTTCATTCACTTGGAGCAAAAGTATTGATACCGGTTCTGCATCTGCGGTAGGCAATTTCTTCGACAATTCCCTGGCAGCGCCGCCGTGGTGGGATCAGCGCTTAAGTCGTGGACTGTCAGACTTCGATATTCGACGAAATCTGATCTTAAATGCTATTTGGCAAGTGCCCAGTGGCAATTTAAATGGTCCCGGCGGTTGGTTTGTGAAAGGCTGGCAATTGGGGACCATTTTTAACGTACGTGATGGAATCCCCTTCACTCCGACTTATGGAACCGGCGCTGACCCAGAAGGCAATCTCGGATCAAATAGTTACGGCACGCCAGATCGGCTATTTGGATCTGGATGTGAATCAGGGGTGAATCCTGGTAATGCGCAAAATTACATAAAAGCGAATTGTTTCACATTGCCAACGGCGCCCGATATGGCTTTTTGGACAGCGAATTGTGATACTACTTCGAAAATATACGGCCCAACGCCCAGGGCTACAGCTCCTTATCCAGTTTGCTTCAATCTGCGCGGAAACGCAGGGCGCAATAGTCTCATCGGCCCTGGTTTGCAGGATCTGGATTTTTCCGTATTTAAAAACGTCTACACAAAAGAGCGGTATAACGTTCAATTTCGAGCAGAAGCTTTCAATGTGTTAAATCATTCGAATTTTGTTGGACCGGCCACGGCCAATGGATTTTCGGATATTTTTGATGCAAACGGGAATCCCAGCAGTGCGGTAGGAAAGCTTACTTCAACCTCCACGACTTCACGGCAATTGCAGTTTGCGTTGAAATTTACTTTCTAATGTTTCGTTCTTGAGGAGGGCGACAAAATCGCCCTCCTTTTGATTTTGCACACAAAGCTCGGCACTTATGTCAGTTCATGCCCGGCGGGACTTTTTAAACCTTAATGACAAATAACTGCGCTGCTGTTGTGATTACTTTTCTTGGGTTCGTTTATCAATGAATTTATCCATGAATCCTTGGAAAAGAGAGTTTTAAGCATAATCAAATCTGGCTTCCGCAGCATTCCAGGATAAGTTTGACCGAACCGAAATCCTATACCCCGCGCGAGCAATTCCATGCAATGACCGCTAGCTTCCTTGGTTGGACCATGGACGCGTTCGACTTCTTCGTCATTGTTTTCCTTTTCGACGCCTTAGCAGCGCATTTCAATGTTTCCAAGCAAACTATCATTGGAACTTTAGCCTGGACGCTATTAATGCGTCCGGTGGGTGCTTTTATATTCGGTCTGCTGGCAGACCGTTTTGGCCGTCGCAAAATATTAATGGCCAACGTTATTTTTTTCTCGATCGTTGAATGTTTATGTGGGTTCGCCCCAAATTTCAAAATATTTCTAGTGCTGCGTATTTTGTATGGAATAGGAATGGGTGGTGAATGGGGCATTAGCGCGGCTTTGGCCATGGAGATGGCTCCTGAGAAAAAGCGTGGTTTGCTTTCCGGCATTTTGCAAAATGGATATGCGATCGGCTATTTGCTCGCCGCGCTTGCGTACTGGATCGCTTTCCCTGTTTGGGGATGGCGAGGGATGTTCTTTTTAGGCGGAACTCCAGCGGTGCTTGCCCTTTATGTCCGTTCGATGGTCCCAGAGTCGAGAGCCTGGAAGCAACATCATGCATCTTCATTTGAAGGAATTCTAAAAACATTTTCGCTGCACTGGAAGACCGTCGTCTACCTGGTGTTCTTCATGACTCTCATGCTTTGTCTGTCGCACGGCACGCAAGACATGTATCCGGATTTTCTTAAATCCGTGCATAGTTTTGGCAATGGAGCAGTTACTAGTGTGATTATTCTGGGAAACCTAGGAGCGATAGCTGGCGGCATTCTGTTTGGGCAACTTTCGCAAACATTGGGAAGGCGCTATGCGCTTATCGCTGCATTGGTTGTGGCAATCGTTGTAATTCCCCTGTGGGCTTTCGGAAACAGCCTTGCAATTTTAATGCTCGGTTCTTTCCTGATGCAGGTGGGCGTACAAGGTGCGTGGGGAATTGTTCCAGTTCATTTGAATGAACTATCGCCGAGCGCTGCCCGAGGCATGGTTCCGGGACTCTCTTATCAATTAGGAATTGTTTTTGCCGCGCGAACGCCTTTAATTGAGTTTCAACTGAAAAGCTATTTTAACTATCCGTGGGCCATGACGATATTTGAACTTGTCGTCATCACATTATTGATTGGGATTGTTCTGTGGGGCCCCGAACGCCACGGACGTGACTTTACTCAAGATACCTGACCCTTCCAAGCGAAGAACTCAAGATATTGCTCGAAGAAGCGTATGGTACAAACCCACTTCCATGCTCGTATCTTTTAAGTTGCTTGACAACCAATCGAGCATTTATGAAGTTACAAAAAAAAGTTCTTACCGGATGCAGCCAGAATGCTTATTGTTGGTATTGGGCCCTCACTCAATTTTTGCTAGCCCTAGTTTTTCATTGCAAAGCTTCCGCGCAGGATATGAACTCGGGTAAAGTTAGCGGCTTGGTCATGGATGCGGCAGGCCATCCGATTGTGGGCGTTCATGTAATCGCCAAGCAGATGACTCTTGATCTGACCTTTGAGGCTTTCACCACAAATACAGGCGAATACGAAATTCTGGAATTGCCGCCAGGAGAATTCACTGTCTCAGCGGAGTTCAACAATTTTGCAGTCACGTCGCGCACCTGCGTAGTTCATGCAGGCGAGACAACGGTCCTTGATTTAGCGCTGAAAATCACTGCCAATAAACAATCACTAACAGTGACTGAAGCAGAACCGATTCTGCAAGCCCGTACCGCGGAAATCGATGACATAGTAGAGGGCAGGAAACTTACTCAGGTTCCTTTGAATGGACGCAATTTCATTCAATTAGCTTTGTTCAGCGATGGGGGTGTGATTCCTCCAGGAGGGACCCGGGGCGCATCATTGCAACAAGCTGGCCAACTGGTAAATGTCGAGGGCCAGCGCTCAGGGCACAACATCTACTTAGTGGATGGAACCACAGTCACCGATCAGTTTTACAACAACTTGGTTGTGTCGCCATCGATTGATGCCATCCAGAAATGTCGACTTCAAAAGTCCATGTATTCCGCGGAATATGGCGGCAAAGCTTCCGCGCTCATTAATGTTGTTACCAAATCAGGAAGTAATGATTTACATGGCGTGGGTTTTGAATTTATCCGCAATGGTTCAATGGATGCCAAAAATTATTTTGATGACCCGCAAATATCCGTACCACCATTTCGACAGAATGATTTCGGGGGCAGCTTGGGTGGACCTGTTGTAATTCCAGGTTTCTACGATGGTCATGGTAAAACGTTCTTCTTTCTGAATTATGAAGGGTTGCGCGAACGCAAGTCTGATACGAACCTTTTCAGTGTTCCCACGGCAGCCATGCGGGCAGGCGATTTCAGCGGACTTCTCACGATTTACGATCCGTTGACAACGGCTCCATCTGGAAGTCGCCAACTTTTTACTGACAACATAATTCCACAAAATCGGATTAACAGCTTAGCATCCGCACTTCTGCGAGATGTGACGCTGCCGAATCTTCCAGGGATTACTTCAAATCTAAGAGCTGTAGAAGGCGAAACCGCAAATCTTGATAATGGAACGGCGCGAGTTGATCATGTATTTTCGAATGGCGACGCAATCTTCAGCCGCTTCTCCATTTTTAAAGTGAGTGCATTTCAGCCCTTGGGGTCCTCGACTTTGAATGAAGTGTTAGTGCCAGGGTTTGGACGCAATCTGACCACCGATTCCAAAAATGCCGTTGCCGAATATCGGCATGCTTTTACACCATGGCTGTTAAATACGTTTCGGGCCGGATGGCTTTCGGTTTCGGGTGGACAGTTTAGTCAAAATCAAGGGAACGACTTTGCGTCGCAATCAGGATTGGATGGCGTGAGCCACGATCCACGCGACACTGGGTACCCACAGGTGTCCTTTGCCGGACAATTCAGCACCATCTGGGATCCCACGACGTTTGTCTCACGTAGTGACCGCAGTTTCGATATGACGGACATGCTTTTGATCGAGAAGGGCAAACACATAATCACTACGGGGGCATATTTCTATTACATGGATTTCAATCCAGTGAACCCGGCAAATGCCCGGGGATCTTTTTCATTCTCTCCACAATGGACTTCCTCGGCCGCAGGAGCGACCGACGGCAATGCCTTCGCAGATTTCCTCCTGGGATATCCCGCGCAAGCGTCATCAGGAATTGGGAGGGCGGACGAACATGCGCACACAGATTGGATCCATCCTTTTGTGCAGGACAACTGGAGAGTCTCAAAAAACTTGACCGTGGATTTAGGACTGCGATGGGAATACAACAGCCAGGTAAAAGAAAATGAAAACCGTTTGTCGCTTGTGGATTTCAATCTAGATTCGCAAACTGCGGAATTTGTAATCGCCAGCGACGGAAATGGAACGATTAATCAGAGCGGCGCACCCTACTTGTCATTGATTCCCGTGCCATATGAATCCTCCGCATTAGCCGGATGGAGCAACAGTCTCCTGGCAAATAGCTACAAACGGTTTTCTCCCCGGGTAGGATTGGCGTGGTGGGTTCCAGTGAAGTTTCCAGTTGTGGTGCATTCTGGATTTGGCATTTTCAATAATCAGGCTGCCTATAATATTCAACAATCATTGGCTCAGACCCTCCCGTTTTTCCTGGCGAAAAGCGTTAGCACCTCTTCTACGACATTAGTTCCCACGTTGCAGACCGAAGACATTCTCGCGCTGGGATCTCAAACGCCCGGCTCTATTAGTGGAAGCACGATGATCCATAATTTTCGTCCTGAGTACAACGAAGCATGGAGCTTAAGTATTCAGCATCAACTACGGCCAGACTTGGTTTACGAGGTCGGATATTTCGGATCACGTACGGTTCACGCAGACGACCCTACCATGCAGAACGTACCTCTTCCCGGCCCAGGTCCGATTGCATCGCGTAGGCCTGTATCCGCATTGGCGCAATTCTCAACTATTCGCTGGGATGGATGGTCTTCTTACAATGCTCTGCGCTTACGATTGGAGAAAAGGAACGAGCACGGCTTATATCTTTCTGCGAACTACAGTTGGTCAAAGTCTTTGGATGATGCTTCAGACGCTGGCGGTACAAACTATGAAACGAATGTTCCGCAAAATGTGTATGACTTGAGTGCAGAGAAGAGTTTGTCCAGCTACGATCATCGGCATCGGGGAACGATATCCGCACTCTATAAACTTCCGCAATTCCATAGGCACGGCCTGCTAGATTCAATTACATCCAACTGGAGCATATCTTCTTTATTTATCGCTCAGAGTGGAGCGCCATTTACGGTAAATATTGGCAGCGACCGTGCCAATGTCGGCAGTGGGCCGGCGCAGCGGCCCGACGTAATTGCAGACCCTAAGCTGTCATCTGGCAGGACTGTCCAACGATGGTTCAACACAGATGCATTCTTATTACCCGCTCAATACACATTCGGTGACTCGCGGAGAAATATGATTTTCGCTCCCGGCGAAATTGATTTTGATTCTGCCTTGCAAAAAACTTTTGGGCTATGGGGCGATTCTTCAAACTTAGCGTTCCGCGCTGAGTTTTTTAACGTCTTAAATCATCCCAATTTCGGCATCCCAAATCGCATCGCTTTTGCCCCTGGTTTTGGCAGTATAACCAGCGCTGCCGATGCGCGCGAAGTGCAATTAGGGTTAAAGATCACATTTTGATACCCAACTGCATAAAGAGACTCATTTGTTTTTAACAACCCCAAAATATGCTGCATGAAAAAAACAAAAGCGTTCGGCTTAGCAAGAACAAGCATCTGTTGCGCTGGGTGGAGAAGATGGCGGAACTTACTAAGCCAGCGTCGCTTCACTGGGTGGATGGTTCCCAGGAAGAGTACGAGCTCCTATGTGATTTGTTAGTAAGCAATGGGACATTCACTCGATTGAATCAGGAGCTTTGGCCCGGGTGTTACTACGCTCGCTCCGATGCGAATGATGTGGCCCGAGTGGAGGATCGGACCTTTATTTGTTCACTTGCGAGAGATAGCGCAGGGCCTACGAACAATTGGGAAAATCCATTTCTGATGCGTCGCAAACTGAAAAGACTGTTCGATGGCGCCATGCGCGGTCGAACTATGTACATCTTGGCGTTCAGCATGGGCCCCATTGGCTCTCCGATGTCGCAGATTGGAGTGCAGCTTACGGATTCTCCATACGTCGTCGTCAGCATGCGCATCATGGCCCGCATCGGTAGGGAAGTTTTTCGCGAGATCGACAACAGCGACCAGCGCGTTGTGCCCTGTATGCACAGTGTAGGTCTGCCATTGGGGTCGGACGAGAAAGACGTGCCATGGCCTTGTAACCAAGAAAAATACATTGTGCACTTTCCGGAAACTCGGGAGATATGGTCCTATGGTTCCGGTTATGGCGGAAACGCTCTGCTGGGAAAAAAGTGCATGGCGTTGCGAATTGCTTCAAACATGGCTCGCGACGAAGGTTGGATGGCCGAGCATATGGTGATTGTGGGAATGGAGGATCCCGAAGGCGAGAAGACATATGTTGCGGCAGCTTTTCCGAGTGCTTGTGGCAAAACGAACATTGCCATGATGATTCCGCCGCAAGGTTTTGAAGGCTACAAGATCTGGACCGTTGGGGATGATATTGCTTGGATCAGGCCTGACGAAAACGGTAGGCTACGCGCAATCAATCCTGAAGCGGGATTTTTTGGCGTAGCTCACGGGACGTCCGTAAAGACAAATCCCAACGCAATGGCCACTCTTTCATGCAACACAATCTTTACGAATGTCGCGCTCACGCCTGAGGGCGGCGTGTGGTGGGAAGGCATGACGGAAGATCCGCCTCTTGAATGTAGTGATTGGCAAGGTAAAAAGTGGACACCGGAAATCGCGAAAGATACAGGTGCAAAAGCGGCACATCCGAACGCGCGTTTCACATCCCCAGCTTCGCAATGTCCAAGTATTGACGCAGCGTGGGAAGACCCCGAAGGTGTGCCCATAAGCGCGATTGTTTTTGGAGGCCGACGAGCGCAGACGATGCCTCTGATTTACCAGACATTTAATTGGAGTGCAGGCGTTTATACGGGCGCGACTATGGGTTCAGAAATGACTGCCGCAGCGGCTGGGCAAGTAGGAAAAGTCCGCCGCGATCCAATGGCTATGCTGCCTTTTTGTGGCTACGACATGGGCGACTATTTTCGTCACTGGATTAAGATGCAACGTTCACTTAGCGTCACGCCGAGAATCTTCCACGTGAATTGGTTTCGGCAAGAGGACGGAAAGTTTTTATGGCCCGGTTTCGGGGAAAACATACGTATCTTGAAGTGGATTGTCGATCGGGTGCATGGGCGGACTCAAGCCAAAGAAACTCCGATCGGCTGGCTCCCTCACTATGAAGATATTGAATGGAAGGGACTAGAGTTCCCGAAGGAGAAATTTGAGCAATTGCAATTAGTGGATCGCGCTGCTTGGCGAAAGGAAGTCATCGACCACGAAGAACTTTTCATCGAACTCCACAATCATCTTCCACCGGAACTAATTTATGAACGCGAACTGCTGATTTGCCGCTTGTGCTCAAAATTTTGAAAACATTCTTAAACTAATAGGCTTTGACTTGAGTCAGCGAATTTTGGATGGCCTCAAGAATCGTCAGCTGTGCAATAAGGTCGGCGGCGTAATCGGCTCATAGTTTACCGGGTTATTTGGCGGGGAAAAACTGTCGGTGGTCCCGTATATTCCAACGTGTCTTATCTTGTAGGTGAAAATAGGCCAGAACTTTTCACGCCCGGAAGTTCTGGGAACATTACTCCGAATGGGAAATGGGGCGTTGCTGGCGGGACAACAGTTTTCAATATTGATGCTCGGCAAGCACAGGTGAGTCAGGAAATCATGCGCGCAATAAAACAGAGTCAGGATCAGACCGTAGGGCGTGCAATTGTTGGCGTCCAGGAATTAAATAAAAGACATTAATCCAAAACGGTGGGCTTTGAGTTTTTTGATTTTGGACTCTTTTTCGAGTGTGGCTTTATCGCCAAGGTTTTTCGTCTGGATCGAACTTTGTTCTCGCCTGTTCATTATCGGGAGAATATGGATTTCTTCCCCAAACCCTGGCATCCGATGGTGATCCTATGGATGTTTTGGTAGTGTTCGACACCCCGAGTTTTTCAGGCTATTTGATGGAAGTTCGACCAATCGGCTTGCTGGAAATGCTCGACCAGGGAGTAAAAGACCCAAAGGTCCTGGCTGTAGCAAGGCACAATCCGCGCTACCACGAAGTCCACAACTATACGCAGATCTACCCACATTTATTAGGGAGATCTCACATTATTTTGGAGTTTACAAAGACCTTGAAGGCAAACGCACGCAAATGATCGGATGGCAAGATGCGGCTGCTGCCCGAAATACAATTGTCGAAAGCCATGTGACATTCAAAAAAGCAATTGCCGGAATCGAATATGTTAAAAAACGGAACCACAGGTGAAGTGTCTAGCATCGGTAGCAATCTAAACGCTCTGGTGGAATGAGAATTCCCAGCGTGTTCAATTCAGATCTCGTCGTTTATGGATGGCGAGGTTTTACCGTTTTCTTTAAGCGAGTAAAAAAGCTAATTTAATTTATCTGAAACTTGCCACCTGCAACATACAAACCATGCACTTCGCATTCTTCGCCGCCATAGGTCTAGCGTAATAGATATGTTCCGTCATCAGATACATCTTATGATTGAACCAATTCGAGATGAAAATTTGCGAATATTTGCGGAGCACTAGCGTTTGCTTTTTTGGCCGTAGGTTCAAAAGCACTGTCTGCACACGCGGCGAGCCAATTGATCAAAATGGGCTCGGAAGCAATTGGCAACGGAGCAGCGGCGCATCTGTTTTGGAGCGGCGTTATCGCGGGCTGGCTGATCGCCCTGGTCGCATGGATGGTCACCGCAAGTCATTGGACGATCGGACAAGTGGTGATGATTTGGCTGCTGACGTTTATCGTCGGCGTGGGCAATTTTGCACACTGCATTGTTACCAGTTGCGAGATTCTTTCCGCCGTTGTCGGCGGCCCGGTGTCACCGCAGTCTCATCTGCACTGGCTTCTGTTCGCGACCTTGGGAAACATCGTCGGCGGCGTAGTGATCGTGAGTCTTTCGAATTATGGGCAAGTGAAGGAAAATTTGAGTGGCCTGCAACAAAATCAATCGCCGGGCAAATATTGTCCCTCCGGGCAAAACCGTTAAGGCCGGTCCATCATCCATACATGTTGCGCTTTTATCATCCCTTAGCATCGCTTCCATGGCGGCCAATCTCCATCCCGTCTGACCCGCCAACGCATATTGGTGAAGGGCATCCTACAAGGAGTTGGGTTCCGTCCTTTTTGTCCATCGTCTTGCCCAGGAGAAAGGCATCAAGGGGTTTGTTCTGAATACGTCTTCGGGTGTCACATTGAAGCCGAGGGCGATGCTCAATCAGTAGATGATTTCCTCAATTGCTCTCCGTTCGCGAGCCTCCACAGTTGGTGCAAATCGAAGAAATGACCACAACCACTCTGGAACCGCTCGGTGACGAAGATTTTGAAATCAAAAAAAGCCAGGTAGTCGACAGTGAGTTTGCTTTGATTTCTCCGGATGTCTCGAGTTGCGAGGATTGTCTCCAGGATCTTGCCGATCCCGCGAATCGCCGATTTGCTTACCCATTCACTAACTGTACGAACTGCGGTCCGCGTTACACGATCATTCAGGATATCCCCTATGACCGACCGAAAACCACCATGCGTGATTCCAAATTTGCGCGGCGTGTGAAGCGTAGTACCACGATGCCACGAGCCGCCGATTTCATGCGCAACCAAATGCGTGTGGGTGTGCGGACCCGCACTCAAGACCTCGTCCGTGACATAGGCAAACTTGCCAGACGAGTCCACGAGCTTTGTCCGTTTTTATGTACTGACTGCCGCACTTCCTGTTTCTCCAGAAGGTCCTCCACTCAAGCCATGAGATCCTCTGTCGGAAGACACAGTCGCCAATACTCGTCCCATTAATCGGAATTCTATTTGCAGCTGTCCTAATAGTCCTCTTGATCGCCGCGCCAATTTGGCAGGCCTCATGCTTGTTCGCGCAATTCGCAACCGTCGCGAAGTAGGAATGGATTAGCTTTGGGTGCGAGTAGCGCGGGGCTGCTCCGTCAGACGATTGCTGAAAGTCTGACTTTAAGCCTTTCAGGCAGCATACTTGGGATTGGAGTCGCTGATGGTTATTTATCTAAACCAATCGACTTGGCGCCGCTCGAAAAAGAACTCGCGCGTCTTTTGGCATGGATGAATGGTTGCAGAGTTGGCATTTCCTTGTTTACCTCGCTAGAAGAGTTGGATTTCAACAGCCGGATAAGTGCCTGGCAATAAAAATGGCGACCCCGGAACGAGGGTTGTAGAGCCCGTAGTTGAGTCAACAGACATCGAGTATCCATTCGACGTCACCAAGCATTGCTGCGGAAAGTTTGCTCCGCCCCGCAATCGATCGCTCGGATCGGCCAGAACTCTACCCTGCTGTTCAGCGCGACCATAAGTCGGGATTCCCGTATTCAAATCCACATTAAAGATGCCTATGTCCTGCGCCCCCGCATTCAGCGCATACAGGTTTACGGTTTCCCCATTTGCCGAGAATGATGGAATTGCTATCGAGGTGGGATTGCCAAGCGTGCCGGGGAGATTATCAGGATTCAGGTAGGGCGAACCCGGCAAGGGGGTCAGTTGGCCGTGGCTGCCGAGTTGGAATGCAGAAATAGAATTTTCCGAATTCGCGGTGTAGACATATGACGAAAATATTCCGTTCTGCAACGTAGCAATATCCTTGACCTCTGCCGATGGCCCGAAGCGCCCGGGAGCCGCAAACGGCGATCCATCCACTTCGTCGACGGAACCGCCAGGAGCGCTTCCGAGAACGCTGATGCTCGAACCATTCGCAGTAAACAGCCAATTTCCCGTATTGATATCCTCGGGACCAACAAAAATTGCCCTGGGCTGAACATTCCCTCTCAGTTTGACTGGCGATCCCGAAAGTTCTGTTAGCTTGCCGCTGGGAATGTCAAAGTTATATTCACCCACGGTGCCACCAAGGCTGGGATTAGAACTCATATTTGTTACATAAATGCCTAAAATACTGCCACCGTTTGGCACAACCATGCCTGTAGGAAAATATGCGCCGGCCTCGTGTAATGAAAACGGCGAACCTGGAATCTGTGTAAGACCTCCGTTGATGTTGTCATCGCCAATGTAAATGCTGATGTCTTGAGTATCCCGGTTCAAGACAAAGACATATGGAGAATCCTTTACCACAGCAACTGGATGATAATGCGTGGGCGATGGATTGCCCAGAACGGGATGCAGTGCACAACTCTCCGGAGATATCCAGAAGCTCTGCAACGTTCCCGATCGTACGTCCGGCATATAGGCAAACTGATAAGGAGTATTCGGAGGCAGCCCATTATCCTGAACGACCACCTTCACCGTCGTCGTAGCAGCACCTCCACAATTGTCCCACTCTTCGACAACCACGTTATATGTGCCGGAAGTCAAAGTAACGCTGCCGACGAGCGTGTTTCCTTTTTGACCAAAAGCTTTATGATGAGGCGATGTGTAGATGCCCATCGAAGCCACACCCTTTGCGCAGGTCGTCGTTGCGCTGGCGAGAAATGTCAAATCCTGCGGCGCATAAGGCAGATTGGAAATTGGAGCCGTGACTACGACGTGGCCAGTGCTACTCTGCACCGAGCCGTCGATATCTACAGACTGATACCTCCGCAGTTATCCCAAGCCTTTACGCCTGTATGGTAAACACCTGCGGCGAGTGGAAGCTGCACATCAAGATAGCTCGAATGAGTTTCGTACCCAACGATGCCATTGCCTGTATAAATTTTCATCGTGGCAATTCCTGAAACGCAGTCGGCACTGGTTGCGTATGCAACATAGTGAACCGGAGAGTCTCCTTCAAAGCTGCTGCTGTTTGCGTTACTGGAAGCTTCCGATTCCGGAGAAAGAACAGTCACGATCGGAATCGTAGTGGCACCACAGAGATTGTGAAAAGTTAAGACTAAACAAAAACAGGAAACAGCAAAGCAGGTGGATTTCACTGAAGACCTCACCGAGAAACGGTACTTTGATGAGACGTGGTCAATACGCGGTTGTTCCCCAAATTTGGAACCGGCTTCACTAGCACGTTGGCTCATTTGTGCAGGGCCGGACTTCTGACATGTCTTGTCAACAAGGTCTGCCGGTGAGTGGATGTCAGAGTTTGATCGCTCGATGCCGGCATGAAATCTTGAAGTGCGATTTAAAAGGAATTGGCCGAGAAGCGCTTCTCTCGGCCAATTCAAACTAGACAGCTTGAACGAATGGGCGGCTTATTTAGGATGCTTTTCGCCGTGGTTGCTTCCCAAGTTTGTCCGTCGCTTTTTTAGCTGTATCCTCGCCGACAGGTGTTGAGTCTGCCGGAGACGTAACTTCAGTTCCAGGCTGGGGTGCATGCGGTTCTATATTTAGTTTCTCACCTTTTGCATCCACAACATCTGATTGCACGAGGTGCAGCCCATCCCCGTTGTTCCATGGTCCGATGTGATCACTTTCGCCCTCATCTCCTTCTCCGGTAGATCCATTAAAATATTGATCTACCAAATCTGGGGTAGGCTGAATGATGCCAATAGAGAAGGGTGGCTTATCCATACTTTCAAGAGCAGCAGAGAACGCACGCATGTGGGTAATTTCACGAGTCATAAGGAACTGCAATGCTTCTTTGGTTCCTGAATCGTCGGTGAAAGCTATCAGACGCTCATACACGATTTTGGCGCGCGCTTCAGCAGCGATATTGCTCCGTAAATCTACCGCAAGGTCGCCGGTAATTTTCAGGTAGTCTGCAGTCCACGCGTCACCCATCGAATTCACGAGACTGACGCCGCCACCGCTTGCAATAGCTACAAGCGGGTCAGCTTCAGCAGCGGCGCGTTCTGACTTCATCGGTTTTATGTGCATACGTATGAGTGCACCAACAATTTCCAAATGACTTAATTCTTCCGTTCCAATATCCATCAGTAAATCTTTACGGGCTGCGTCTTCGCAGTTGAAACCTTGTATGGAATACTGCATTGCTGCAGCCAGTTCGCCGTTCGCTCCGCCGAACTGTTCCAACAGCATATTGCCGAAGCGCGGGTCAGATTCTCCGACGTTTACCGTGTACATCAATTTCTTTACGTGATGGTACATCCTTGTCTCCCTTCGAATTTGCGTGAAGCAGTGACCTTTTCATGTATTTCGATTACTTTGCTATATCAGGACTACAGATAAGCAATCATTTTGGCAATCAGGATGGTTGTGTAGTTTGCTGAGTACGTCTAAAACATTCTTAAATCAGATCACCCGTGAGTGATTGTGGGAAAGTATAGACTTTGTCGTTGCCAGTGCCGTTAGCCACTTTGGAATATCCGTATCGGCAATAAACCGCTCCGTTAAAAATGGACGGGCCTCGAGCACAAGAGCCTCCGTTGGCAAAGTTCCAGAGGATTTTTCCGGTCGTGGCATCAATAGCCCGTGGAATGACCTATGAAATCTTGCATCCAAGAAGGAATGGAACAGAGCAAGCGCAAGAACCGTCCACCGGCTTTTCTTTTCGATCTTGATGGAAACTCTCATCGACAGTGTTTACGAACATTCCTTAGCACATTGGATCATCTCTCCGATCTCGAGAAGAGCGTTTCGTACCATCAATAGTTGTCTTTCACTTTTGAACTTTCTGTCATTGTGAATCCAAACCAGGACGGGCCCGAACCGTTAGTATCTCCAGTTACTGATTACTGGATGAGGAAATATCCACAATTGGTGGTCTCAGAGATCAAAACTCGGGACTCCAAATTGGGAGCTCATTTTAAAAGATTCGCAATTTTCTTAATGTCATCAACAAAACGTTTCCTCTCCCGATGACGCTCGACTTCATCTTCAATTCGAAGGAGTGACGATGGATGAACTGTCGCAATTACTTTTGCCGCGAGCGAGGAGTCGATCCATTGTCCGCGTTGTTTGCTTACTCGAAAGCTATTCCCCAATAATGCCTGCGCTGCTGTCGCTCCCAAAACGACTAACACTTGTGGCTTGATTCGATCAATTTCTGCATCAAGCCAAGGACGGCAAGCGTTAACCTCGGAAGTACGAGGCTTCGCGTGGATTCTTTTGGTCCCTCTAGGAACCCATTTAAAGTGCTTGACGACATTCGTAACATAAACCTGAGTTCGATCTATCCCGACTTCTTCAAGGGCTTCGTCCAAGACTCTTCCTGCGGGACCAACGAAGGGACTCCCAGCCAAGTCTTCTTTATCGCCAGGCTGCTCACCAACAAATATGACTTTGGCTTTGGACGGTCCTTGTCCAAATACCGTCTGCGTGCCGGTTTTCCAAAGTGGACAAGCCTTGCAGCCCGCAGCCAATTCTCGCAGAGTTCTGAGTCCTGCTTTTGCTGGAATGAGAGACGCCGCTGAACCGACCTGTTCTCTTCTCGCGGAAGTGGCCATGCTCTTGGGCATCCGATTCGCTTACTTTCGGATGTAGTAGGTCTATCAACAGTTGCCGCAAGGATGTTCTAGTGAAAATCATGCGAAACTGTCTCAGCGGCGCTTACAGCAAGAGGCGCAATGCTACGCGCCCTGAGATGTATGACACCGTCATGATTCTCGACCTCGCCCGCAACTTGAACGAACCGTTCTTTTAGAACTACCATACGATTCTTCTCGTAGAAGTCAGGCATGATGACTACGCGGCAAGTTCCTGTTTCATCTTCAAGAGTCATGAAGATAATGCCTTTCGCTGTACCCGGTCGCTGCCGAGTAATCACGCATCCCGCAACAGATGCCTTTTCCCCATTCGGCAGACTTTTCAATTCAATAGCAGATTTTATGCCCTGC
>DASXCC010000197.1:0-6294 GCA_036491415.1 Terriglobales bacterium | reverse complement strand
AGGATTGTCAGGGCGTAACTTATAGATGCTATTGGACTTCTACGCAGGTTGTCAATGGAACAGTTTCACCTATAAGATGGCTTCTTGTTTTCGTTAAAAACGTGTTTGTATAAAACGTTCCGCAGCCGGGAAGCACGCCTTGCCGTAAACGTTTTGCGTTAAAGTTTGGCGCGAAAGCTAAAGCGCCCAGTTTTGCATAACATAAGTTATGCATAACATAAGTTTTTCATAACGTTTTTTTGCATAACAACGCAAGCTTCATAAATCCCCCGAATTGAGGACCTCGTAAACCAATGGCAATTAAAAGCGACCACTGGATCCGCCGGATGGCCCAGGAACATGGAATGATCAGCCCTTTCAATGACCGCCAGGTGCGTGAAGGCGTCATCTCCTACGGCGTCTCCTCTTACGGATACGATCTGCGCGTCGCCGACGAATTCAAAATCTTCACCAACGTCAATTCCTCCATTGTTGACCCTAAAAACTTTGACGAAAAGTCTTTCGTCAGCGTTCAGGCGCCGTCCATTCTGGTGCCGCCCAACTCGTTTGCCCTGGCGCGGTCAGTGGAATACTTCAAAATCCCGCGCGACGTTCTCACCCTCTGCGTCGGCAAATCCACCTACGCCCGCTGCGGCATTATCGTAAACGTAACCCCCTTTGAGCCCGAGTGGGAAGGCTTTGTAACGCTGGAGATATCCAACAGCACCCCGCTTCCGGCCAAAATTTATTCCAATGAAGGCCTGTGCCAGATCCTCTTCTTCCAGGGCGACGAACCCTGCGAAACCAGCTACAAAGACAAAGCCGGAAAATACCAGAAACAGCAAGGGATCGTGCTGCCCAAGCTGTAAGGACTTCGAATCAGACAGGAAGATGTCGTTGATTTTTTGCCTTTCAATTGCCAAATTTTGGCAATTTCGGCGATTTTGGCAATCTTTTGCGCCCCTTTGCCTGCGTCCTTCAGCCAGAAACCCCACCCGGCTATTGATGTTTTGTTGCAAACAAAAGGCGAAGTGCCATTCGACCGCGCGGTCACCGCGCGGTCGAAGCTCTTTCGAACCCCTCTTTAAGGGTTGATTTCGGTAATTCCCGGCTACTCACCGGCGGACTGCTTAATTTTTAAAGATCATCCAGCTCACACCCTGAGGCGCAGCCCATCTTAGCCAATATCAAATAGCGAATCAATAGCGAAATTTGTCATTACTATCGCAGGCTCCGCGGACAGCGAAGGCTCTTGCTTCGTATGAGAAAGCTCTGGCGCTGCCAACATGAACCTGTGCGGCAATTCCTGCAAGAACGGATTTGGCAGTTGAAATAAGAAAAGGCTCATCAGAAGCAGATGCGAATATTAGCCGCTTCGCAGAGAATGGATCACGAGTGACTCTGAACTCCAGTGCGGGCAGGTTTCTTGCCCACGGAAAAGGTCGCATAAGGATTCGATCGAGTATGCTGATAGTCCGAGTCAGGCTCAAAGTGCAATTTCAGTTTTGGCCACCCATTTTCGGAAGTGTTGTCCACCCCTGGGTCGATAGTACATCCATCGCTATGCCGATTTGCCGCCGTGTGAACTGGTGTTTGCGTTCGTTCCAAGCGTAGGTATGCTTGACTGCATCATCGAACGTTTTTACCGATTCATGCTTTATGACCCAATGTACGGTAGACAGTAGTTCCAGTCCGAATGGAGTCTCAAAACCTTCCACCAAGGTCGCGACCTTGTCGAAACGTGCCCGAGAATCCGCATGTCTCGAAAGGAAGGCTGAGGCGTCTTTAACAGCCCCTGGTACGAGACTTAATTGCTTATCCGGGGCATCGCCGCCATCGGCATATCCTGAAATCAGATGTCCCTCGATGGCATGCAACACATGGCGAAGGTTCTCTGCGCAGGGACCGTATGCTGCTTGTTTAAATCGAAGCCGAAGTGGCTCGCCCGCCTCCTGCATGAAATACATGAGCTTATGAACTTCCAGCAGCGAAACGTAAGGATCGAGAAGGCCCGTCAAGTAGCGGTGAACTAACTCTACAAGTGCGGCTCGACCGGCTGTCATTTTAGGTACGGAACGGATATGTGCCATAGCACCGGTGGCTGGAGCACCTTTGGGCTCGTAAACTAGTACGCGAACATCGCCAAGTTTCGTCGCGGCATCTTCAATATACGGTTTCACAGTCGCCCAATCGAGCCCACCTAATCCGCTGCCGAGCGGTGGAATCGCAATTGAGCGGATGCCGCGAGCGTGAATCTCTTCTACCAGCGTCTGCAAACCAGCCTGAATATCCTCGATTCTGCTTTTGCCACGCCAATGACGCTTGGTCGGAAAGTTAATGATGTAGCGTGGCGGTGAGAGTCTGCCTGTCTCGAACACTAGCATTCGCCCCGGCTGGACTTCATTGCGCTGGCAGGCTGTCACGTAGAATTTGAAGTTGTCGGGATATGCGTCCTTGAACTGCAAGGCAATCCCACGACCCATGATCCCGACGCAATTCACAGTGTTGACGAGCGCTTCCGATTCGTCCTTTAGAATGTCGCCGCTACGGAATTCGATCATTGGCCCTCTCTCCATTATTTTACTAGTAGTACCAGTCTGGACTAATTTCAACATTTGGCAGGCGGCCACCAATTGGTAACGCGTTGATTATCTGCTGATATTGAACCCGCGAATGAACGCCAATTCGTTCGATGAGTTGAAAGGGAAAACTGTGTTCCAGCAGGAACTCAGCCTGCTTTCGATCTTTACAGTTTTGCCACTGTCGTGCCTGGACGGCATCCCAATCGATCTCATCGAGTTGGGACAAATCCGAGCGATCTTCAAAATAATACGAACCTGCGTTCGACAACGTAAACGCCCAACGCCATCCTTCTTGGTTTGCCCAATTAACAACTGCATTTAGATCGGCCTCAAGATGAATGATCGGGTCTTGTCCTCCGCGGTAAAGGTGGTCCGGATGATTGCCTTTATACATCAGGTAAAGCATGACCGAGCGCGGGCAAAAGTAAAATGGCACGCAATCGCCAACATGTAAATCTGGATGGCTACTCAGAGTAAGCTCGGTAAGCCGCCGTTGCTTAATGTTGTTCATGCCAATAGTGGTTCCTGGCGACGCCCTGCGCACCACCTCAGCGTCGCACCAAAGGTAACCATCCGACACGATGGATGGCAATCGATCCATATGGACGATATGGTAAATTTTCGGGTGCCTGGGAGACGGCATGCTCACAAGCTCCTGACATTTGTGATGCTATTCTGATTGGTCTTGGCGACATCGTTCGCAAACGTACTATCGAGGAAGGCCACACTAGTTTCCCCAGCGAGGTGCGAATTCGTTATACCAAGCTGCGACTCCGATGGCACGGGGCTCGATTTCGTTACCGCCAATGTTCTTTTCCATATTGAGATGACCAAGCGCAAAGCATAGTTCCAAAGCGCGGGAAAAGCAAAATTTCTTCGTACAATTTGTCGATTCCGGCCAGGTCATTCGTCTATACATTGAAGGCAGGGCAACCGGCCCGCCCAAAGACTAAAGAAGCAGACCTTCACAGGAAAAAGGAGAAATCATGCCACAATATCTGGTTGCTAACTACCTTCCCGACAACTTTGACCCGTCCACCGTAACCGAAGCGATGATCGAGGAGATCCACGCGCTCAACCGCGAATTAATTGCCTCCGGCGTGAGAAAGTTCGCCTGCGGCATTGCTCCGGTTGGCAGTGCCAAGACGCTGCGATCCCAGCCCGACGGCACGGTGCTCGTCACCGACGGGCCGTACATGGAGACCAAGGAGCACATGGGCGGCTTTTGGATACTGGAGTGCGCTGATATCAACGAGGCGCTAGCCTGGGCGAAGAAGGCTGCCATCGCCTGCGATGTTGTGGGCGAGGTGCGCGAGCTTCTTTTCTATCCGGCTCCGGAGACAGCAGAGAAATAAGGCCTCACCCGCGGGAGCAAGCAACGGGTAACCTTTCCCAACGTCGTGAATACTTCTCCAGGCTGTCCCCCCACTGGAAGTCTATTAACTTTGAGGCGAATTGCGGGCGTGAGCGAAGCGGCTTTTTGATTCCGCGGCATTACCAACACAGCGGGTGCCCTGTCCTTCGCGTTTTTTGCGAAGGGCGGGTAGCGCGGCCGCATCCACAACGGGTTTTGTGCAGAATAGATAAAAGTGCGTCGGCAGCAGCGCTTAATAGCGCAGTGAATTGCCTAAGCAGCTTCTTTATCACCAGATTTCTTCTCCACCGATAACTCTGCCGGCGGCTCAGCGCCTTTGCTCTGGGCCAATGCTTCCGTCATCTCCGTGGGATGGCTGGATTCTTTTGGCTGCTCAGGCTTGCCGTCTTTTGGTGAAGGTTGTTGCGCTTGCGGAGCAACTTGTTTGTTATCGGCTAGCGCAGGCTTCTTGTCAGCCAATTCAGCGCTCATTTCGGGCTGCACTTTTTTATCGGCCTGTTCTTTTGTTTGAGCTTCTTTCTTTTGGACTTCCTGCTTTTGGTTTTCCGGCTGTTTGTTTTCCGGCTGCCCGTTTTCCGCAGGCGCAGCCTGCGCATCATTTGCAGCTTCGGCTCTGGTTGCTTGGGGTTTAGACGTTTCTTGTTTCGCCGTCTCCGCCGCGGCGATCTCAGGTTTCTTTCCCAGCTTGGTTTCCTTCTCCTCTTCTGCATCTGCCAGCAGATGTTCGATTCTTATCCGCGCGGCGCGCCAGCGCACATTTGCAGCATTGCCGGCCTGTTCCAGATAGGGAGCCAGTTGCTTGTCGGTGACGCGTTTCTTCTCTTTCAGGAATTGCAGGATGGCCTCACTCTGCGTCTCCAGCCGTTCCAGATGGGAAAACAGTTCGTTAAAAACTTCTTTGATGGGCTCGGATTTCATGGGCATCCTCCAGGCAGAGTTATCGCAGTGCTCTCTGTAAAAGAAAGCGTTCTCTCTGAATAGATGCAAAAAACGGCGCGGAAGCCGAGGGCTGGGCGGGCGGAGAATTTACTGGTGAGTGCGGGAGAATCTGATTGTGCCGCCACTGGTGACGGCACAAACCTGGGTTACTTTTGCTCTTCGCTGGCTTTATAGATGTAGCGGATAGAAGGCTTATAGACGAGCAGGGAAGCAGAGCCCGTGCGGCTGATCTTGAGGCAGTTGCGGTCATACCACTCAATCACGCCCTGAATCTCTTCGCCATCTTTCAAAACTATGACCACGGGGATTTTGCCCTGGATCTGCTTCTGGTAGTAGTAGTTTTCTGCGTGGGTCTGTTCAGACGAGCCACCGCGGCGCGGCGCGGACGGCATGCGGTCAGTGCGTTCCAGGCGCTCACGGCGTTCTGAGACTGGTTCAGTGCGGGGGGCTGGCGCGCTGAGTGACGGCCGGATCAACTTCCGGCTTACAAACTCTTCTTCGTGCGTCCGCTCCGGGGCTTGGCGAGCAGCTGTAGAATCCATTCCATCCTTCATAATTGTTCCGTCCCGCTTTAAAAACACTCCACCCGGCAGAGTTGCCGACCCGGCTAGCGGGCTGAATCCAAAAAAATGTGATCGAGAATCCAGTGCGAGTTAGTGTTGTTACCGTACCACAGCAAGTTTGGCTTTTCAATTGTCTGGAAGGCCAATAACCAGTGATTTCTAGCTTTACATTTCAAAACAAAAACGTATGGCTCGTTGGAATGCTCAGCGTTCCAGCGCGAGCGCGAATGCGTCCAATGATAGCGGACGCAACACGTTGCGGCGCATGCCGCTCTGCACATGCCCAAGTTGCTGCGTGGCCTGGGTGATCCAGTGGAAGTCAACGGCAGCGGCCAGCGATTTCAGTTCGGTTACGATGTCAGTGTTCCGCACCAGCTCCGGAGCGCCGGAGACCAGCGCGGTCAGGTCTTTGAGCAGGCCGTAAACCGCGCTGATGAGGCGGTCAGTCTTTTCCTTGCCCTCGCCGCCGGCGCGGTAGGTTTCCGTGGTCTTGAAGAGATCAGTATGTTCCGCCGAGCGCACGGCTGTTACCAGCAGGGTGAGAGCATCTTTGCGGGCAGCCATGTAGTCGTCAAGATTTAAAGTCTGCGCCCTTCCAATGGCGCCGCCACTCAAGCGCGCCACCAGCTGGCGCTGGCGAGGATTCAACTCTGGCTTGGACTTTTCCAGATACTGCTCAATTTCAGCCAAGGGCAGCGCGCTGAGTGTAAACGTAATGCAGCGCGAGCGGATGGTCGGCAGCAGCTCTCCGGGATTGCGCGCCAGCAGAAAGATGGTGGCAAAATCCGGCGGCTCTTCCAGCACTTTCAAAAGTGCGTTGGCCGCCTCTTTCATAAACGCCGAATCCACAAAAATA
>DASXCC010000196.1:0-17666 GCA_036491415.1 Terriglobales bacterium | reverse complement strand
CCCTTCCATCAGGACATCAAGCCTGCCTGAAGTGCACCTCAACATGTGGTCGAGATTGCCGGAGGTCAGGATCACTCCCTTGGCTTCACCGGAAGTGCCGGAGGTGTAGATGACCGCAACCGGATCGGAGTTTTGCAGCTTGGGATTGCCGGACACGGATGCCGAACCGGAGAAAATCTCTTTGAACAAAAATTGCGGGGGAGCGTCAGGCCAACTCTGCAGGATTCCATCGCGCAGTTCTTCGCTCGCGCAGCAAATCAATGACGGAGAACAATCCTTCATCATGGCCACAAGCTCTGCCGGAGCTTGACGAGAATATAGCGGTACCACGATCAGACCTTCCGCCATGATGGCGAGGTCAACCGCAACCCAATCGATGCTGTTCGGCGCCAGCAACGCGCACCGGCTTCCGGGCTGTAGGTTTTGGCTGGCAATGAAAGCGCGGGCTTTCGCAATTCTTTCCAACAATTGTTGCCCGTTCGCGGTAACACGACCACCCTCGCGCAGTTCGACAATGATGCTGGTTGCGCCTGCAGCCTCAAGCTGGGTGAAGATGTTTTCGATAAAGTTCATTGAAAAGCAGGTTCCTCATCGTAAGCGATGCGGAAAATGATAAGTTTTACGACTGCAAATCTAACGACTGCAAGAATCAGTTGTATCCCTGAATCAGGCGATGCAAATTGTCGCTCATCGGCGGCAGGTAATCCTGCCAGTTCCATTCGCCCTTGCGGATGGGAAAATCCGGATAGCGGCGCTGTACTTCTTCTTCAAAATACACGCCCATGCGCGCCATCACTTTTAAATTTCTTACCACGCAGCGGCCAATGCCCTCGGCAATGCGATCGCCTTCGGTTGCTAAAATTTCCATGGCCTTCAGCATTTTCGCCTCGAGGTCAGGATCGTCCACATTCATCAGCATTTCCGGATGACCACGGTCCCGCATCAAGTTGCGAATGCGTTCGTCCATGGTGATTCCCGCAGACGGCACCAGGCCCGGCATAGAAGTCACGATGCCGTGATAACGCGAAGAAACCATCATGTGGCAGGCGCGAAGAACGCTCACCAACTCGTACATGTTGTATTCGTCGGAGCTTAACACCGGGATACCGCCGCCAAGCTTCTCTACGATTTTGCGCGCGGGCTTTGCATCCAGACGTTCCGTTGCCGCAAGAACAAGAAAGATATTGTGTTGCTTGCGGAACGCATCGAGGGCTTTGGCGATGGAGCTCAAATAATGTTCCAGCGCACGATCGGCTTCGGGGCCGGAGTTATGGAAATATACCGAGCGATAGTGGCTCGCTTTGTAAGCCCCCGTCAGGCCGCGCACGGCGAACTTTGCCACCGACGCTTTTACCGGCCACTCGAAAGGATTGATGGGGCAAACGACCAACACGGGCGTTTTTCCATTCCAGCCAACTTTACGCAGAACTTCCTGTCCATAGGCCGGCGGCCGGGGTTCGAAAGTCCAAGCGGTATCTGTTCCCAATTCCGTGGGGACACCCAGTTCCCGCAAAACAGTGCGCGATTCTTCATTGCGGGTGATCACCAGCGAATCTTTGCAATAGCGCGCGCACATTTTGCGGATCGGTGGGTCCATTTGTCCGGCTTCCGATCCATAGCCAACCGAAAGCTTGTTTTGCGCCGCGGCAATTCCCAACGATCCGATCATCATTGTAGTCAGGGCGTTCGCGAATTTGCTTTTGAAAGCGGAGCCTTCACAGGCAATCACCCCGTGATGTTTCGGAACTTCGTTGGCAAGGAACGGAGGAAAAATGTCCGGCAAATGAACTTGCGTAGAGCCATCAAAATAGTCGCGCGTGAACTCGAAATTCTGGCTCATCACGCTGAGATCTACCTTTTCATCCCCGAGGATGTGCCGGATCTGACGCATCATTTCTTCGACGCGTACATCTGACCCCATATTTCGCGCGCCATTATAACCAGCGAATAACAACTTTAATTTTTCGCCGGGCTGCCAGGGCTTTCCTTTGCCTAACATCCATCCCGCTTTTATGCGCTCGATGTTGCTGCTGACCCAGGTCTCCAGAATGAAGTCCATCATGCGGCAGTTCCTCCTGCCTTCGTGGGCCATCCCTGATATGGATATTTGAAATTCGTCTCCCGGCTGAACTTCATCAGCGGATAACTGTATTGGGAAAATGGGACCGTCTTACGGCCAAGCTCCGTGGTCGCGCGCGTGTTGTCGAAAACCGTGTTCCAGGTGAGATATGGCATGAAGACTTTCATCAATGCAGCGCCGTGACCAATTGTGTTTTTGCGATTCGCCAGACTATTTATGGTTCCGGAAAATGGTTTCTCCAGCAACGGCAAAAAGATGGGCCCGCGTTTATTTTGAGCGGCGGCAAGTGAGCTTGTCAGCTGGCGAAAAGTCTGCGCGTCGCGTCCCGAAGAAAGATGGTATGTGTCGTACAGCGGCTTGTCTTTGACGTGCAACGTGGCAATTGCATCCGCCACGAAGTCCACATTCACGATGTCAATTTTGTCATTCGGGTGAAACGGCAAAGCAGGCAGCCCGGCAAGAAACACAAACGAACGCACCATATCGAATTGCGTCGTCTGCGCATACCGGCTATCGCCCAGCACAATGCTTGGCCGGAAGATGGTATGCGGTATATCCGCCAAAAGTTCGTGCACCATGTGCTCGCAAAACTTTTTCGTACGGGCGTAGGGATCGTAGTCGGAACGGTTCCAGTCAATGGAAGCGTCTTCTGTCACTACTTCGTTTTGCCGCTTCCCTGCTACGGCAACCGTGCTCACATTACTGAACCGCCGCAACCCGTGATAATAGTTCGCCTGCTTCGCCAACTGAATAACTTCCAGAGTTCCGCGCAGGTTGACGTTCATGCAGGTCTTTTCGGATTTTCTGTTCAACGAAGCGGCGCAATGAATGACGGAATCGGTGGTGTGCACGAGGCGTTCATAGTCTTCGCGCACAAGGCCAAAGTCGTGCGAAGTCAGATCACCACGAAATACCCTGACTTTGGTTTGCAGAAATTCATGGAAGTGCGGAAAATCCATGTGCAACTGCCACGCCTGCCACAAGCGTGTCTCAGCTTCGTGCGGATCGTTCGCGCGCACCAGCACATTCAGCGCGGAACCATGCTGCAACAATAAATTTGCTGCTACATGGGCCCCAATGTATCCCGTAGAACCTGTTAAGAATATTGCCACGTTGCTCCGTCCGTACTGCTGTTCACAGGCTCTCCCTTGGATTTAGGCAAAAGCTGTAAGTCTCGTGGAGGCCGCGCCTCCAGCGACCGGCCTTCGATCAAAGGATAAGTCCATTTGCGGAGCGCGGGAATGTGAATATTGATCCAATACTCCCACCAATCCAGTGATCGCGTATTGTAGGCGAAATCTTTTTTCTCTTCGTCCACCAAAGCATAGGAAAGCTTCTCGATATTCTCAGCGGCGAAGTCGTGCTCGTTATGCAGGATGAAAGGCTCGAAAAGTTCAACGAGCTTCTCGACCCGCTCCAAAATTCTTTCCGTGCGCGCCAACGGAGTTTTTCGCAACGGCAACGGTGACATAATGCGTTGAATCGATTTCACAATCGCTTTCTGCGCGGGCGCCGACATCCAGTTATATCGTTCTTTTGAAACTGAGATCGCATCCAGCCGCAATCGCAGCCAATATTCCAGACCTTCCTGCGCGCGATAGTGCTTGCGGTGCGCAAGAGAGGTGAGCTCAATCGAGCGTCTCATGTCGCATGGGTTGCTCACCGATGTTGCGAGCTGATAGAGCGAATCATTTCTCCGCTCGATAATGGCGGCAGCAATTAAAGTCATGCCATCGCAAACAGAATCTACCGGAATAATATCGAGGCGCTTGCGTTCATTCGATGGAAGCTGGCGGAAAACTGTACCCAATAAATAAGAGAGCGATGCAGACGTGTTAATGCCTTCATTCCAACCCAGAAATGGTTTCCTCACCGAAGTTTCGACAATTGCCGGACGAACAATGGCGATCGGCAATCCGATTCCGTATTTCGCGATCAGCGATTCGGCTAGACTTTTGCTCAGGGTGTAGGTATTCGGCCAACCCAGCTGTTTGGCGCGTTCGGCGCCATACTCGGTCAAATAATTCTTCAGCCAGCGAATACGATTTTTGCGAATCTGGATTTCCAGCGCCGCTCCCTGCAAATCTTTTGCAGCATGCTCCTTGCCAAGCGCCTGCATGCGCAACTCGCCGGTGACTTCTTCCCCCTCAGCCCGTATTTCCGCGCGCTTCACGGCTTCATGCAGATCACGCCATTCCTGCTCGGCGTCAAAGTTTTCTACATTGATGGGCGTGTAATTCGGACGTAAAACTTCAGGAACACGCTCGTCCCGCGCGCCCGCTACATAACACGTCGAAAGATGCAGCAGTCCCGCGTGGTCTGATTTGCGTATGAAATCCAGAATGTTCAGCGCTGCATCCACGTTGGTGGTCAGAGCGTCCCGCAAATCGGGATTGAAATCGGTAAGGCCGGAGCTGTTAATGATCAGATCCAAACGATTCTGCAGGTAAGCCAAAGTTTCCGAATCGAGACCCAATCCCTCCTGCGAAACGTCGCCTTCAATCACTTCCACGCGTTCGCGGATAAATTCCGCCAGCCGATCGCCATACTTCTCATAAAGCGGATCGAACACCGGCGATTCCTGCACCATCTTTTCAAATCGCTTCCACGCAGGGTTGGACTTCTGACGCCGGATCAGCAAGTAAATTCGTTTAATGTCAGGCAATTCCATCAACGTATTCGCCAGCCAAACCTTGCCGATGAATCCAGTAACCCCGATCAATAGAAGGTGCTTGCCTGCCAGCGCTTTTTTCACGGAAAGCGGGGAAAGAGGTCCACCCGACACATTGTTATTTTCAAAGTGAACAATGGGACGTTCCTGGGAACGTTTGGGGCGAACCGATGGAATCACTGCCGCCCAAAGAGATTTGGGTTTCAACAAAGCCAGATCGCGAACTAATTGCTGCGGAGTGCGCTCGCCGTTAGGATCAGTATCAGTAATTCGCGCGAATACGCCGCGTGGGCGAACGACGGGGTCCCGCAATCTTCCAGTGGCAATTCCGTTGCGAAACTCCAACCGGTTCGCAATCACACACTTCACACCCAAATGGTGGGCAAGAGGACGCATTACGTTAACCAGACCCTGGCTGACAAGGACCACTTCAGCCCCTGAATCCACCAACTTCTTGAGCTTTTCTACGCCAGCCGCTTTCAGGTGTGGCTGCAGTTTGTACTGGAAATATTCTTCACTCAGCAAATCGAGGCGGTCGCGGCTTACTCCACGCAAGACCGTGTGCACTACCCGCGTGGCCAACTTGCGATCAATTGCATACAGAAATGGACGAATGGCCGCCATCAGGAAGACGAGGCCGCGCTTAATCCATCGGCCGGAGAACGTCTGCGCATTCCATGTAAAGAATGCGACAGGCCTCACGACATTCAGATTCAGCAGGCTGCCTTCCACGCGCCAGTACACAGGCGCGATCGGCCTCGAGTTTTGCTTCGATTCGTCCAAATTTATTGACCTAGACCTTCAGGAATTCACATTCCAAGAACATAAGGCAGGCACATTATTGTAAACAATTGTTCGGCCAGGAGCGAGGGGTAGTGTCCTAAACTGACAAGGTCAGGGCGTCAGGAGCGAGGAACGAAAATATTGGTATGTAGGTGGATACCTGTCAAAAACTACCCTGAGGCGGTCTGCTCCTTAAATTTAATAATGAGCGCCATACATCCGCCCAATCCAATTATAAGGCCGATGATTACGAGCGCGGTTTGCCGATGCACCATTCCAATAATGTAAGGGCCGAAAAATCCTCCCAGATTGCCGAACGAATTGACAATGGCAATGCCCGCAGCGGCAGCCGTTCCGGTGAGCCCGGTTTGCAGCGACCAGATAGGGCCGCACATGGAGAAGACCGCCATCAAGCCGAGCGATAATCCGATGATCGTGGGAACTAAAGAGTGCGTCAGTCCGCTGAGCAGCATTCCCCCCATTCCCGCAAATGCGCAGAAAGCGATATGCAAGGGGCGTTCCCCGGTCCGGTCAGAATGCGTGCCAATCAAAATCATGGTGATCGCCGTCAGGATGTAGGGCACAGCCGAGAGCAATCCAAGATTGAAATTGCTCATGCCGGAGAAACCGCGAATAAATGACGGCAGCCAAAGACTCACACCGTATGCGCACGTGTTAATTCCGAAATACATGATGACCATCAGCCAGATGATGGGACGAGTAAACGCAGAACGCAGCGTCCCGCGCTGGATGGCCATGCTTTGCCGCTCTGATTCGAGCACACCCAGCAGCCATTCGCGATCCAAATCACCAAGCCATTTTGCTTTTTGGGGTGAATCCGCAAGGAAAATTAAAACTACGCATCCCAACAGAATGGCTGGAGCGCCTTCCATAATGAAGAGCCATTGCCATGCGTGCAAAAATCCGCCGACGTGCCACTGCAGGATGGCTCCGGAGACCGGACCTCCTACAACTCCCGAAAGCGGCCCAGCGGCCATAAACCATGCAATGGTCCGCGCACGCGCCGCATTTGGGAACCAGCTCTTTAAATAAACAATGACGCCAGGGAAAAAGCCTGCTTCCGCCGATCCCAGCAGAAACCGGAGGAAATAAAACCCGTGTGCGGTCCTTACGAAAATCATGCAGCAGGAGATCGCTCCCCACAAGATCATGAGTGAAGTAATCCAGCGTCGCGCTCCTACTTTTTGCAGGATCAGATTGCTGGGGAGCTGGAACAGGAAATATCCGGCAAAAAAGATCCCTGCGCCTAAGCCATAGACCACTTCGCTGAGGTGGAGCTCCGACAACATCTCCAGCTTGGCAAAACCGACGTTGATGCGATCCAGGTAAGCAACGATATAAAGAAGGAAGAGAAACGGAACCAGCCGCAGGGTTATTCTGAAAATAATTTGAGATTCGTCATTCCGCTCAAGCGCTGGCGGGGGTGGGAGAGTATTCGACGTAAAACACCTCGAACGGAACCTCAAGATTTATACCACGGAGCTATACCCCGAGGCGGTTTCTTATTTCACTGACAATCGCTTCAGGAGTTGCGCTGATATTCACTGCAATCGCGTCCTTAGGCTCTTCGAGTGCGTCAAATTGACTGGCCAAAATACTCTCGCCGGCAAAGTGTCCGTGACGATGCTCCAACCGCGAACTAATGAGTTCCTGCGTCCCACGCAGATACACAAACTTTACTTCAGGTCCTGCATACAATTCATCTCGATACGCGCGCTTTAATGCCGAGCAAGCCAACACTACACTTTTGTTCTGGGCAATCCATTGAGTGATTGCATCCCGCATGGCTTGCAGCCAGGGAGCGCGGTCAAGGTCGGTTAGCGGAATCCCCTGGTGCATCTTCGCTTTGCTTTCGGGGGAATGAAAGCTGTCCGCGTCAGCGAATTCCCATTTCATTTGACTGGCGAGAAGGCTCCCCACGGTTGTTTTCCCTGCGCCGGTAACTCCCATGACTATCACGACCATGCGTTTATCGCTTATCGAAGCGCTTCGTGCCCTATAACTTCGTGCGCCATAACAATGTATTGAGTGGAAATACGCACGTTACGACCCGCATTACTTCCCCCGGATTATTTCCAAAGAGAAACTACTAATCCGCCCGCTACGATCAATGTCCCGCCAACTAGAATTGCTGGAGCAGGAGCGGTACGAAAGAAAACGTAATTGGTTATTTGGAAAACAACGAACAGGACCGCTACATACGCGCCCGTTACAGCAGCAAACTCAATAGGAGCAAGATTCAGCATAGTTCCATAGAGGGTGAGTAATATCCCGCCAGTAACGAATAATCCGATCCGTGAGGATAAGGACGAATGGTGAAGCGCCATGCGTAATGTGGCATCTCCTACGGCTTCAAATACCGTTGCTATCAATACAAAAAAGAAAATTTTCATTGCAGCCCCTCAAGTAACACGCAATTCTGTTTAGTGTCCAGTATATAGAGCCATAGAATAAGAATTGACGAGAGTGTAAACGAGAAATTCTGCAGGCTGACCTCTGGCTGCCTGGTAAACAAATCGTCAAATTGATTTAATATGGAAAGCAAGAGGAAGATGAACTTTCGATCGCGGCTCAAAGAATTCGTCCGGCGCCCAGCAGTTTTACTTGCAAGTCTTTTTATTCTGGCGGTGCTTGGATTCTGGTTCGTCAACCGGCTGGTGAACCGGTTCGGCGAACAAAAGAAAGCTTTGGCCCGTCATTTATTCCAGCAAAGCCAGACTGAAATTCGTAATGGCGAATACGACTCCGCGATTGATGATCTGCGAGCGGCCCTCGACTACAACCCAAACAATTTCGATTATGAACTCTCGCTGGCTCGCGTGCTTCGCGATACCGGAAAAAACGATCCCTCCAAAAGAGGCGAAGCCGAGTCCTATTTGGTAAGTTTGTGGGAGCATGATCCGCAGAATTCTCTGGTGAATCTGGCCATCGCTCGTTTATATGCGGGCGAAAATCTCATCGAAAAAACGCTGCAGTACTACCACAATGCGATCTATGGAGTTTGGCCGGCGGATGCCCAGACCCAAAGATCTGATACACAACTCGAGTTGATCCGCTTTCTTTTAAGGATGAATGCCGATCCGCAAGCCCAGGCGGAGCTCATCAGTTGGTCGTCGTCTTTACCGCCGGATACGAGCCTGCGCCTGACGATTGCTGATTTATTCGCGCAAGCCAAAGATTACGAGCATGCGCTGACTGAATATCAACAAGTTCTCCGCAGTGGCCAGAACGATGCAATGCCAATGGCCGGCGCAGGAAATTCTGCATTTCAACTCGAGCGATATCGCACCGCACAACATTACCTGAACGATCTTGCGTCAAAAACCGAGCTCACCGCCGAAGCCAGGCTGGAATTGGAAACGGCAAACGCGATTTTGGAAATCAATCCTTACGCGCAGCATATTTCCAACCGGGAAATGATTCATCGCTCGGTGCGCGCATTCAATCAAGCGGGAACACGATTAGCGGATTGCATACAACAGAAAAATAATTTGCCGGAAGCAGAGCAGAAAAAAACTGGCAGCGCGCAAACGCCAAACGCAGCTACTTCCGATCCGCCCCCCGCTCCATCTTCCGCTTCAGCCGATCCTTTGAAAGATCTCAATCAGAAGTGGTCGGCGTTAAAACCCAGAATGATTGCAACCACAACCAGCGACGTTCGCGATTCCGCCATGGATATTACCTTCGAAATTGAGCAGCAAACGGCAAGCGAGTGTGGTGCGCCGACCGGCTTGGACGAAGCGCTGTATTTACTCTCCCAGAATCCCACCGGAGCAGAAAGATAAAGATAAAAGATGAGCGAAGCTGTGAACTCAAAATCTTCCGAAGCCGTCGCGGTTGACGAACCCGAGGAGAATAATGCCCATCGCTTTGAATGGTTTTCCCTGTTCACCTTCCGCGAAGAACGCTTCTTTTTGCTGCTGGCAGTTTTTATCGGGATATTTTCGGGCTTAGCAGTCATCTGTTTTCGCCTGGCCATCGATTGGACGCGCTTCGCCCTTCTTGGTCCTTTGCCGCACGCCCACACGCTGCGGGTCCTCATTGTTCCAACGCTGGTCAGCTTGCTTGTATCCGTGCTGGTGATCCACGTATTTCCTCTGGTTCGCGGCAGTGGCGTGAACCAGACCAAAGCGGCGCTCTACATTTACAACGGATACATTCCGTTTCGTACAGCGATCGGAAAATTTATTACCGCTGCTTTGGCAATCGGTGCCGGGCACTCCCTCGGCCCAGAAGATCCGTCGCTGCAAATAGGCGCGGCCATCGCTTCGGGACTGGGACGGCGGCTGGAACTTTCTCGCGAAAAATTACGCCTGCTTGCGCCGATGGGCGCGGCGGCGGGATTAGCAGCGGCGTTCAATGCGCCAATATCCGCCGTGCTTTTTGTCATTGAAGAAGTCATTGGCCGATGGAGCGCAGGCATTCTCGGTTCGGTCGTTCTTTCGGCGATCTCCAGCGTCGTCGTGGTGCGCTGGTTTCTGGGTTCGGAACCGCTGTTCCGCATCCCATCCGTTGGATTTGTTCGCCCTTCGGAATTGCTCGCTTATGCAGTGTTGGGAATTGTCGGCGGAATTGCGGCGGTCATCTTCGCGAAAGCCATTGGATATTTACGTCCCAAGCTTCGCGATCTTCCGCACTGGACGCAATACTTCCAGTCCGCAGCGGCAGGATTGATGATCGGCTTGATCGGATACTTCGGTGCGCCACAGATCATGGGTGCCGGTTACAACTACATGGACCAGGCGCTGCATGGCCGCTTTCCGTGGCGCGTGCTCGCAATTTTGGCCGGGCTAAAAATTCTTTCAACGACCTTGTCATTTGTAACCGGCACGCCCGGCGGCATGTTCGCGCCGACATTGTTTATTGGGGCCATGCTTGGGGGTGCGGTCGGCGGCGTTGAGCATTATTTCTATCCGCACCTTTCCGGATCCATCGCAACTTACACATTGGTAGGAATGGGAGTACTCTTCGCTGGGTTTCTTCGCGCTCCCATGACCTCGGTCTTCATGGTGCTGGAGGTGAGTGGGAACTATTCCATCATTGTTCCGGTCATCGTCGCCAATACTTTTGCCTATTTGATTTCGCGCAGCCTCCAGGCAGTTCCGATTTTCGATCTTTTTACCAAACAAGACGGTCTTGTTCTTCCCTCTCTCGAAGAGCAGCGCGAACAAACCATATTATTGGTGGAAGACGCTATGCGAACGGCGACGCCTCCCGTGCTGCGCGCTCGCGACACGGTACAGCAGGCCATCGACCGCGTTCAAAATTTACCAGATGAAATTTTCTTCGTTCAGGTGCCGCAAGATGGTTGGAACATCATCAACCGCGACACACTGAAGAAGCTTATGGAAGATGGAAAGAGCGCATCGACGCTGGTTTCTGTACTGCCCATTCGCAATGTGCCGCACTTGCATCCCGACATGCCGCTGGAAATGGCCTTGCGTTATGTCTCGCAATTTCCGCTGGTTCCGGTTGTCCATCGCGCGGACCTGCATAAGCTCATCGGCATAATTTCACGCGAGGACATCATCAAGAAATATCAACTGTCGCCAATTGAAGAAGAATAGTCCCCCCAGAGATTAATTCTGGGCCGCGGTTTCGCGGAATAGCAGAAGATTGGTTCGCAACACAATCGCCGGATTCAGATAATGGACCTTCGGGATCGGCGCTCCATTTAACAAATGGTCGGCCAGCATCCGCACTGCCAGCTGTCCCTGCAAATATGGGTCCTGATAGATGGAAGCTGCAATCGTCCTACGTTCAAAGTACGGAACCATCTGGCGAAACAGATCGGTGGTAATGAGTTTCAGCTTGTGTGCCAGATTATGTTTTTGCAACGCCTTGCACACGGGCAACGAGTTGACCGTATTCACATAAATGCCGCGCAGGTTTTTATGCTCTGCCAGCAATTCGCAGGTCTTCTCGTAACTTTCTTTTTCTGATTCGTGGGCTTCCAGTACGGCAATCGTTTTCCCGCCCGGACAATCTTTGGGAAACGCGGAACGAAATCCCTCGGTCTTTTGCCGATGCTCTTCCGCCGTCATCATGCCCGTAACGATCGCAGTCTCCGATCCAGCAGGCAGCAACTTAGCCATAAGTTCCGCGGCAAGACGTCCGCTGAACTCGGGATCCACGCAAACCGCGCTCGAGCGATTGCTGTTGGGAGCGTCCGTAGTGACGCAAATTACACGCACATTATCTTTTTCCGCGCGGTTAATCAGCGGCGTCATCACATGGGGATTTCCGGGAGTCACGATAATGGCGCTCACGCCGCTCTGCAGCAGATTGGTGATCTCGCGTTTTTCTTCTCCAAGTTCAGTCGCAGGACGATAGACGAGATCGATGCCTACACCGTTCACGCGCTGGCCTTCGTCAAAAATGCCGGCGCGCATCTGGTCGTAAAAGAAATGAATTTCTTCCGGGATGCAAACGCCGATACGAACACTGGCACGTCCTACAGAAAGAGCTCTGGCAGCGGGATTTGGCGAATAGGAAAGTTCACGCGCAATCCGCAGAACGCGTTTGCGCGTACTGTCGCTAATGCCCGAACGCCCGTGCAGCGCCCGGTCCACAGTCCCAATGGAAACTTTGGCTAGCTGGGCAATCTGGTGAATTCCCGCCCGTTTCATTTCGTAAATCCTGCTAATTCGCTACGACATTCAACGTAGTGTCGATGTGCTCCGCCGAATTTCCGCCCACCATGATCTGGAATTTTCCCGGCTCCACAACGCGATGCATGTCGAGGTTCCAGAATGAAAGCTCATCCGGCCCCAGCGTAAACTTCACCGACCTGGTTTCTCCCGGTTGCAGGTTGACACGCTGGAAGCCGCGCAACTCTTCGATCGGCTGTGTGACCGAACTAAATTCATCACGGATATAAAGCTGCACCACTTCGTCGCCCTGCACTTTGCTGCTGTTGGTCACGTCCACAGAAACTTCCGTCTTACCTTCGGGACCGATCGACTCCGGCGCAAGATGCAAGTTTCCGTATTTAAACGTCGAGTAGCTCAAGCCCCAGCCAAAAGGAAACAGCGCCTGTGGCGTCGTCCCCAGATATTCACGCCGGGCCGACGGCTTCTGATAGTAGTAGTCGGGAAGCTGACCCACACTTCGCGGCACAGTGATGGGCAATTTTCCGCCTGGATTGTAATCTCCAAAAAGCACGTCAGCGGCAGCAGTTCCGCCTTCTTGACCTAGATACCAACCATCAAGTATCGCTGGAACATTCTCTGCAATGTAATTGATGGAGTTTGGCCTTCCGTGAAGCAATAAGACGACCACAGGTTTGCCCACCGCCTGCATGGCTTTCGCCAGATCGTCCTGATTACCGAGAAGATCCAGGTCGTCACGATCGCCCTGATGGTTACTTGCCCAGGCCTCCCGCGAAGTCTGCTCGTTCTCTCCCAAAACAAGGATGACGACATCCGCACGCTTCGCTACCTTGACTGCTTCCTGAATACGTAAGGCGTTGAGCTTCGGGTCGCCAAGCACAACTTTGTCGGCATTCCAATCCGGAGGCGTTTCGGTGATCTTGCATCCCTCGGAATACAAAACTTCCGCGCCGGGTCCGACCTTATCTTTAATTCCCTGCAGAATGCTGACGCCGCGGCCAGGATTGTCGCTGTACCCACCGAGATGGACTTCCGCAGCATTCGGTCCGATCATCGCGATGTGCTTATACTTCGCCTTATCCAGCGGGAGCAGATTATTCTGGTTCTTCAGCAAAATGATAGTTTCGTGCGCGGCCTTCAGGGCCAATTGACGATTTTCCTCGTTGTTTGTGATTTTTTCCGCATAGTCCGGGTCGACAAAAGGATTGTCGAAGAGTCCGGTTAAAAACTTCATGCGCAACACGTCGGCTACAGCACTATTTACCTGGGCTTCGGAGACCTCTCCGCGCTGCAACATCTCAGGCAAACTCTTGTAAGCATCGGCGAATGGCAACTCCACTTCCACGCCTGCGTCCAAAGCCATCTTCGCGGCAGTTGGATAATCAGCAGCCACTTTGTGCAGCGTATTTAACTGCGTGATGCCGAAATAGTCGGAGACCACAACGCCCTGGAATCCCCACTCGTGACGAAGAATATCCGTCAACAAATGCTTATTGCTGTGCGAGGGTACTCCATCAATTTCATTGTAGGAGGCCATTACCGTTCCAATGTGCCCTTGCTTCACAGCTGCTTCGAATGGCTTAAAGAAATATTCGCGGAGTTCGCGCTCAGAAAATGGAGCGGGCCCAACATTGGTTCCGGACTCTGGCTGTCCGTGCGCGGCAAAGTGCTTGGCCGTCGCCAGTACATGCGAGTTATCGATGAACGGCCCGGTTCCCTGAAAGCCGCTGATCGCGGCAAGTCCGATGTGGGTTACCAGATAAGGATCTTCGCCGTAAGTTTCTTCCGTTCGGCCCCAACGTGGATCGCGGGCGAGATCAAGCACCGGAGCGAGGCATTGTTGCGCGCCGCGCGCCCGCACTTCGGAAGCGACCGCAGTAAAAACATTGTGGACAAGCTCAGTGTCCCACGTGGACGCTAAACCGATCGCTTGCGGAAACGAAGTTCCCTTCGGCGCTGCGTTTCCGTGAAGACATTCTTCGTGAAACAGAATTGGAATGCCGAGGCGCGTATTTTGCTGGATCCATTTCTGGATGGTGTTCGTGAACTCCGCCATCTGCCGAGGATTGCGGTTCTCGCTGGGCCGCGACATCTCGCCTAACCCGTATTTCAGAATCGTAGCCGCACGATCCGGCTGAAAATTTCCGGAGGGACCCACAAACAGCGAAGGCTCCTGCATTTGGCTGCGGTTCTGCCACGTGCCCTGCAATTGGGCAATCTTTTCTTCGAGCGTCATGCGCGAAAGCAAGTCTGCAACACGTTGCTCGACCGGCACATGAGCGTCGCGATAAGGAGGCTGTGCCTGCGCACCGGCAACCGGCACGAAACCATAAACCATCCAAAAATAAATCACAAAGGCAGACAGGGCCTTAGTAAAAAAGCGCATGAGTTCCTCCTTGCAATCTTGCGAATGCGTGTTACTATACCATCGCCGTTAACGTACACGATAAGGGATTTATTACATATCCCTTCCAATGTTTGGAAATCAATTTTGCTGCGAAAACCTTAATCGCGCAGCGTGCGAGTAAATAATCCTTATGTATGTTCTAGGTATGGATGTTGGGACCGGCGGCACTCGCGTGCTGGTTGTGGACCAAAATGGACATCTGATCGGCGCCGCAACCGAAGAACACCAGAATTTTGCTTCGCCACAGATTGGATGGGCGGAACAAGATCCGCAGGATTGGTGGCGCGCTTGCGGCATTGCCGTTCGTAAAGCGCTCGCACAGGCAAAAATTTCCGGCGATCAAATCTCTTGTGTAGGCTTCTCCGGTCAAATGCACGGAGCAGTCACGCTGAACGCAGCCGGCGAACCGGTTCGGCCTGCGCTCATCTGGTGTGATGTTCGGACAGAAAAACAGTGCATTGATCTTACAAACAAGATTGGCGCTGAACGGTTAATCCAGCTTACGTGCAATCCGGCCCTCCCCAACTTTACAATCACCAAACTTCTCTGGATCCGGGAAAACGAGCCAGAGAAGTGGAAACAAGTACGTTATGTTTTGTTGCCGAAGGACTATGTCCGATTTTGCCTGACCGGCGAGCGCGGCATGGACATGGCAGATGCTTCCGGCACGCTGATGTTAGACGTTGCGCATCGTCGCTGGTCGTCTGAAGTTTTGCAGGCCGCCGGACTCGACGCGTCCTTACTCCCTCCCCTATTTGAATCTCCGGATGTTTGCGGCGCAGTTTCGGTGGAAGGTGCGGCAGCCACTGGATTAAAAGTCGGAACGCCCGTGGTTGCTGGCGCCGGCGATCAAGCCGCTGGCGCGGTTGGCATGGGAATCGTCACTCCCGGCGCGGTCAGCGTGACCATTGGCACCTCTGGCGTGGTCTTCGCTGCTACAGGAAGCCCGGCGCTTGATCCCAAAGGCCGTTTGCATACTTTCTGCCATGCGATTCCGAATCGCTGGCACATTATGGGCGTAACCCAATCCGCAGGATTATCGCTGCGCTGGTTCCGCGACAACTTCGTTCCTCCGGGAGACGGCAAAACTGATCCCTACGACATGCTCACGGCCGAGGCCAAGAAAGTTCCCGCTGGAGCCGATGGGCTTTTGTGGACTCCTTATTTAATGGGCGAGCGCACGCCGCATCTTGATCCTTACGCTCGAGGCGCTCTCGTTGGACTCACCGCTTCACATACGCGGGGCCATGTGGTTCGTGCAATCCTCGAAGGTGTGGCCTTCAGCCTGAAAGATTCGTTCACCATTTTTGACGAGATGAAAGTTCCCGTCGAAAGCATTCGCCTTGGCGGCGGTGGCGCAAAATCTCCGTTGTGGCGGCAAATTCAAGCCGATGTGTACGGCCGCGAAGTGGAAACTATCGCGCAGGAAGAAGGCGCAGCCTACGGCGCGGCGATTCTTGCCGGAGTCGGCGCAAAAATGTGGCCGACGGTCGATGACGCCTGCAAACAGATCGTCCACGTGCGCGAGAAGATCAAATCCCAGGCAGACGCCGCGAAAACGATGGTGCAAAGTTACGCAGCTTTCCGCCGCGTTTATCCCGCAACCAAAACAATTTTTAATTCATAGCGCCCCATAAGGGTGACGGAAGGATGGAAATGAGCAACAAATATCAGCCAGGCCCGGAGCACAAATTTTCTTTCGGATTGTGGACAGTCGGCAATCGCGGACGTGATCCATTCGGCGACTTCGTTCGTCCGCAGCTTTCTGCGCCCGAGCTTGTCAATTTACTTGGCGAATGCGGCGCCTGGGGCGTGAACCTGCACGATAACGACCTGGTTCCAATTGACGCCACGCCTTCCGAGCGCGACACCATTGTGCGCGATTTCAAAAAGGCCTGCGAGAAAAACAACATCGTTGTGCCTATGGCCACGGTCTCGTTGTTCTTCCATCCTGTGTTCCGCGATGGCGCATTCACCGCCAATGACGCCGACGTCCGCGCGTACGCTGTGCAGAAAACCATGCGCGCCATGGATCTCGGTGCTGAACTCGGCGCAAAGATTTTCGTTTTGTGGGGCGGACGCGAAGGCGCAGAAACCGATGCCTGCCGCAATCCTGCTGATGCAGTGAAACGCTTGCGCGAAGCCGTGAACTATCTCTGCGAGTACAACACCGCCAAGGGTTACGGATACAAGTTCGCACTTGAAGCCAAGCCCAACGAACCGCGCGGCGACATCTACATGGCCACCACTGGACACTATCTCGCTTTCATTAATACGCTGGACCATCCGGATATGGTGGGCGTCAATCCGGAAGTCGCGCACGAAACCATGGCCGGACTCAACTTTCTGCATGGCGTAGCACAGGCGTGGGAGTCGGGAAAGCTTTTTCACATTGATCTCAACGATCAATATCCGGGCCGCTATGACCAGGATTTGCGCTTTGGTTCCGCGAACTTGAAGACGAATTTCTTCCTGGTGAAGTTCCTGGAGGACGTAAAGTACTCCGGTCCGCGCCACTTCGATGCACATGCCTATCGTGTGGAAGACTACGAAGGTGTGAAGGATTTTGCCCGCGGATGCATGCGGACTTACCTCATGCTGAAAGAGAAAGCGCAGCAATGGAACGCGGACAAGGAAATTCAGGACATCCTGAAAGAATTGGCTGTAGTAAAGAGCTCGACGCCGAAAGTTGGCAAGTACAGCAAGGACGGCTCTGCCGCACTTCTCACTCACAACTTCAATAAAGACGAAATGATGAAGAAGCGCTTGTCCTACGAGCGCCTCGATCAACTCACCGTCGATATTCTGCTAGGCACGCGATAAGACTTAATTCTTAACTTCAATAGGCCGCTAACTCTAGCGGCCTTTTTCTTTGTCTGAAGCTAAATTGTCTAAGGCTAAATTCAACTCCAATACATTCACCCGCGATTCACCGAAGAACCCAAATTGACGGCCTTGTATATGGCCTGCCACCAGTGCGCGGACTTGGTCTTCGCTCAGGCTGCGAACACGCGCGATGCGAGGAACCTGGAAGTAGGCGGCGGCTGGAGTAATGTCGGGATCGAGGCCGGAAGCGGAAGTTGTTACGAGGTC
>DASXCC010000195.1:0-4318 GCA_036491415.1 Terriglobales bacterium | reverse complement strand
GAAAAATAACTTGTCCTGATAGCTGGCAAATTCCGAACACACCTGCGACGAAGCCGCAATGATAGCCGACGCGTCCCGGTAAGTGGATCGAGCAAAAGGCAGAAATCGATATACCCATCGCAGGTTGGAATACCATCGTTTATGGCTTTGCGCCTGGCTGAAATTCTGGACGAATGGAAGTCCGCCATTGAGCGGCCCAATCACAAACGGTATCGGCCCTTTGCGCAGGAAGAACGCGAAAGGACTCGGCAGCACCGGCGACATCGGAATTAAGCGCAGGACAACATCAAAATCACCGGCAAAGATGCGGCGGCACAGTTGTCGCCAAGCGTACCATTCAAAAGCAACAGCAAAGGGATAACGGAATGCGGTCAGCGCCTGGGTCGCATAGTTGTACTTGAAGATACGGCGGAGTCCCCAGTCGAAAAGACCCTGGAGCTTTTCAATATGCACTGCTTCGATCTTATGGAATTTTGCGCCCGCGCTGCGGATACGTTCCACAAAAGTGGATCCAACCACCAAAGTGACATCGTGAATTTCGGCCAGCGCTGCCGCATGTGAGTAAGTGACAAAGGGAATGCTCACCTCTGTCGGATCACAATTCGGTGCCAACAGCAGAATGCGTAGTCGACTCATTCCTTCTCCAGTGGTGAATTAAATGCCCAACTCAATCGAACAATTGAGCAGAACATGACATTTAAAATTTGATAAAGAGTTGCATTTCGTTCATCGCAACTCCCTCGAAGAATGGCTTTCTAATTACACTCAGAGACCGCAGCTACCCGTGATTTCGCTTCGATCTCGGCGCCAAGTTTGAGGTCCACTTCCGCCACTTCTATCGTGACGATGGGTTCAGATTTGTGTCCGCCAAATCGTGCGGGCAAAAGCTCACGAATTAGTCCAAGGGTGTCAGTAATCGGCCTCAGTCCGCCGTGAAGTGCAACCACTGTGGCTAAATACAGCGTGAAGAAGATCAAGGAAACTGAGATCATGCGCAACAGAGCGCCGTGCGTAGACGACGATACGGGAAAATGCGGAATCTCTGCCACGATCAGAGCAGTAGCAATTGCAGCGACGAACGAAGCCGTGAAGTATTGCCATATGTGAGCGAAAATATGCCAAAAACTCAATCCGATGGGCTTACCGGCGTACCAGAAACCAGGAAACATCAAAAGAAAATATGAAACCGTCCAAGCCAAAGCAATTCCGTGCGGGCCCCAATGCAAAGCCAGCACAAACAGGCTTGCTGTCGACACAAATTCGATCAGCCCCCAGCGAAACCATCTTTCAGGGGTGCCAAGCGAGAGATGAATCCATCCATGCGTGTTGTAGAGCATCATCACGCCGATTCCTGGGCCGAACAAAGCAAAGATACGGCCCGCTTCATCCCAACCCGGCCCAAAAAGAAATCGGATAATGTCCCGACCCACTAGAGCAAAATCCGCACCAACTCCCATCCCGACAAGAGCTAAAACTGATATTGCGCCGATTAAATATGCTTCGAACTGTTTGCGGTCCTGCCGTACGCGGCTCAATGTGCTTACAACCACTGCATTCATCGGCACTAACAATTGCGTCTGCGGCAGGACGAACAGATCGTAAGCTTTTTTATAAAATCCCAGTGCTGCATCGCCAAACCGCCAGCCCACCAGCAGATTGTCTGTATTTCGGGTGAAATACCAGAACGCATAATGGAAGTAAACGTTCATGGCGAACTTCATCCCTGAACCAGTGCCGGAAGCTCGACTAGGTCTACTCGGGAGCCATCGGCAAGCTATCCAGGCGCCGATGGTTAATGTCGCCGTTTGTGCCACGCTGCCCCAAACCAACGCCCAGTAATGCCAACCTGCAAAGGCTAAGACAATAGAAACGAGGAACTGGAATACCTGACCGAGAAAATTGATGAGTGCAATCGTCCGGAAATGCATGGCCCGCTGCAACAGGCCGGTATGAATGTAGCCGAAGCAACCAATCGCAATTGTGAGCGATAGTCCCCAAGTCACTTCGATTACGGATTTGGTATGAAAGAACAGAGCCAACAGCCGGCCACAGCCAGCAAATGCCACCGTCAAAATCACGCCGATAATGGAATTGATCCAGAAAAGATTGCTTGCGAGAGAATCCGTGACCTCATCGCGCTGCACCATCAACTCAGTAAATCCGTTCAGTCCAAAACTGCGCAGCAGAAGGCTGAACGTCGTAACCATGGTCACGATTCCGAAATCAGACGGAGTCAGCAACCGCGCCAGGATGACTACAGTCCCGATGCCAACAAAAAAGTTTCCCGCCGAACCCATGATCGCCGCTCCCGCACCACGTACCGCGGTCCGGCGAAGTCCCTTACCTGTTTCGACAGGGTGAAATGTGCCGTCGGGCTGAAAAGGTTTCAATTAATTTCCTTATTTATGAATCGCTTATTGATAATGTGGGATGTTTCCAGCGCCTTGCCCACGAAATGCGATTAGACGCCTCATTGAGGCATTGAAAAAAGATGTTTAGGTTATTGATTTTAGACTGTATCCGGCTCGCTCCAAAATGTAGGAAGGGTCGTCTCCGGACTAAGTTCAATAATTTTCGAAGCAGCAATTCTGCCCTTTTTACGTCCCAGAAACCCTGCGGTTACAGATGTAGAACCCACCACAGCGGTCAACAAAAATATCCAACTAGGATTCATTGTCCTGAAGCCTGCTTCGGTAATCGAATAAAATGTTGCCGTAAGAACATAGGCAATGAACAGGCTTCCAAGTTCAGGATCACGCCTATATGCCTTGTAAGCTCTTATATAACCGGTGATTATGACAGCCCCAATCAGGCAGATGCCGGTCCATCCCAATTGCAAATAAATTTCTATATAGCCGTCGTGCGCTTCTTGTAGTCCGCCTATAACGAGCGGGGAGAATCCGGCATCATGGACGAGCATATTCCGGGCTTTCTCCGCGTTCACAGTATTCCAGAAACTCTCGAATCCCGCGCCAATAATCGGATTGGGTACATTGGGAATCACCGCATTCCAGATGTCCGTACGCCCGCTCAGACTTGATTGCCTGCCAAGCGCACTGGCAACGTCTGCTTGGCCAAAAAATAAACTACCTCCTCCTAGGAGAAGGATTGCTAAACAAACAGCATGCGCCCGGGCAGGTCTCTTTGTGAAAGTACGACGAGTCAAAATAAAGACGACCAAAGTTCCGATGACAAAGCATGCTTTGCAGGTCGAACACTGGGCCATCACCAATAGTACGAAACCAAATGCGAGCAGAATTCCTTGAGCTATTAAGCGTCTGCCTCGATTGGATGCGTCCTTGTGAAGCATGAGCGAGCGTATATTCCAGAGCACAACCAAAGTAATCACGAATACGATTAGCCCGAGGGAATTCTTGTTTGTTGTCACGCCGGTATTCATTGGCAGCCCATCGGATGTATAGCCCCGGCCGAGATCGCCCAGGTATTTGATAAAGAGCACCGATGTGGGGAGCAAGAGCATGCCAACACGGGACACTAAACGTCTGAAAGCGGCAACTGGTGCTTTGTCCGTAGCTATAATCAGCGCCATCGCCAGATCTCCAATCGCTTTTGCCCAGCGCTTGAATGAAACATCCGGGTGAGTCGACCACATAATGCTGACTAAGCAAAACAGGAAGTAGATCAGAATCGGCCAGTTCGCCACCAACAAAACACGGGTTCGACCAAGACGCCGGATCAAGACTCCAATGCTAATCATCAGCACGACTCCGAACACGGCCGCATCGAATGGACTGCCGTCAAGTCCCAGATTCCCGGCTTGCTGCATACCAAACCATTGCGATACAGGCCTGGATCCTACAATCCCGATCCAGATCCCAGGTAGCCAGAGGGCCCATGAAACGCGCGGTGCTTTTTCTCGGTCCAGGTAAAACAGCCCTGCGATTCCAAAAGCACAAATTGCGCTGGCAACAAGAGTATTCATTCTGAGTTCGTTTTCAGATCAAGTATTTATGCGAGACGCATGCAGTGGGTGGAGTTCCCTGCTACGCGGATCAGCCAACAGTTAGAGGCTCTAGGAGAAAATGAGCTTATAGGAACGATCGATCGGGGAACTATGTTTTCGGGCGGTATTCAGCAGTACAACGGACCATGTAGTTAGCACGAATGCCAGAATAAAAGAGACTGAAAAGCGATAGGTCCCGAATGTGTTTGGCGTCATCGTGCGTCGCAGGATTTGAAGAATCGCGATCTGCGAAATATAGCCGACCAATGAATACTTTCCGAGTAAAACAATAGTCCTGCCCATCCAACTCTCCGCCCAACGACTCGCTCCGATAAGGTAGATGATCGCGACGTT
>DASXCC010000194.1:0-7398 GCA_036491415.1 Terriglobales bacterium | reverse complement strand
CCAGGAACGTCGTGCCAATCATAATCATGTGACAGTGGCTGCCGAGCCAAAATTAGAGCTCCAGGAAGTCGGGGCAGGAAGCGGAGAATGAATCGTGAACACGAAATGCCGTTTGGGGCGAAGTGCCTTGAAGACGGCCGCGTCCGTTTTCGCCTGTGGGCGCCCAAGGCGAAAAGTGTGGATGTGGGGATCATAGGAAGCGAAAGAAGAATTTCGCTCGTAAAGCACGACCATGGCTGGTTTGAGCTGACTACATCCGGGGCGAAAGCCGGCGACCGTTACAAATTCCGTATCAATGGTGGTAGCGGCGGTGATGGCGACAGCCAGGAAGTGACTGATCCCGCTTCCCGCTTTCAACCGGAAGACGTGAATGGGCCGAGCGAGATCATCAATCCCAAGGCGTTCGCATGGGACGATGCAAACTGGTCTGGACGGCCTTGGAACGAAGCAGTAATTTATGAACTGCATATTGGCGCATTCACGCAAGAAGGGACCTATGCAGGAGCGGAGCAAAAACTTGATTACCTGCGTGAACTCGGCATCACTGCCATCGAGTTAATGCCGTTGTCGGATTTTTCCGGCAAACGGAATTGGGGTTATGACGGCGCCCTTCCTTACGCTCCGGACAGTTCATACGGCAGACCCGAAGAGCTAAAGCGCCTCATTCAAGCAGCGCACTCCAAAGGGCTAATGGTTTTTCTCGACGTGGTTTATAACCACTTCGGGCCTGACGGAAATTACCTACGCGTGTATGCTCCCGAATTTTTCACGGACCGGCACTGCACGCTGTGGGGTGAAGGAATTAATTTTGACGGTGCGGAAAGCCGCGCAGTGCGTGATTTCTTTATCCACAACGCCATGTACTGGCTCGAGGAATACCACTTCGACGGTTTGCGCTTCGACGCGGTCCACGCTATTCAGGATGATTCGACTCCGGACATCATTACGGAATTGGCGCGGACGATCCGGCAGAAATTTGGAAATCAGCGGCACATTCATTTGGTTCTCGAAAACGAAGACAACGACGTAAAATATTTAGGTTGCAACGATCGTGGGAAACTTTATGATGCGCAGTGGGATGACGATATTCATCATGTTCTCCATGTATTGACGACAGGCGAGACCGACGGCTATTACAGCGACTATGCCAAGAATCCGATTCAGCAATTAGGGAGATGCTTGGCGGAAGGATTCGCTTTTCAGAATGATCCGTCAGAATTCCGTCACGGCCAGCTGCGTGGAGAAATCAGCAAACATCTTCCTCCGAGTGCGTTTGTGACCTTTTTGCAGAATCATGACCAAATCGGTAATCGCGCTTTCGGCGATCGAATTATAGAAAATGCAGAAGAAGCTGCAATCAAAGCGGCCATGTCGGTTTTGCTGCTGGCTCCCTCACCACCAATGCTTTTTATGGGCGAGGAATTTGCGGCGCGCACTCCATTTTTATTTTTCTGTGATTTCACCGGCGATCTATCCAAAGCAGTCACGGAAGGCCGCCGCAATGAATTCAAACGTTTCGCGAAATTTTCCAATAGCGAGCTGCGAGCACAGATTCCAGATCCCAATACGGAAGCAACCTTCTTGAAATCCAAACTGGATTGGCAAAGTTTACAAAAAACAGAACACAAAGCATGGCTCGATTTCTACAAGAAATTACTTTCTTTGCGCCAGCGCGCTATCGTCCCGATGCTGCCGCATTTGATTGCAGGCCAAGCTCAATTTCGGACGTTTGAGCAATCCGGTCTACAAGTACAATGGAAACTGCATGATGGCCGAAAACTTTGTCTGTCTACGAATTTTGGAAAATCTGCTCTCTACATGGAAACCCCAGTCCCAGCCCAGACCATCTACTCTTCTTCAACATCACAAAACACAGGAATTCCGGAAAACACGCTTCAGCCGTGGTCTGTAATTTGGTATTTGGAAAAATGAACGAAGCAACGTCCAATTCGTTACAGGTCCCTCTCTCTACTTATCGTCTGCAATTCAATCGTGAATTTACATTTGCGAAGGCGAAGGATCTGGTACCGTATTTGTCCGCGTTAGGAGTTTCCCACTGCTACGCCTCTCCCTATTTGCGCGCCCGCCCGGGAAGCATGCATGGCTACGACATCATTGACCATCGCAATTTGAATCCGGAGATCGGCAGCTCCGAAGAATTTGAAAGCTTCGTCAATGCTTTGCATGAATACGGCATGGGGCAGATTCTCGATATCGTGCCAAACCACATGGGCGTGATGGGCAGCGACAATGAATGGTGGCTCGATGTACTGGAGAACGGCGAAGCCTCTGCCTACGCCGATTTCTTTGACATTGACTGGCAGCCGATAAAAGACGAGCTGCAGGAAAAAGTTTTAGTGCCGGTGCTTGGCGACCAATATGGAAACGTGTTGGATCGCGGCGAGTTGAATCTCAGGTTCGATCAGGATCGCGGAGAATTCCGCATCTACTATTCGCAACACCGCTTCCCGATTAACCCAAAAGAGTATCCGCGGATTCTTCGTTACAACATTGAGCGGCTCCAGCAGAAACTTGGGCCGCAGGATGAAAATCTACTTGAGTTACAGAGTCTGACCTCTGCATTCGGACATTTGCCCAGTCGCATTGAATCTGGACAGGGCAAGCGCGAAGAGCGCATGCGCGATAAAACCATCCACAAACGCCGCCTCGCTGAGTTGGCTGCGAAGTCAGAAGCAGTGCGCGATTTCATTCATGAGAACGTCACAAAGATCAATGGAACTCCTGACGATTCGCGCAGCTTTGACGAATTGCACGAACTGATAAAAGGGCAAGCTTACCGCCTGGCGTATTGGCGCGTTGCCGCGGATGACATCAACTATCGGCGTTTTTTTGATATTAACGACCTCGCCGGCATCCGCATGGAGAACGAAACGGTATTTGAGGAAACGCATCGTTTTGTTTTCGAGATGCTACATCAGGGCAAGATCAACGGCCTGCGTATCGATCACCCGGACGGTCTCTATGATCCTCTTCACTATTTTTATCGGCTGCAATGCAAAACAGCGCATGTGCCCGATCAGGAGTCTACGAAAAAGCAATTTTATGTGGCCGTGGAAAAGATTCTGACTGGTAAAGAGCGGTTACCGGAAACCTGGCCCGTCAATGGCACAACCGGCTACGATTTCACGAATCTGTTGAATGGGTTGTTCATCAACTCCAATTCACTTACCCGCATTGAGCGCATCTATCGCGTTTTTACCGGACAGCATGTTGTCTTTGCCGAACTGGTTTATCTCTGCAAAAAATTTGTGATGCGGCGCGCGCTGGCCAGCGAATTGAACGTATTGGCGAATATCCTAAGCAAGATTGCTCTATCTGATCGCCATACCTGCGACTTCACGTTGAACAATTTACGCGATGCGCTCAGCGAAGTCATTGCGCGGTTTCCTGTGTATCGCACGTACATCACTGCATCGAATGTTTCCGCTAAAGATCGGGCGAATATCGAACAGGCCGTACGCATTGCTACTCGGAGCAGCGCCGCGGCAGACACCAGCGTTTTTGATTTCATCAAAAAAGTATTGCTGACTGATGCGGGCAAAGGACACGTCGAACCTTATCGCAAAGAAGTTACTCGTTTCGCAATGAAGTTCCAGCAATTCACCAGCGTGGTAATGGCAAAAGGTCTGGAAGACACGGCTTTCTATCGCTACAACCGTTTTGTCTCGCTGAATGAAGTTGGCGGCGATCCCAGTAAATTCGGAACCAGCCCCGCTGAATTTCACGGCAGAATGCAGGAGCAGGTAACTGCATGGCCGCATACCATGCTGGCAACTTCCACGCACGACACCAAGCGGTCGGAAGATGTGCGCTCGCGAATGAATGTACTGTCGGAATTGCCGGCGCTCTGGCGCAAGAACGTTCGGCGCTGGCGCGAGATCAATCGTGGAGATAAGCGCCAGGTGGATGGCCAGGAAGCGCCTACACGCAATGACGAGTATTTGCTGTATCAGACCCTGGTGGGCGCCTGGCCGCTGGAGACAAATCAGCAAGAGCTGCAGACAAATTTCTGCAGGCGAATCACTGAATACATGCTGAAAGCCGTGCGCGAAGCAAAAGACATTACAAGCTGGTCAAACCAGAATGTGGAGTATGAAGAAGCGATTACTTATTTCGTAGAAAGTATTTTGAAGTCAAATAACGAAAAGTTTCTTCAAGAATTCTCGCCTCTACAAAGCCGCGTGTCGCAATTGGGCATGTTTAATAGCCTGTCACAAACATTGATCAAGCTCGCGGCTCCAGGTGTGCCTGATATTTACCAGGGAATGGAACTATGGGATTTGAGCCTGGTTGATCCGGACAATCGTCGTCCCGTGAATTATGCGCTGCGAAATCAACTGCTGCATGAAATGCAAAGCTGGAAACCGGAAGAGCTACCGCAGCGATTGCAGGAAATTACCGGCAAAATGGAAGATGGCCGCATCAAACTCTACCTCACATCGAAGGCATTGAGCTTGCGCAAGCAGCATCCAGATCTTTTCCAGGCTGGTAAATATCACGCACTCAATGTGCAGGGACCGAAAGCGGAGCACGTACTGGCCTTCGCGCGGTGCCATGAAGACAAGGTCGTCGTAGTTGCAGTGCCTCGACTATGCGCTCAGCTTCTCGGCGATACTGCCACTTCCCCATCGGATCCCACCGTGTGGGGCGATACCGCTGTAGAAGTTCCTGCCATTCAAAATGCCGCCTGGCAAAATGTTTTTACGAGTGAAATGTTATTGAGCGCAAACTTCTCGCAAACATTCCTGCCGGCTTCGAATTTGTTTGGAAAATTCCCTGTCGCTTTGCTGGTTTCTTCGAACAGCGGGAAAAGAAATTAGGACATTGCTTGTTTGTGCGGGAAGAACGTATTGCCTTTTAAAACGCGATTTACGGCTTCTACCAGATCGCGCGCAGCATTGCCTTTATTTACCGCGCCTTTGATCGCGCGAGTATCGAAGCCTTTAATCATTTCATCGGAAAGATGAAGCGAGAAAAGGATGACCGGAATGTCAGGACGGGAGCGGGAAATAGTTTTAGAAGCTTCCAGACCATTCATCACCGGCATTGTAATGTCCATGATCACAATGTCGGGTTCACATGCAAGGGTCTTATCCACGGCTTCCTGTCCGTTGACGGCTTCGCCACAAATTGTCCAGTTGGGAACAGCTTCGAGGAGATTACGAATACCGAGGCGCATGACCTCATGATCATCAGCTACAAGGATACGGACAGCGTCTTCAGACGGGGCAATTGGGGAAGTCACTTTAACTTTAACCAATTCACATTCTTTATTTTTAATTCTCAAACACATTACAACTCAAGCAAAACCAAGTACATAGCCCAACCGTGTGGCTTCTGGCACGAGAGTGCTAAGGTGTTCGCCTGAATCTTAAACGAACAGGTCAGAACCGCCAACCATTAAATTCAACGAGATTTATGGTGAATATCCCCCCAACGGCAATGTAAGCAGAACGTGGCGCGGTGTCCGTGAGTTTACAGTCCTTAAAATCTTCCGCCCTCAACAAACGAGCACGGCTTCCGGAGCAGTGTTGGTAAGCTGAGGGCGGTTTCCACCGCACCTAGTGAACGGCTTAGATGTGACTGTATTACAAGGGGTTGGAGTCAATTGAAGGTATAACTCAAACAAATTAACCGACTATTTTTGTCTCTCTACAGCCTTTACTTGATTGGCCTCTTAGAAAACGACCCATAAACTACTTATCGTAATCAGGGTTTTCGCGCATGAGCCTGGCGAAGTTGCATCTCGGCACTTCCGGATGGCATTACAAGCAGTGGATCAACGACTTCTATCCTCCCAAATTTAAAGCTTCAGAAATGCTCCACTGGTATGCGCAGCATTTTGCAACTGTGGAAATCAATAACAGTTTCTATCGTCTCCCGAGCAAAGAGGACTTTCAGCGCTGGGCGCAGACGGTGACTAGTGATTTCTGCTTCAGCGTCAAAGCCAGTCAATACATCACCCATCGCAAGCGCCTTCACGATGCGCAAGGAGCCATGGAGCATTTTCTCGATAACGCGCAAAGCCTGGGAAAAAAGCTTGGTCCTATCCTTTTCCAATTTCCGCCGAATTGGCATTTGAATGTAGAACGCCTGGAAACTTTTCTAAGCAAACTACCTGGGCAGCATCGTTATGTAGTAGAGTTCCGCGATCTCAGCTGGTATGTGCCGAAAGTTTATACAGTACTTAAGCAATATCGTGTGGCGTTATGCCTTCATGACTGGCGTGCCTTGCAATGGCCGGTGGCATTTACCACTGACTTTACCTATGTACGCTTTCATGGCCCGTTAGGCACATATAGCGATGGCTACAGTAACGCGAGCCTGCGCAAATGGGCTAGAAACGTAAACCAGTGGCGCGCCAACTTAAAGAATATATTTTTATATTTCAACAATGATTTGCAAGGCCATGCGATTCGCGATGCCAACACCCTTAGAAGGCTTATGCATGAGAATCCTAAACTTAACGCAGCGTAAGCATAAGAGTAGACAGAAGATACGGCAAATCTCTACGCAAACTACAGCTTCAGCCTGATCGAAAACTTCCGCGCCAAACCCTATTCTTCATACTGCAAGTATGGTTTGGATCGCAAAATTAGGAGGCAGCAAATGCTCTACTGGGCGCTAGTTTTCTTGGTCGTGGCGATCATCGCCGGTGTTCTCGGTTTTGGTGGAATTGCGGTTGCGGCAGCTGGCATCGCGAAGCTCTTGTTCTACATTTTCCTCGTAGTTTTCCTGGTGACCTTGGTGATGGGTTTGGGAAGGCGAGGCAGTAGCAGCATTTAGCTTTCATCTTTATGTATTACCTCGTTACCCACCTTTTCTATAAAGGTGGGTTCTTTTTCGCGTAGGAACAAAGTAAGGCTTGGGAAAGAAAGGTTTGGTTATGGAACAGAGAACTATGCAACATAGACAAGAACCAAAATCTGGACGCTACTTGATTGTTGCTCTTATGCTTGCGTTCCTTCTTCTCTCGCTCGCAGTCGCGGCGTACTACTACACATTCCACGGATACAAAAAGCAAAGGCCCGCGGTTGCGCCAAACGCCGTAGTCATAATGCTCGATCAAGTGAAATAAAAAAGCCAACTAAAAAAGGCTCTCGATTTTTCGGGAGCCTTTTTTTTGCTGCTGGCGTGCGTTTTACTGTTGGGGTGTATTGCCGGTGGATCCCATGCTCTTATTGCTGCTTGCTGTGCAACTATCCGAAATCATATCTACTTTCGTGACTTGAAAACTTCCGCCGGCGTCTGCCGAACTTGTGGATGTTTGGGTTGCTGCGCTGCCACCCCACATTCCGTGCAGAGCGACCATGTGACCCACATGGGCGGAGACATCCTGTCCACTCAATGGAACCGACTTGCCATGTTTGGTTTGTA
>DASXCC010000193.1:0-20331 GCA_036491415.1 Terriglobales bacterium | reverse complement strand
TACGACAGTAAACGGGCACGCCTACCCCAGACCCCGGGGAACTCACAAATCGGGAGGCAACATTGTTCAAACACGCCGAGCTTGCGTATTTTAAGACGCCGATGGTCGCGCCGGGAAAGTTTGATTTCAGCGGACACTGGCAGAACGAACTTACCTCGTACATGGATCTCCAGATTAACGGTAGTGTTGTGACTGGAACATATGGTAGACTAAACTAATTAAACTAAGTTTATTGAGGCACTATGAAAACAGTGAACATCCACGAAGCGAAGACTCAACTCTCGAAACTCATAGAAGAGGCGTCAAACGGGGACGGATTTGTAATTGCTAAGGCGGGCAAGCCAGTTGTCAGGGTCATTGCCCTTGGCGCTCCAACCGGCCCGCAAATACGGCGGCTTGGTTTCATGGCGGGGCAGATCTCTGTGCCGGACGATTTCGACCGCATGGGCAAGGAGGAGATCGAGCGCATTTTCGGTGGTGGTGCATGAAACTTCTGTTGGATACGCATCTCCTCCTCTGGGCTGCCGGTGAACCCCGGCGACTCTCAAAACAAGCCCGAACCCTGATCGACAATCCGGACAATGAGCTTCTTTTCAGCGCGGCCAGTCTATGGGAGGTGGCCATTAAGCGCGGTTTGGGCAGGGACGATTTTAAGGTCGATGCGCGTCTGCTGCGTCGCGGTCTATTGGACAATGGGTACATCGAATTGCCAATCATCAGCGATCACGTTGTTGCGACGGAAAGTCTGCCCTTGATTCATAAGGATCCTTTCGACAGAATTCTAGTGGCACAAGCGACTGTCGAGGGCGTAACCCTTCTAACCATCGATTCCCTGGTGTCGCAGTACCCGGGCCCTATCAGAACAGTGTAAAGATCCACGCTTTTTGAAGGGGAGGTCTCGCCGCGAATTTCTGGCTGTGTGCCGGATGTGTGCTGGAGCCGCGGAAATTTCGTCGGGAGGACAGGCGAGCCGTCGGGAGCTAGTCCTCAAGTTATGGCGCCTAGCGAACTCACTTCCATTGACGGCCGATCAGTCGGACTCTCTCTCGTCCGCACGTGAAATCTGATCGTTTCAGTTGGCTGTGTGCTGGTTGTGTGCCGGATTTCAGGTTCAGCATTCGCAAGTCGATACTCAGGCCCATCTGGATCATGAATGATAAAGGACGTTATCATTCACGATAACGGGAGGTACCATGGCGACGGAAGATCGTAACTTCACGCATTCGACTCTCCGTGAGCAGATTGTCGAGCATGTATTCGTTGGCGATGTGCTGCGGACGCTCTGGCGACGCGGCGTCACCGATGTGGAGATCTTGCGCCCCGAATTCGATGCGCATGGCTATGACGTAGTAATGAGCCGTGGACCTGTCGTTCGCCATGTGCAATTAAAGACTCAGGCTGCGGGAAAAGTATCGGTCGGCCGCGCCCTGGCGGAAAAGCCAAGCGGCTGCGTCGTCTGGATCGGTCTCAATAAGGATACATTGGAACTGGTCCTTTCATGTGGTTCGGCGACTCACCTGGATGTGCGGGTGGATCCGGAAAAGAAGTTCTTGAGTGGCAAAAACACCATCCGATTTCGCATGCTGCAGGATGGCACGCGCATTCAGATCGACCTTAATTCGACACTCAATGTCGACAAAATTTTGCTCGGTTCGACCGAACTGAAATACACGCGTGAAGCTTGGTCGGTCTTTATTGATTTTCCGCAAACTCTGCGAGCTGGGAAGATTTACTCCATAGACTTTTTCTACTCAGGATATCCAAAATCCACGGGCAGGTTTGGAAGTTTTACCTTCGGCCTGGATCCCGCGGGGCATCCCTGGATCAATACAGCGTGTGAAGAGGTCGGAGCCAGCACATGGTGGCCCACAAAGATCAGTGGCGCGAAGAAGTAAAGAACATGGAGATCAGTGTGTCGATCCCTAACGATCTGGTGGATGTTTCCAACGGAAAGTTCATGGGCAAAACGGATTTAGGTGACGGTTACAGACGCTGGGATTGGTTCGTGCATTATCCGATCAATAACTACGATGTGTCGCTGAACATCGGCAATTACGTTCATTTCAGCGATCACCTGGGCAGCGTCCCGATGGATTTTTATGTGCTTCCGCAGGATTTGGAAAAAGCAAAAAAACAATTTGTGCAAGCCAAGAGCATGTTGCAGGCCTATCAGAATTATTTTGGCGAGTATCCATTCAAGAAAGATGGTTACAAGCTGATTCAAGCGCCTTATTCGGGCATGGAACACCAGAGCGCGGTCACGTATGGCAATCACTTCGCCAATGGATATCTTCAGCGCGATTGGACCGGCGTGGGGATTGCGACAAGGTTTGACTTCATCATCATTCACGAAAGTGGACATGAATGGTTTGGTAATAGTGTGAGCGCGGCAGACCGTTCCGACATGTGGATACACGAAGGATGGACGACGTATCTCGAATCCTTGTATGTGGAATACATGTGGGGGCACGCGGATGCACTCAGATACGTGAACGGGTATCAATCGAAAGTAAAAAATGAAAAGCCGATTGTTGCCGAGCGTGGCGTTTATGCGACTCCGCCGCAAGATGAATATTTCAAAAGCGCGCTTTTTCTGAATACGCTGCGTGACGTCATCGACAACGACAAGCAATGGTTCAACTGATTCACGACTTTTATCAGCACTTTAAGTACAAGAACATCATGACCGAAGACGTGGTGCAGTTCTTCAACCAGCACACCGGCATGAATCTCACTCCGATTTTCAATCAGTACCTGCGCCATACAGCCATTCCGGAACTGCAATTGAAGTTTGACGAATCGAAGGGCAGTGTTTCTTACAGGTGGAAAGTGGATGAAGCTGGATTCGCCATGCCAGTGAAAGTTGGTCAAAAAGATCATTGGCAAATCATTCGTCCAACGACAGAATGGCAGACCATGCCGACAACACTAAAGAAGGATGATTTCAAAGTGGCAACAGATTTGTATTACGTCAAAGTTGTGTTTTTGCGCTGAGCTTCCTGGGAAATAACGTCGAGGCGTCCAGCCGCGAAAGTCTCCAAAACGCGATAAAAATAGGGTTGACGACGGGATGTGCGTTTATATTACATTTCCACATAGGGCTGTCCACTTTTTTGGGAAGCTTCGCTGAATTCTGGGCGAAGAGTGTAGGCGGGCGGCCTTTCTTTTTTACCCTTCTTCCGATGTGATTCCGATCCCTAAATCTTGATCAGTGCAATGCCCGCTTCGGGGTCGATTTGTTTTTGAAGTTCGGCGGGATTTTCGGTGAGCACGAGTTCACAAGTTGGACGAACTTTGGCTTGAAGTAGATGGCCTCCGTGCGCAGTGCCGTCAGATTTGCCCACCACAATGTGCGCGTGAACTTGCGGCTTGCCATCTTGTAAAGCGATATCGCCGATTAGCGAGAGCAATTCCAATTGCTCGTTTAAGTCAGCCGCAGTTTCATATTTCTTAGTGTTCCAGTTGAACCACCCCAGTTTTACTGAAGAGAGCGCGCCGATCGCTTTGAAACTGCTGCTGGCTAAATGCTGATCGGCAGCGAACTTCTTTAAAACTCCGGTAATTTCATCGTCCGCATCGAAAATCAAGACGAAAGTTTTCGGTTGTTGCGAAATTAATTTATGACGCATAGTGTTTCTGGTTCAACCCAAATCCTGACCGCGTGATTCTGACGCCTGCTGCTCGTGAATAAAGATGCGGCGAATAGCATCTCCGGCCACCTTTCTGAGTCGAGAAATCTCCTGCCGAACTCTTCAGGGTCATCAAGTAGGAACCTGAGTTTCAGGCCACCTATCCCGTTCTAAAGACATCTTTGAACAGTTATTCCGCGGTAAGCGTGTTTAACAGAGTGTTCTGCAAGATGGTCCCTCACGGAAACAAAAACATCTCGATCGAAAACGTTAAAGTTTCCGTTTTCACTATCCCTACCGATTTCCCCGAGTCGGATGGAACCCTTGAATGGAAGAGTACGACTCTGGTTCTCGCGGAAGTCACTGCGGGAAATAAGCAGGGCTTGGGTTACACGTATGCGGACAGCGCAACTGCCCAGTTAATTCACAGCCTTCTGGCCAAAACTATCCAGGGTCGCGATGCACTGAACACTTCTGAATGCTGGGAGGCGATGGTCCGAGCTACGCGAAACCTCGGCCGTCCGGGTATCGTCTCGTCTGCGATTTCCGCAGTGGATACAGCATTGTGGGATTTGAAAGCGAAATTTTTAGATCTGCCACTGGTGAGTCTTTTCGGTTCCGTCCGTTCGTCCGTTCCTGTTTACGGCAGCGGCGGTTTCACATCCTATTCCAACGATCAGCTATGTTCGCAACTGAGCAACTGGGTCGCGCAGGGAATTAGGAAAGTAAAAATGAAGATCGGTCGCGATGCGAATGCGAACCGTGAACGTGTACGGTTGGCTCGCGCAGCGATTGGGAAAGATGCCGAGCTTTTCGTGGATGCGAATGGCGCATACAGCCGCAAACAGGCGTTGGCGCAGGCTGAAGCGTTTGCCGAATCTAATGTGACTTGGTTCGAGGAGCCCGTTTCTTCCGACGATCTTGAAGGTTTGCACCTGATCCGTGACCGTGCGCCGGCTGGAATGGAGATTGCCGCAGGCGAGTACGGATATGACATTGTCTATTTCCAAAGAATGTTAGCGTCCCAGGCTGTTGATGTCCTACAGGCAGATGCCACGCGTTGTGGAGGTTTCACGGGCTTTCTTCAGGCAGCGACTCTTTGCCAGGCACATCAAGTGCCGCTTTCAGCGCACACCGCGCCAGCTTTGCATGCTCATGTTTGTTGCGCCGCAGTTCCTGTGCGGCATGTCGAATATTTTCATGATCACTCGCGGATCGAGCGAATGCTATTTGAAGGAATTCCGGAAGTGAAGAATGGCGAACTCGTTCCTGACCTGGCGAGGGCAGGACTGGGGATTGAACTGAAGGCCGCAGACGCGAAGAAATTCGCAGCTTAAAGGAGTTTTGATGTCAGCCAGTAAAATCCCGCTCATCGCCCCACATGAAATCAAAAGCGTAAACAACGACGTAGATGTTGCGGGACTCGAAGCAGCGCTGCGAAAGTCAGTGACCGGCGAAGTGCGCTTTGATGCTGGCAGCAAAGCTCTTTATGCGACGGATGGTTCCAACTATCGGCAAGTTCCCATCGGCGTTGTCGTGCCGAGATCAAAAGAAGACGTAGTTGAAACAGTTGCCGCATGCCGTAAATTCGGAGCGCCGCTCCTTTCGCGTGGAGGCGGCACAAGCCTTGCAGGGCAGTGCTGCAATGTTGCTGTAGTCATGGACTGGAGCAAATATCTCAATCGTATTCTCGAGTTGAACCCAACGGAAAAATATGCGCGCGTGCAGCCGGGAACGATTTGCGACACGTTGCGAAATGCAGCGAAGCCGCACACGCTTACCTGGGGACCAGACCCGGCTACGCACGATCACTGCACGTTCGGCGGAATGCTGGGAAATAATTCCTGCGGCGCACACGCGCAAATGGCAGGGAAAGCCGGAGAGAACGTCATCAGCATGGACGTACTCTTGTACGACGGAACGCAGCTGACGGTCGGCCCGATGACCGATGTGGAATTAGAACAAGGCATTCAGAATGGCGGCCGCGTCGGCAATATTTATTCACAGTTAAAAGGCCTGCGTTCTCGTTATAAGGGCTTGGTCGAGCAGAGATATCCACGAATTCCCCGGCGCGTTTCCGGCTATAACCTTGATCATTTAATTCCCGGCGAAGATGGACGCTTCAATCTGGCGCGCGCATTGGTTGGCAGTGAGAGTACCTGCGTTACGATTTTGGAAGCCAAGGTCCGGCTTGTTTACAGCTATCCAAAGAGAGTGCTCCTGGTCCTCGGTTATCCCAGCATTTACGAGGCTGGCGATCATATTCCTGAAATTTTGAAATACAAACCGATTGCGTTCGAGGGACTCGACGAATTCTTAATTGGCAACGTAAAGAAAAAAGGAATGCCCCAAAAGGACGACCTTTCTGTTCTTCCTGAAGGCAAAGGCTGGCTCGTGGTGGAGTTTGGCGGAGGCTCGCGCGAAGAAGCAGAAGGACAGGCGCGACAAGTGATGGAAGCGATTCGCGGCTCTGGCGCTCCGTCGATGAAGTTATATGTAGACGAAAAAGAACAGCAAAAGGTTTGGGATGTGCGCGAGGCCGGACTCGGCGCGACGGCATTCGTCCCCGGCGAGCAACTCACATGGGAGGGATGGGAAGATTCCGCGGTTGCGCCTGAAAAAGTTGGCGGCTATCTTCGTGACCTTTGCAAGCTCTACGAAAAATATGAATATCGCTCCGCGCTCTATGGGCATTTTGGCCAAGGTTGCATTCATTGCCGCTTGAATTTCGATTTGATGAGCGCTCCGGGAATTCGTAAATGGCGCGCGTTTATGGAGGAAGCGACGGATCTCGTCACCAGCTACGGAGGCTCGATCTCCGGCGAGCACGGAGATGGTCAATCCAAAGCGGAATTTCTATACAAGATGTTCGGCACCGAATTGATTGAGGCGTTCCGGGAGTTCAAATCTATTTGGGACCCGGATTGGAAGATGAATCCAGGAAAAGTCGTCGATCCATATCGTATCGACGAGAATTTGCGCTTAGGGGCCGATTACCATCCTTGGGATCCAGATACGCATTTCAAATTTCCAGACGACAACGGAAGCTTTGCGCATGCGGCGTTGCGCTGCGTGGGTGTGGGAAAGTGCCGGCGGCATGATGGTGACGGCGAACAAGACACAATGTGTCCCAGTTATATGGTGACACGCGAGGAAATGCACTCCACTCGCGGGCGTACTCATTTGTTGTGGGAGATGATGCACGGCGATGTGGTGCAGGACCGTTGGCGTGATGAGCATGTAAAGGAAGCGCTGGATTTATGTTTAGCGTGCAAGGGCTGCAAGGGGGATTGTCCTGTCAATGTTGACGTAGCGACTTACAAAGCAGAATTTCTTTCGCACTACTGGGAAGGCCGCCTTCGTCCGACTTCCGCGTATGCATTCGGATGGATCGATAGATGGGCGCAGCTTGCTTCAGTCGCGCCGGGATTCGCCAATTTATTCACCCAGCTTCCGGGCCTAAGAAATTTGGCGAAAGCTTTCGTAGGAGTTCCTCAAGAAAGACAAATTCCCCCGTTCGCCGCACAAACATTTAAAGACTGGTTTGCCAAACGCCGAGCTAAAGATACTGGGTTGCCGAAAAGTGGCGTTTCAGAAGTCCTCCTATGGGCAGATACATTTAACAACTACTTCATGCCGGAAACTGCGCAGGCAGCGGTCGAAGTTCTGGAACATGCCGGTTATCGCGTGGAAGTGGCAAAGGAGCATTTGTGTTGCGGAAGGCCGCTCTATGATTACGGCTTCCTCGACATGGCGAAGATCTATCTGCAAAAGATTCTGACTACGCTTTCCAGTCAGATCGAAGCGGGTATGCCTCTTGTTGTTCTCGAACCGAGCTGCTGCTCCGTGTTTCGCGATGAAATGCGCAACCTGTTTCCCGAATCTGCGGCGGCGAAACGCCTCGCGGAAAACACTTTTACGCTCGCGGAATTCCTGGAGAAAAAAGTTCCGGGCTATATTCCTCCAACATTGAAACAGTCAGCAATCGTGCAAGGTCATTGCCATCACAAATCGGTGATGCGAATGAAAGAAGAAAAATCGGTCATGGACAAAATGCAGTTGGACTATAAGCTGCTCGAGTCTGGTTGTTGTGGGATGGCCGGTTCCTTCGGTTATGAGAAAGATAAATACTCGGTTTCTGTTGCTTGCGGAGAGCGAGCATTGCTGCCCGAAGTTCGTAAAGCAGGCCTTTCCACCGTCATCATCGCCGATGGCTTCAGTTGCAAGGAACAAATTGCACAGCAAACAAACCGTCAGGCTTTGCACCTGGCCGAAGTATTAAAGATGGCAATCCATAAACGTCCGACTGGGATGTATCCCGAAAGGCAATTCGTCGAGCCGCGCGAAGTCGCACAAAAACGCTCGATGAAGAGAGCGGGCATAGCGTTGGGCGCCATCGTCGTTGGCGCTATTGGTTTCATGTTCATGAGGAAACGCTGGTCTTAATCCCGCGCGACGAGAATGTGGTCGCAACCCGACTGTATTTATCAAAGAACGTATTTCCTGCCAAGCAATCACTCTCAAAGCAAAATTTCAGCCCTCAATTCCTGCGGCTCGCAATTTTATATTGCCGGCATTTCCCCCTGGTGATCCCGATCGATGCCCCCAATGCGATGTATCTAATTGGTTCAACCATATGACTAAAATATAATTCTCCCAAGTGGCATGGCAGAGACCGTGAATTCCATGGCATTTGGCACAATTTGCCGTTAGAATCTCGCACATATCCAGATGGAATGGGCCGTTCCCGCTAAAAATTGGGAGAATATCGCTTGACACGTAAAAGTGGATGATGCTAGCGTTTTGCGGTCACGATTGGTTGGATCAATTGTTTGCTTGAGAGCTCGGATCTTTCGAAATGGGGCCACTTTATGGGTGTTCGATTCTTTGATTTTTTGAAAGCTCTAATTGTCGCAATGTTGTGGACAGCGATCTATATCGGTCTATCGGGCACAGCATTTGGCCAGGCAGGGAGCGCCGCGGCGGCACTAAATGGAACAGTCCGGGATGCATCCGGCGCCGTAGTACCTGACGCGGCGATCACTCTTACGAATACCGCGACTGGAATCAAACAAACGACCCAGAGCAATTCAACTGGCAACTATTCATTAGTAAACATAAGTCCCGGCAATTATTCGGTTTTGGTTTCGCGAGAGGGATTTGCCAGCGCAGAAGCTTCGTCATTGGTGCTCTCAGTCAACCAGACGGCGACGCTCAATTTCGAATTAAAGATCGGCGCGACGAGTAGCACCGTGCAAGTTTCAGCGGGCGGCGTGGATGTGGAAACCTCCACTTCAGAGCTGGGAACTGTGATTGGCAGTGTAGCTGTAAATTCATTGCCATTGAACGGCCGCAACTTTACCGAACTTTTATTACTGGGGCCGGGGGTAAGCCCTGCCAATGCAGCCGGCAATTCCAACGGCGGCGGAATTGGAAATTATCTGGGCAGCGTCGTGTTCCCGGCGGTCAACGGACAAAACAACCGCAGCAATATGTTTCTGCTCGATGGCATTAACAATTACGGGTCGATCCGCGATACGTACGCGGTACAGCCGACGCTTGATGACATCGAAGAATTTAAGCTCCAATCGCACAACGATGAAGCGCAGTTCGGCCAGGTATTGGGCGGTATAGTGAACGTTGTTACCAAGTCAGGAACCAACGACTATCACGGCGATCTCTGGGAATTCATTCGCAATGATGCTTTAGATGCATCGAACTATTTCAATCCTGATAAAACGCCGCTAAAGCAAAATCAGTTTGGCGGTGCGATCGGCGGCCCGGTGATTTTGCCGCATTACAATGGCCGCAACAAAACCTTCTTCTATGTTTCTTATGAGGGATTCCGCAACCACACCGCGGCGAACAATCTTTTCCTGACGCCAACCGCCGACCAATTAGCCGGAGACTTCAGCAACCTCGATGGTTCGACGCAGTTGTTCAATCCTTACAGTTCGGTTCCTGATGTTAACAGCGCAACCGGTTTTGATCGCCAGCCATTTATGTGCGACGGAACTGGCGCTGCTTTGCCGGCGAACGGCAGCGGCATTCAGGCTGCAGGTACAGCCTGCAATAAGATTCCCACGGCGCTGCTGAACACAACGATGCTGAACTATGCCTCGACTCTATTGCCCACCCCAATTGATACGGGCAACCCAAGTTTTAACGGCAGAGATACGACTCCAAATATCATTCGGCAGGACCAAATTTCCGTTCGTGGCGATGAACAGATAGGCGACAAAGACCGCATTTTTGCTCGTTACACGGCGGCCTGGCAGCCTGACAGCGTTTCCGGCGGATTTCCTGGTTTAGTTTCCGACACGCAAAGCAACAACTACAACATCGCTGTAAATTGGACGCACACATTCGGGCCGAGTTCGGTGCTGCAACTTACATTTGGTCATGTCTCGGCGCAATTTAATTCGCTTCCTCACTTTACAAATGCGCCTTCGGACTTCCTCCAGAATTCGGGCTTTGCCGCAGCTTTTTACAACCACCTGAGTTTCGGCGCGCTCATTCCTTCCGTATTCACGAGCGGATATATCGGAGGCAATGACTATGTTGGCCGGCTGCACTATTCGAACATCTGGGAGTATCGCGGAGATTATTCGAAAACGGTTGGACGTCACACGTTCCGTACCGGCGGAAGTTTGGCAACCGATGGTTGGGAGCAACCCTTCTACGGATCTGAGAACGACTTTGACGCTCCGCAAACTGCTGACGGCAACGGAAACGGCGGCGATGCGCTTGCCTCGATGATGCTCGGTGTTCCGACCTATGCAGAAGTCGACAACGTTTACTCCCTCCTGCATGGTGGAAAAATCGTTGGCGGATATTTGCAGGACCAATGGAGAGTCAGCGATAAACTCACTCTCAACTGGGGTGTGCGTTATGACGTTACGGTGAATCCGCGGCAGGGCAAGACTTCTAACGGAAGCTCTATCACCGGGAATTTCGACTTCAGCAACGGAACTTACATTCTGCAGAATCAAGCTCCTGCGTGCTCGCCGACACAAGGCGCGCCGTGTATTCCCGGCGGAACATTACCGGCGCACGTTGTGGTCGCAAAAAACGGAAAAATCAACAACGATAACTACGACAACTTCCAGCCGAGAATCGGCTTCGCCTATAGGCTTACAGAAAAAACAGTCATGCATGGCGGCTACGGACGGTTTTATGACAATTGGTCGGGCATGACGGAAAATCAGTCGAACTATACGCAGGCCTGGCCAAACGTGGCATTCGTCGCCGCCCCTGACAATCTAAACCTCGGTCTGCCCACCGGATTGGCAAACGATCCTCTGCTTTTAGGATCTGGACCGATTGAGCCGGCGTCCGATCCGTTTTCGCCGCTGAACGTAAATTCCTACACCGACCCGCATCTGAAAGCCGGATATTCCGATCAATGGAATTTCGGTTTCCAAAGAGAGTTGGCGCCCGGAGCGACGGCAACCGCCAACTATGTTGGATCGAGAAATGCGCGCATTGCCACGAACGTCACGGCGAATGCGGCGCCGACGCCCGGTCCGGGTGATCCGCAATTGCGCGCGCCTTTCCCATACATTCTTCCCATGAACTACACCGAAAGCATTGGCAGCAGCGACTATAACGCTCTGCAAGTTTCTTCGGAAATGCGCCTGCATTCCGGAATCACTTCGACCTTCGCCTATACATGGTCGAAAACGCTGGTCGAGGGTTGCGACGGATTGTTTGCCGATTGCGACATTCAAGATCCGTACAACTTGCGGGGAGACCGCGGACCGGCAGGCCATGATTTAACGCATATTTTCACCGCGAGTTTTGTGCTCCCGTTGCCGTTCGGAGCGGGAAAGCATTTCAATTCTTCCAGTGCTGCCGTAAATCAAGTCATCGGCGATTGGCAGATGAATGGAATTATTTCTTTGGATAGCGGCCCGCGCTACGACGTGCAGACCGATTCCTCCATCGCCAACACGAACAACTTTTACGGAACTGAGCGCGCGAATGTCGTCGGCGATCCTTATGCAGCCGGGACGAAGACCGCTCCTTTGAATGTGGCGGCATTCGTAAATCCTGATCCATTCACCTTCGGCAATATGGGTAGAAACAGCTTGCGCGCTGATTGGAACAAAAACCTCGACTTGTCAATCTTCCGCACGTTCGCCATCTCGGAATCTAAGCGCTTTGAGTTTCGCGCGGAGGCTTTTAACCTGACGAATACGCCTGTATTCGCGATTCCAGATACGAACTTGCAGGACCCGAACTTCGGGATCGTCTCCTCCACAGCCAACACCGAACGGCAACTCCAATTCGGCTTGAAGTTCTATTTCTGAGTCGGGAAATGGGAGCAGAATTTAAGCGGGAAGCGCGTAAGCTTTCTTCGCAGTTCCACCCATAATTGAAAGCTGCTCGCTTTGCGAGAGTTTGGAAATCCAGGAGCGAACCATCTCAGCCCAGCGCTTGTAATCGCAAGCGACTTCGATCACCGGCCAGTCGGACCCAAACATCAGGCGATCAGGTCCGAAAGCCTGCAAAACAGTTTCGAAGTACGGATGCAGGCCGGACTGTGTCCAGTTTTTCCAATTGGCTTCCGTTGCCATCCCGGAAAGTTTGCAATAAACGTTTTCATACTGCGCTAAAGCAGCGATGTTTTCTTTCCAGGGCGAAAGCAGACAATCTTTGATCTTCGGCTTGGCGATGTGATCGACAACAAAAATCTGATTCGGATGGCGTTCTACGAATTTGATTGTCTGCGGAAGATGCTTTTCGAAAATCAGAATGTCATACACCAAGTTGAAATCTTTCAGCAGGGAAATGCCGCGGTTGAAGTCCTCTCGCAGCATGTAGAAGTCATCGTTCTCGTCGTGAAGAACATGACGCACGGCGCGCAGCTTTCGATGCGCGGAAAACTTTTCTAAATGAGAAGTGGCATCTTCAATCAACGGTACCCAACCGACAACGCCGCGAATAAGGCCCGTACTTTCGGCGAGCGATAGCAGCCATTTGGTTTCTTCGAGCGCCTGGCGGGCTTGCACCACCACAGTGCCCTGAATATTTGCGGCTCTGGTAACCGCTTCTAACTCAGGCAATACGAAATCTTTCCGGATATCTTCCATACCATCAAGCATCCAGGGATATTCTTTGGCGGAATATTTCCAGAGGTGATGGTGCGAGTCTATGTTCTCTTCAGGCATTCGCTAATTATTTTCCAGTTTGCCGACGATCCACGTTTCATTGTGAATCGGACGCAGGATCTCCTGCACCTTTGCCAATAGTTGCTGATCGATAGGCTCGGCGATCCAGCCTGCATTTTTCTTTACCAGCGCTGCGTCAGACATTCCGACGAGCGTTGTGGCAATTCTTTTATCGCCTAAAGTGAACTGCATGGCAAGCTTAGAAATGTCGGTCCCTTGCTGGCGGCAGAACTCGGCCGCTTCAACGCAAATCTTCTTTACGTTGTCGGGCGCGGGATGCCAGGGCTGCGTTCCTTGATTGGTAAGAAGTCCCTGCGAAACGGGCGCAGCATTGATCACGCCGATTTTCTTGCTCTCAAGAAAAGGAAGGAGGTTGGTCAACGTAGCGTCGTTGAGCGTGTAGTGATTGTAGGAAAGAATTGTGTCGAGTTCGGTGCGCTCGCCGATATATTTAAAGATTTTCAGCGGATACCCGGTAGCGCCAATGAAGCGGGCCATGCCTTTTTGCTGGAGTTTGCGCAGCGCGGGAATTGTTTCACTCACCACTTGGTCAAGGTTTCCGTATTCGTTGTCGTGGGACTGGAGAATGTCCACGTAGTCCACGCTCAGGCGGGAAAGACTTTCGTCAAGGCTGGAGGTCACGCGCTTCGCGGAGAAATCGAAATCGCTGTCGCCATAGCGTCCCACTTTGGTGGCCAGGTAATAACGATCACGCGGGATGCCCTTAAGCGCCTTGCCTAGGACGGTTTCAGCTCGCGTATATCCGTAAAAAGGGGAAGTATCGAAGAGGTTGATGCCCAAGTCGAGCGCAGTGTGAACACTGCGGATTGCTTCAGATTCCTCCACCAGCCCAAAGACTCCGCCCCCGAGCGGGGACGCGCCAAAACCCAGCGCGGAAACTTTTAAACCAGTTTTCCCAAGCGCACGATATTCCACGCATTCTCCAATTAGCGAAAGATGTAGTAAAGTACGGCCATTGTCGCGAGCAACAATCCGGCCAGGATGCGTGGATCGAAGAAGCCTTCAACTTTTTTGCCGAAGATGACTGCGAATGGATTTTGCCATGTGAGGCCATCAATCTTTGCCGGTTCAGGCGGAGGCGTAAGCAAGCTCACGACAACGAATAACAAGCTGCAAATACAGAACACCCACCACGCTTGCATCATGAAGGAAATCCCAAGTCCGTTGGTGATGAGTTTTTCTGTTCCGAACACGGGCAAGTCGAGAACGAATGATACTGCTCCGATGAGAAAACCAGTAATCATGGTGATGATTGAAGCTTCTTTCGTGCCGCGACGCCAGAACACGCCAAAGAGAAAAACTGTGGTGATGGGCGGTGCGAGGTCCGCGCCAATGACGTTGATGGCTTCGAAAATGCTGGTGAAGCGTCCGCCTTGCGTAGACCAGAGAACTGCGAGAATCATGACGATGACGGAACTGACGCGGCCAATCTGGACCAGGCTATGGTCGCTGGTATCCGGGCGAAGGCGCTTTACGATATCGACAGCGACCAGAGTGCCCGAGCTGTTCAGCGCGGCGGAAACCGCGCTTAGCAATGTTGCCAGCACAGCAGCTGAAATCAAGCCTTTCAATCCAGTCGGCACCAGTTCATTAATAAGGACAGGCAAGGTCTGGTTGCTGTCCGCTCCGATGATGTTATGGAACAGAACGTAAGCAATCACCCCGGGAAGCACGAGCAGGAATACCGGCAGGATTTTTAGAAATCCGGCAAGAAGCGGTCCAAGTTGCGCATCACGCTCTGTGCGCGCACCAAGCACGCGCTGCACGATGGTCTGGTCCGTACACCAATACCAAACTCCAAGAATCGGATATCCCAGGAACACCGCATACCAATTGAGTCCGGCAGAGCTATGGGTTTGCAGCATGCTCAACTGGTTCGGTTTCACCGCCGCGCGAAATTGCGCAATGGTGTGAATTCCATGAGCGGGCAGCGCCAGGATCGCGCAGACCGTGATGATAATTGTTCCTAAGAGCAAGAACCCGGTGTTCACCGTTTCCGTTACGACGACGGCACGCAATCCGCCGATGATGGTGTAAATCGAAACCACGACGGCGACGACACAAATGGAAGTTGTGACGCTCACTCCAAAGAACTGTTCGAACACCGCCGCGCCCGCATAAATGCTCATTCCGATATGTATAAACAAAGCCGCGGTAATGGCCATGATTGCCAGCAGCGATCGGCTGGCCGGACTATAACGCCGCTCCAAAAATTCGGGCAGCGTAGAGAGGCGGCTGCGGAAATAGAACGGAGCGAACACCAACGACAGCAAGATCAATGTGAAGGCCGCCATCCATTCGAAGTTTCCCCACACCAGGCCTTCGTTGTAGCCCGAGGCAGTGAGTCCAACGAGGTGGATGGTGGAAATGTTGGAGGCGAACAACGCCGCGCCTACGATTCCCCACGGCAGAGAGCGTCCCGCCAGGAAAAATACCTGACCGGTCACCTTAACTTTTCGCGTGGAAAGAATACCGATGGCGAGAATCGCCACGATGTAGGTAATGATGATGACTAAGTCGAGAGGTGGAATAACAATATGATGCGTCATTCAATGACCAGTTAAGATTCGCTAACTTGCATCTTCTACATCAACGATTGCCTTGATCAACTTTGGACGATCGAAAAGCTTCTGGAAACCGACGGGGACTTCTCCAAGGTGCATGCGGTCGGTGATCCAGGGCATGACATTCATCTTGCCTTCTTCCAGCAAGCTGATGATACGAGGAAATTGGTTACGGCTGTTGCGGCTCGCACAGATCGTTACTTCATTACGGTGAAAATGAGAATCATTAATGGTGATCGGATCTTTTGTGAGTCCGACAAACACCAAACGTCCCGCAGGCGCTACGTGAAATAGGCTCTGCGACATAGATTCCGCGCTGCCGGTCGCGTCAAAGACTACATCCGCGAGTTCTTCGTCGTTCTGCGTGGAAGCTTTAATGCCCAGACTAAGCGCGAAACTTTTGCGCCATTCGCTCTTCTCCACGATGCGCACATCCGCTCCTGCCAAACGGGCAAATTCCGCAACGGCAAGGCCAATGGGCCCTGCGCCAATTACCACCGCGGATTCTCCGGATTTTATATTGCTGCGGACCACAGCGTGCGCGCCAATGCCGAGGGTTTCAACCATTGCAAGCTCTTCCAGCGATAGCTTGGTAGATTTGTACAGAAGAGAAACGGGGACGGGTAGCAGGCTCTGCATACCGCCATCCACGTGGATGCCGATGACTTGAATTTTCTCGCAGCAATTCGTGTGACCAATTTTACAAGCCCGACATTCGCCGCAACTAATGTAGGGCTCGATGGCGCAGCGATCGCCCACTTTGATTCCCAACTCATTCGGACTGATTTCGACGACTTCGCCAGATAACTCATGTCCCAAAACACGGGGATAGGTGTAAATCGGATGTTTTCCGGTGAATGCATGGAAATCGCTTCCGCATACGCCTACTTTGTGAATGCGAACCAGGGCATGCTTGGAAGACGATAGTGCAGGGGAAGAAGCTTCTCTTTCGATGAATTTTCCCGGTTTCTCGAGGACGATCTGTTTCATAAAAAATGGGGCCGTTTTAAAGGGAAAGCGCAGTGCCTATTTGTAAAATTGGTTGAACCATATAGCGTTGCCGGATTATAGGGAGTCTGAGGAGCTGAGTCAAGAAAACAATGCATATTTCGCTTAATATTCACTATTTTATGGTTTATAGGGTTCGAAACCACCTTCCATGTAGCGGCGAAAACGTGATTTAATTGCTGTACCAATGAGTCCATCAGCTAAAATATTTACCAGCACTTGTGATCCGGCAATCTATCGTTATAATTGGCTGCACTTATGCCTGTAGCTTCCTCCGGCGATGCTAAAACCGATACTCGCATTACCGCAACGCTGATCGCGAAAATAAAACAGCTGATCTCGAAGGGTGAGATTGAGCCGGGTTCGAAGTTCCCTCCTGAGCGGGAACTTGCCAAGGAATTTGGTGTGAACCGCGCTTCATTGCGCCAGGCGCTGAAGGTGCTGGAGATTATGGGGGTACTTACCCAGCGCGTCGGCGACGGCACCTATTTGAGTGCGAGCGCGGAATCCATTTTGAAAGAGCCGCTCGACTTTTTGGTTCTTCTTGATGACCTCTCGCATTACGAACTGTTCGAAACACGCGTGATTGTCGAGCCCGAGCTGGCTGCTCGCGCGGCTGAGCGCGCCACAGCAGAAGATCTTGCCGGGCTGCGCCAGGCAATCATGGGCATGGAGAGAAGCCGAAACAACCAAACCAGACTGGAAGCGGACATCGCTTTTCATGATTGTGTGTTCCGCGCCAGCGGCAATCGCATTTGCCATCTGCTGTTCAAAGTGATTCATCGCAGCCTGCTTACCAGCATGGGCCAGCTTTCCCGCAGAGTCAGCATCGATCGTCCGTTGTCGTACCACAAGAAAATTTACGCCGCGATTCGCGACCGGAATTCCGAGGAAGCGCGGAAGGCCATGCAGGAGCACATTCTTGATGCGCAGGGACTGCTCACGAAATCTGCGCAAAACGAATAATCTATTTGCTCTGGAACGTTACCAGCACCGAACGTTTCGATACATTGCGAATCCATACGATCAGATCAGTACCTTCCAACCGATGATTGAGTCCAATTCGCAGGTCTTGCGAAGAAAGTTTTTTGCCTTCGATTTTCACCTCGGCAGATGATTCGCCCCAATCTTTAATCACGAAAGCTGGATTTACCAGCGGCGATTGATCGCTTGCATCAAGTGTAAGGGCCACATTTTTGGCGGCAGCGTGTCCTTCGTTAGGAGTGAGAACATAAGCTTTTTGTGATGGTTCAAATTTGACGCTGAAATTCCCAGAAGTAACTTTCGCTTGCGCGGGGTGCTGCCAGGAAAGATCGAGCGCCACAAGTTCCGCGGGAGTTTGTTTGCTTAGACCGAATAAAAAATAAGTGCTCTTGGTGTCGTTTGGACCTTGTATCCATACATTGTTTGGATCAGGCGACATCACGGCGGCGCTCCCGAAATCATCTGGATACAAAGCGAAGCGGCCATCGGAAGGCGCCTGGTTCACGGGCCAATGATCCCAGACAGGGAAGTGTGAATATTCGGGCCGGAGTTCTGGAGGCCAACCATACGGACCGAGCGTAGTATCCGGCTGATAAATGTAGAAAGGCTTATATTCCGATTTCAAATTTACCTCCGCAATGTTGGCATTCGCAGGTTGATCAGGAAATGGAAACGGCGGCGAGAAAGGGTCCCATGAGTAAGTCTTGGTTTCTCCTTTCTCATTTGCAATCGTCGCAGCCTGCAGGGAAACATAGTCTTCCGGCTTCTTTCCCGGCTCCAGCAGGATAGTCGGCTCGGTGAAGCTGTATTCTTTCGCGGTGCCATGGATGTTTCCGTAGCGGACAGCAACACCGTCTGGATAAATGTAGAAATATTCATCCGCCCAATCTCCCCAGCCTGTCAACGGATCGACGTTGGAGAATTTCTCGGTGACATCCACGAGTCCATAGCGCCAGTGCACAACGACGCGCGCATCTGTGTTTTCGACGATGCTCACGTGCGAGTGCATGTCGTGTTTGTCATTCATGTGCTCGGCGGTCCCGACTTTGGTTCCGCTCTCGAAGCTCTGGTCCCCCACCCAGATTCCGTTTTCCGTAACCATGCCTTCGCCATAGTTGGCTCCGCGCCAAAACACATAATGAAAAGGCGCGTCTGCAAAATTGACGACGACATCCGAGTACGGGCCGGTACGCCAAAGCGCGTCCCACTCGGGATACAACTTCAACGATGTGTACACGCCGCCGAAGTGTTTCGTTTGTGGGAGAGTAGGCCAATGCCGCTCGGCAAGTTCCGGCGCGTCGGAAGGCTTCTGTTGTTGATAAGTAGACGCGATTTCCTCAGAAGTAAGCGCCTGCTTGTAAATCTTCAGCTCATCGAGAATTCCGTCGAGCGAATAGTAAGTAGGATAGGAAGCCGATTGCCGGACCAGAGCGACAGGCGGAAGGTCTTGAAAATTGCGGCCGATTCGCAACCCTGTTTTATTGGCGGGATCGAGTCGACCGGTGACGGCCAACTTTCCGGCAACTTGTCCATTTACAAATAGCGTGACTCCCTGCAGCGGATCATAAGTTGCGACCACATGGTTCCATTGCTTCAAAGGAATTCGATCTTGCGAAACGCAAGTGTGCCACGTTCCCCAGACGGAAAGCTGCAGGCCCAAGTGGCCTTCGGGGTCAATGCCGAAGTAATAGCCGCTGTGGTAGTTCTTTTCCTGATCGACAATCGCTACCCAATTCCACGGATAAGTCTGGATTGCCACCCAGGCTTCAATGCTGAACTGAGGCCCAAGTTGCGGAACATCTTTGGCCGCGCGTTCGACGAGCGTTGTAAATCCATCGAACTTTAACCCGGTTCCAGAAACTCCTTTTGCCCATTGATGATTATTGAGAACGTTGTCGCCGATGCTACTCGCTTCATCGCGAGCAATATTTCCGGAACCTTCATCGAATTTCCACCACGCGACCGGCGCGTCGTTCTGGGCAACGGCAATGTTCGCAAGAAGAATTGCCGCGGCCAGCGTGAAGACTGTGCGAAAACGCTTTTTATTTTTCACCGGCGATCTCCACGGTGAGCGGCTTCACCGCTTCAATATTCATCCAGACGACGAGATCGACGCCGTCCAGTGTGTATTCTTTGCCAAAGCGATAGTCTGGTCCCCACGAAACCTGCTTGCCATCCACTTTGAGGCGCGGTTTTTCCTCTCCCCAATTCTTGATGACGAGCGCGGGATGCACTAAAGGCGAATCGTTGCTGGCGTTAAAAGTCGCACGAAGACCGGAGGCTGTGCCGCTTCGCGCGACCACGAAGGCGCGTTGCGTTACGTCATATCCGCTGCTGGTGAATCCTTCTCCTTGTAAGGATAAGTTCGGGGGAGAGATCCAGGATTTTGCCAGCGGGACGAGTTCAGCGACCGGCTTCTGGGACAAGCCATGCAACATCACTTTTGTGAGAGAGTCGTCGGTTCGCGCGACGATCTTGCCCTCAAAGTGGGACAGGGAAGTATGCGAAGTCTTGTCGCGCGCTGTAGCGGAGATGCCGCTTGATTTCACTTGCTGCACCGGCCAATGATTCCACCATTCAAACGTCGAGTAAGTTTTTTCTCCCACGTAGGGGCGTACGGAAGTCGGGGGGAGTGCGATTTGGAAGGGCTTCCAGCTGGACTTCAAATTTACTTGTTGAATATCGTCGTTGTCCCAGCGGTCGCCTTTTTTCGGGGGCGTAGCCCAGGAGATGACTTGTGTTTGCCCCTGCAAATTCGCGAGATAGAGCGCATCGGTATTGATGTTGTCTTCGGGAAGTGTCCCCGGAGGATTGATCACAATCGTCTCCTGGAACTCCCGATTTTTTCCGAGATTTGAACTCCACACTTTGCCAAGTCGCGCGGCAACTCCGTCGGGATACACCGTGTAATATTCGTCGGCCCAATCCGTCCAACCCGTGTAGGGATCAGGA
>DASXCC010000192.1:0-17383 GCA_036491415.1 Terriglobales bacterium | reverse complement strand
AACCATTCCCTTTCTTTCCTTGGACTGGACAGCATGTTGTATTTGATTGGCGTACGCGATCGCGATCTTCACGCCATCGAAAGCAAAACTCTGACTACTGCAAATTGATCAGGCAACGCGAGCAAAGATTTCATCCCAGTTGTGGTGTTGGGTGGAATCGGCGCCGCGGCTGCCCTTGAAGTGATCATTCTCCAAGGCAATGTCTGACATGAGGTTGACGTCAAACCACCGCCATGAAGGCAGCTTCCCACTATTAGTTTGGCCATCGATTTGGTACGACAATAACCGGACCTTTCCGCCTTGCACACCGTAGTCATGCGGTTCAATCACACGTACTTTTCCACTGTAAAGAAAACGGATGATGCGCTTGTCGCGAATCGCGCGGCGGATCAGGCCGTCTTTTCTGGAGTCGATCACAAACATGTTTAAATTTTAAATTAGTGCGATATTTCAGGAATGGTCACTTTTTTTGACCATGGTATAATTATTAAGCTATGAAAGAGATTGCTATCTCAGAATTTAAGGCAAAATGCCTTGGCCTTCTCGAACAGGTGCAGAAGACCAAGAAGCCAATACGTATTACCCGGTTCGGAAAGCCCGTTGCCGAGGTCATTCCCCCAACAAGCGCTCCTTCCGAAAACTGGCTCGGATCGATGAAAGGAAAAATAGAGATTCTCGGGGATATTGTTTCTCCCGCGAGTGATGAAAAAGAGTGGGAGGTATTGCGCGATTGAAGTTCTTGCTCGATACACACATTTGGTTGTGGAGTTTGCAGGATCCCAGGCAACTGGGGAGAAGAGTGCAGCACGAATTTCGCAACCAGGAGAATGAGCTGTGGCTTTCGCCGATCAGTACATGGGAAGCGCTCATGCTCAATGCCAAAGGCCGAATTCGTTTGCATGGAGATTTGGCGGATTGGGTTGCAAGATCCACGGCGCCATTTCGCGAAGCGCCACTTACCCACGAAATCGCTTTGGCTGCAAGGGAATTAAAGATGCAACACCAGGACCCAGCCGACCGCTTCCTGGCTGCGACAGCGAAAGTTTTAGATTTGACTCTTGTTACTGCAGACGTAAATTTATTAGGTCTGGGCGAAGTCTCCACGCTAGCCAATCGCTAGCTACTTCCTGATCTGCCCGGTCCCCACCACTTCGAATTTCGTGGAAGTCAGTTCCGCAAGCGCAAAAGGCCCGCGGCAGTGGAGTTTCTGCGTGCTGATCCCCATCTCCGCGCCGAAGCCAAACTCGCCACCGTCGGTGAAGCGCGTCGAAGCGTTCCAATAGACAGCAGCTGAATCCACCAAGCGCAAGAACCGTCGCGCATTGTCATCATTCTTGGTGACGATGGAGTCGGAATGCTTGGTTGAATACTGGTTGATGTGGCGAATCGCCTCGTCCACATTCGGAACAATATGCACGGCCATGCAGAGCCGTAGATATTCTTCTCCCCAATCTTTTTCTTCAGCCAAACGTATCGCTTGGCCTGACGATAAGCGGAGGCTTTCGGCATCGCCCCGGACTTCTACGCCTGCCTCGATAAGCTTTTTTACAATGCGCGGCAAATATTGCTGGGCGATGTTTTTATGCAGCAGCAATTTTTCTGCGGCGTTACACACCGAAGGCCGCTGCGTTTTGGCGTTGATCACGATCGAATCGGCCATATCCAAATCAGCAGATTCATCCACAAAAACGTGGCAGTTGCCGGCTCCCGTTTCGATTACCGGCACGACGGAATTTTCCACGACAAACGAAATCAACCCTTCGCCGCCTCGGGGAACGATGACATCTACCAGGCCGCGCGCCTGAATCAATTCTGCGACAGAATCGCGGGTGCTGGAATCGAGCAGTTCAATGGAACCTTCGGGGATGCCTGGAATATGATTCAAGATTTCCACCAGACATTGATTGCTATAGATCGCCTCTTTGCCGCCGCGCAGTACGATCGCGTTGCCTGTTTTCAGCGTTAGAGTAACGGTGTCAACCGTTACGTTGGGCCGTGATTCATAGATAATTCCAACCACTCCCAAAGGCACGCGCACTTTCCGAATGCGCAAACCGTTGGGCAAAGTCCACTCTGAAACTGTTTCGTCCACGGGATCGGCAAGCGCTGCTACGTCGCGCACACCCTTGGCCATTTCGGCAATCCGCTTGGGGTTCAAAGTAAGCCGCTCGAGCATGGCACCCTCAAGCCCGGAGGTGTCCAGATCTTTCTGGTTCGCGCGAAGAATACTCTCAGCGTTGGCCTCAATCGCATCCGCGATCGCGAGTAACATTGAATTCTTCTGGGCGGTCGAAAACTGCGCGAGTTCCGCAGAAGCGTTGCGCGCCCGCAAAAGTTTTTCGCGAGTGGTAAGAGGCGTAATCAGAGTCGTTGCCATTATCAGGCCTTCCCGTTGTGTGGCGGGAAATATGTTCCTATTTTACGGTCAATTGCAGATGGAATGGCGGAAGCATGCCGTCCATTCACGATCGCGACGTGCACTCCAGATTCGCTGGCTGCTTTCGCAGCGCGCAGCTTGGAAGCCATTCCGCCCCGGCCCAGCTGACTTTTCCCATCGCACGCGGCTTCCATTTCGGAGGTGAGCTTACGTACCGTGCGCATAACTTTCTGCCGCTTACCGTTAGAGTTGGGCACATAAAATCCGTCGACATCCGTCAGCAATAAAAGCCAATCTGCTTTTACCGCGGTTGCGAGCAGGCCGCTGAGCTCGTCGTTATCGCCAAAGGCCCCAACCAACTCTCTTACAGAAACGCTGTCGTTTTCGTTCACGATGGGAATCACGCCGAGTTTTAAAAGCTCATTCAGCGCATTCTGCAAATTTTTATAACGGACGGGCGAAGTAAAGTCGTCGCTGGAAAGCAGCAGTTGGGCGACAGGCTTTTTCCCGAAGAAAAGCTGCTCATATGTGTGCATCAACAGGCTCTGCCCTACCGCAGCGCAAGCCTGCATCTGGGGCACGCTGGAGGGTTTTTCTTTCAAGCCGAGATGCAACATTCCTGAAGCAATGGCCCCGGAGCTTACGATCAAATACTCGTGCTTTGAAAGATCGAATTGGTCCACGAGAGCGCGCATGCGGACTGTATCAATCCGCCCTCCAGGAGCGATCAGACTGGTGCCAACTTTAATGACTAGGCGCATGGTTGAGTCTCTCTAATGTAACAATCCGGCTGCGATTATGCACCTCTCGCGTTCCTACAAACTAAGCTAAGCTAGTGGTTGATGGCTTTGAATTCCACGCAACGGTTTTCTTCGCGGGTGGACAACTACGTCCGCTATCGCCCGAGTTATCCATCCGGAGTGCTGGATGTAATGCGGAAAAAATGTGGCCTGATCTCAGAACACATCATTGCCGATATTGCCTCGGGCACAGGAATTTTTACGCGAATGCTTTTGGAGAACGGTAATCGCGTATTCGCCGTCGAACCCAATGCCGAAATGCGCGAGGCTGGAAACAGGTATCTTTCAGACTGCGTAAATTTTCGAGGCATTGACGGAACGGCCGAAGCGACAACATTGTTCCATCACGTTGCCGATTTCGTGACTGCTGCTCAGGCGGCGCACTGGTTTGACCGGCGCAAAGCCAACGCTGAATTTAAACGGATACTCAAGCCCAAAGGTTGGCTTGTATTGATCTGGAATGAGCGCGACCTGAACTCTCCTTTTGCACGAGATTACGAAGGGCTTCTTAACACCTACGGCACCGACTATGCCAATGTACGATGCCAGGGGCGAGCCACGTACGAGACCGTCGCCGAATTCTTCGCCCCTGCGCCTTTCCAGGAATCAATGCTCTCTTCAGCGCAGGAATTTGATTATGCCGGCCTCGAAGGCCGATTGCTTTCATCTTCTTACGCGCCCGAAGTGGCGCATGCCCAACATGAACCCATGATGAAAGCCCTCCGTCAGCTATTCGACCGTCATCAGAAGAATGGGCACGTCAAAATGGAATATGAAACAAAGATGTACTACGGCCAACTGACTTAATTCCCGTTTGCTCCGTTCCTGTCTGCGGCAAAGCCTCTCCTCATAGTAAAGTGGTAGTAGAGGATTCACGGTTGAGTTCAAATATTCGCAATATCGCAATTATTGCCCACGTCGATCACGGCAAAACCACGCTCGTGGACGCCATGCTCAAGCAGAGCGGAACATTCCGCTCCAACGAAACAGTGGTTGACCGCGTTATGGATTCGAACGACCTGGAACGCGAACGGGGCATCACTATTTTGGCCAAGAACACGGCCATTCACTATCACGATGTGAAGATCAATATCGTGGATACTCCCGGCCACAGCGACTTTGGTGGGGAAGTCGAACGCGCATTGAAAATGGTAGATGGCGTCATGCTGCTCGTGGATGCCAGCGAAGGTCCCTTGCCGCAGACGCGCTATGTGCTTAGCAAAGCGTTAGAAGCAAAGCTTCCTCCAATTCTTGTGATCAATAAGATAGACCGCTCCGACGCGCGTCCGCAGGAAGTCGTCAACGAAGTTTACGATCTGTTCATTGATCTCGACGCAAAAGAAGACCAGATTGACTTCCCTGTTCTTTACACCAATGCCAAGGTGGGTACGGCTTCTACTGATATCAAGGTTCCGGGAGAAAATTTGCAGCCTTTGTTTGAAGCGATCGTGCAAACGATTCCGCCTCCAAAGGGAGACCCGGCCGGCGCTTTGCAAATCCTCGTGGCAAATCTCGACTACAGCGACTATCTCGGACGCCTGGCGATTGCGCGTGTTTTTAACGGCACCATGCGTACCGGAGAAGAAGTTGCGATCGCGAAGCTCGATGGCGCATTCCAGAAAACAAAAATTACGAAGTTGTTTTCGTTCTCCGGTTTAAAACGCGTGGATATAAATGAAACTACGCTCGGGGACATTATCTCCGTCGCTGGTGTAGAAGGCATCACAATCGGTGAGACCATTACGCAGGTGGAAAATCCTGCGCCTCTTCCTCCCATCACGATTGATGAACCGACGATTGCGATGATGTTTACAGTGAATACATCTCCATTCGCAGGCCGCGAGGGAACATTTGTAACTTCGCGCAATCTGCGTGACCGCTTGCAAAAAGAGTTGCTGACCAACGTTTCGCTGCGCGTGGAAGAAACTGACAGCACCGATTCATTTGTAGTCATGGGACGCGGCGAACTTCAGCTCTCCATCCTGATCGAAATGATGCGGCGCGAAGGTTACGAATTGATGGTGGGCAAGCCCGAAATCGTGACTAAGCGCGTCAATGGCAAACTCATGGAGCCGATTGAAAAGCTCACCGTGGACGTTCCCGAAGACTTTGTCGGGGTGGTCATGGAACAACTCGGCGTCCGTAAAAGCGAAGTCGTCAATATGCACAATCACGGATACGGCCGCGTGCGCATTGAATTCCGCGTGCCCAGCCGAGGACTCATTGGTTTGCGCAGCCAGCTACTCACTGACACGCGAGGTACGATTGTGATGAATTCCCTCTTCGATGGATACATCGAATGGCAGGGCGAGATTCCACACCGGCTGACAGGGGCATTGGTTTCCGATCGTGACGGAGTTACGACGCCATATGCGCTCTACAACCTGCAAGAACGCGGCGAGCTTTTCATCGGTCCCACTATCGATGTGTACGAGGGTATGGTCGTCGGCGAGAATGCCAAGGACAATGACCTCGACGTGAATGTGGTCCGCGAAAAGAAGTTGACTAACATGCGGTCTTCGACGTCCGACATGGCAATCCGCCTTGTGCCTTACCGGCAACTGAACCTGGAACAAGCGATTGAGTTTATTGCCGACGATGAATTCGTTGAGGTCACGCCTAAATCTCTGCGCTTGCGAAAAAAGGTGCTTCAGGCCAATAAACGCAAAAGAAGCACGATGGTTTCTGTGGAAAATGAATAGTGTCCACCAAGCCCAAACCGGCGAAGAAAACTCCTCCGATCCGGATGTTTCTGATTCCCTGCAGTTGCGGACTCACCTTTGCGGTGTCAGAAAATTTTGATCAACGGGGAACAACCTGGAGCCGGTATACACCGTGCCCGCGATGTGGAAAAAGACACGACCCTAAAAACCGCGTCTTACAAATCGGCTATCATCGCGAAGGATATTGGCGGGTAGAAGATTGCTAAGTTTTCAGCAGGAACGCATTCCCTTAGAAAGCCCATAAAATCAGCAGCTTACGTTTTAACCTTGCGGTAACCATTTTGCAGGATACGAAAGTAACCCACTGGACACTATCAGGTAGGGTGCCTATCCCGCTAAAGTGCTATGTGAACCTGCAGCGGAACGTGTCAAACTTGTTTTGCCGCATAATAGACCTGAAGGAATAAACCAGAAAAATCATGACCACATCTTCCGTATCAGCGAGTCTCGCTTCCGAACTCAAACAAAAGATTGAGGCCCGCCAGGCTCGCATTGGCGTTATCGGCCTGGGTTACGTCGGCCTTCCGTTGTCGCTTCTTTATGCGGAACAGAAATTCCGTGTCACCGGCTTTGATATTGATTCGCGCAAGATCAAGACCCTGGCCGAGGGCGGTTCGTACATTCACCGCATTTTGCCCGCTGAGATTGAGGCTGCGCGCAAAAATAACTTTGAAGCAACTTCAGATTTCACCCGCCTTACGGAAATGGACGCCATCATCATTTGCGTCCCGACGCCGTTGAACGAATACCACGAACCAGATCTTAGCTACATTACCGATACCGCGCATTCCATTGCCCCGCATTTGCGAGCGGGCCAATTAGTTGTTCTGGAGAGCACGACTTATCCCGGAACGACCGAAGAAGTAATGAATCCGATTCTTGAAAAAGGAAACAAGAACGGATTAAAAGTTTCCCGCAGCAAAGAAACGGGAAAAGAATTTTTTGTCGCGTTCTCACCAGAGCGCGAAGATCCCGGTAACACGACCGTCGCCCGCAAAGATATTCCTAAAGTGGTGGGCGGTGTGGATCCTGACGCGTCGGAATTAGCCGCTGCCATGTACGGATCGATCTTCAATCGTGTCGTGCGCGTGTCGTCTCCGGCCGCCGCCGAGATGACCAAACTCCTCGAAAACATCTACCGCTGCGTAAACATCGCGCTGGTGAACGAGTTGAAATTGTTGTCGTTGCGCATGGGCCTTGATATTTGGGAGATCATTGATGCGGCTGCTACCAAGCCTTTCGGGTTTCATCCTTTCTACCCCGGCCCTGGCTTGGGCGGACACTGCATTCCAATCGACCCATTCTATCTTTCATGGAAAGCAAAGGAATGGGATTTCCGCACGCGATTCATCGAGTTAGCCGGCGAAATCAATATCAACATGCCGTACCATGTGATCGAGTCGATATCCAAAGCGCTCAACCAGGAAAAGAAAGCTTTGAATGGCGCCAAGATATTGGTTCTCGGAATCGCCTATAAGAAAGACATTGACGATCTGCGCGAATCGCCATCGCTTACGATTATCGAGCTGTTGCAAAAAGCAGGAGCCGTAGTCAGCTACAACGATCCCTATTGCCCGTTCGTGGGCCGTGGGCGCAAGTATGATCTGCAAATGTCTAGCGTACCTCTCGACAACATTGGAGATTACGACTGCGTAGTGATCGTGACTGACCACTCGGATTACGACTACAAGAAGATCGTGCGCGAAGCGAAACTGGTTGTGGATTCACGCAACGCGACCCGCGGAATTCGCGATCCCAAGATCAGCCACTGCTAAGACATTCACAAATAGAATTCGCGGAAACAGGAGGCATAAGAATACGCCTCCTGTTTTTTTGCGCCGCAAATCTGCGCTGAACAAGCGGAATGAGCTTGAACCGATAGGGACACTGGCTCTTACAAATTAAGCGAAGGAAAATGAAACGAAGGGAATATCGCCGATTATGAGGGAGGGATGGCGCTAGCTACCTGCGAGAACACATTATTGGCATTAGAGCCAATAAGACGGATCGTTCCGACAACAATAACTAGAATCACTGCCAGCATTACTGCATATTCAGCAATATCTTGTCCTTGTTCGTCTTTCCACAACTTTTGGAACAATGCAGCCACGGGCCGTCTCCTTGCAATCCTTAATAATCTTTATACGAAGACACTTCTCCGTACAACGTCTAAGTATGTACCTATGGTATTCCGCCGAACCAAGATGCCCAATAGCTCTCTAGTGCATGGCATGGCACTAAAGTGCTATACGGGGATACGGGGCGGCTTTGCTTAATAACTCAGAAATTTCTCAGCACTTTTTGGCGCAGCCTCGTAAGTTTTGGGCAGCGCAAAACCCTCCACAATTGCGCGTCTATGCACTAGACTGACCCGCATAATAAAAATTGTTAAAGAGGTGTGGATGGAATATTTCCAAAAAAATTGGCCCACGATTATGGCTGTGGGGTGTGTCGTGATCGCAGCCTTCATCGAGGCGTGGCAACAAGCGTCCGCGGACAGCATTCTTCCGCGCTTAGGGGGTGGATGGCATTATGTTCCCCTTTTTCTTTCGATCTTAGCCGGAATCTTTTGGTTAATCAGAATTTTGTTCTATCCTTTTACGATAGAGCCGAGTAGTTTGACACCCGCTACAGTGGAAGTCCAAGAATTAGCTATTCAACCAACTATTACCTCTGCCCTTCCTGATTTTAAATTCGACACCTATTTTCGCTTGGCGCATGCAAGTCAGTTAACCGAACAAACCGAGCGCGATATGAAGCTCTTAGTTGCCCAGCAGCACCCGAACGAGCGAGAGGCTACGCTAGCAAAATTTATTGGAATGGGTTATTGGGGTTATTTGCATGAACTAACGTGGGCTTACATTTTTCGTAGTCAAATACTCGCCCTGACAGAATTGAATGCTAGAGGCGGAATGACGCCTCTTTCAGCACAGCGAACTTACTACACAAAAGCCAAGGCGGAATACCCAGAGTATTATGCGAAATATTCTTTTGAGCAGTGGTTAAGCTTCATGCAGAAAACTCACAACCTTCTTTTCCAACATCCTAGTGACATGATCGAAATTACTGTCCGAGGCCGAGACTTCCTTAAATTTTTGACGCACTGGGGATGGAGCGCAGAAGCTAGGAAGTACTAAACACTATTGCTGCAAAAATTTTGGCTCAATCCCAAGTCGTATATCACGCTGATCAAACACCAAATGTTATGGCAAAGAATCTTGCACAAAACTTCGTTCTTGATGGCGATATCGATCTTGCTCCGAATGTGATCTCGGAAAGTTGGCCTAATTTTAGGCAATAGGCTTTAGAGGAAGCGACTGATTCACCGCGAATAACGCCAATTCCAGACGCGTGGAGACGCCGAGTTTGTCGAAAATATTGCTTAAGTGATGTTTCACGGTGTCTTCGCTGATTTTGAAGTATTCGGCGATCTCTTTATTGGAGTATCCGGCCACAACGGCGGAAACAATTTCCAACTCTCTTGGGGTAAGGCCGAATTTTCGTTGGCGGGCTTCTTCGCCCGAAGACTGCATAAGATTTCGCAGATATTGCACCAGGTTGGAAACGCTTTCCCGTCCCACCCAATACTCACCGGACATTACAGTGTAGATGGCCTTCAGCAGAAGCTGCGTGGCAGAATCTTTTAACACCACTCCGCGAGCGCCAAGCTGCAACGCCTCGACGATCTGCTTTTTTTCCGCAGCGGCGGTCAGCAGGATGATGCGAACCGATGTTCCCTCATCCTGAGTCGTGCTCATCTCCCGCAGGGCTTCCAACCCATGTTGGCGCGGCATCGCCAAGTCCAGAAGCAACACATCGGGCTTCAATTGTCGGGCGAGTTTGACTGCTTCAGCACCGTCGCAGGCTTCGCCAATCACTTTCAGGTTTGTTTCTGTTTCCAGCAGCCGACGCAGACCATCGCGAAAAATTGGATGGTCATCCGCAATGACGATGCGGATTGGCTGCGACCTTCTGTTATCCATATGCGGCTTCTTTTCTCTGTGGAATTTGGATTTCCAACCGCGCCCCGCGGCCTGGTGTCGATTCTATCTTGAGCTGTCCGTCTATTAAATGTACACGTTCCCGAATCACAATGGGACCTCTTCCCATGGTTTCAAGCTCCGCATCGGTCAAAGCTCCGGTAAACGGAAACCCTCGTCCATCATCTTCGATCGTAAGCTTCCAAAATCCGCGATCGGCGACCAGCCCCACAATCACTCGCTCCGCCTTGCTGTGCTTGCGTACGTTCACAAGAGCTTCCTGGACGATGTGGGCCACCTCCCGGCAAACTTGCTGCGGCATGTCCAGCAAGCCCACCTCGGAATGGAAGCGCGCAACAATTCCTGTTTCCCGCTGGAACCTCTCCACGTTGTCCACCAAAAATGGAACGAGACGCTTGGAATCGACGTCGAGCGATTTCATCTGCTGCATCAACTCGCGCAGCTTCAATACTTCTTCGCGCAGCAGGCCCTGAATGCGTCCGAGCTCGTCAGGAATAATTTCCGGTCTGGAAACGGATTGCCGTTTCAGAACATCCACCTGCATTTCCGTCGCGATCAAAGACTGCACAGCGCCGTCGTGAAGTTCACGAGCGAAACGCGCGCGCTCAATCGCTCCGGCTTTTTGCCGCAGACGCCGCAACAGATAGACGTTGTAAACCGCTGGGCCGACCTGCCGGATAATTTCCTGCAAAAATCTCAACTCTTCTTCGGTGTTGCCGGCCAGTTCCGCGTCCAGCAGAAAAATGCGCCCCCACCATTCGCGTCCGAAAAGAAATGACGTCACCGCCACCGAGTGGCAGGCACGCTTACCTTTGAATTGGTCCAGAAATCCATTCGACAAATTCCGGATCCTAGCTCCGTCCCGGTCCAGCCCTACCAGCACCGGACTGTTCACATCAGGGGTAAACCAAGTGTCTGCAGGATAGCGCGACAGATAAGTTTCGAAATCCGAAGGGGATGATTCGAGCACTTTGAACGTGCCATTTTCCCGCCGCACCTCGCTTAGATATACGCGGTTGGTAGCAACTTCCTGCGAAGCGATGAGAGCGCAGGAGGCGTCGTACATCTGCAACAACTCCGACAGGATCTGTTGCAACGTTCCCGCCATTCCGCTTTCCACGCGAACATTCGAAAGAATGCGCGCAATGACAACCTTCTCAGCGCGAAGTTGTTTCTGTTGTTCTGCCAGCGCGCCCAGGAGCAATCCCATCACCACCAGGTAAATAGAACGCATGAAAAGCCGCTTCGGCTCCAAGTCGCTTACGTCGGCGCCCAACATGGGCAGGTGATAATGGACAAGAAAATGATTCAGAGTCCGCAAAAACTCCGAGCGAAAAACAAAGCTTTCCACCCATAGCAAAATGATAGACGCGCCAGCGGTGCTGAGCGTCTCCCAAAGTCCCCAGCGATACGCGGCCGCAGCCAATACGAAGATGAAGAACAGGAAGAACGGATTTGACTGGCCCGTGGCAAAAATGGAAATCACACCGGGCCAAACGACATCGGCGGCATGCACCATCAACCGGAAAGCTCTGGTGGGCAATAAGCGCCGCCGTAGCAAAATGATGACGATAATGCCTTGTGCGATATAGAAACCGAGAAGACCGGAGGCCCACGGCGAGTAGCGGATTTCCACGGGGTCCATGGTGATGGCGATTAAAGTCGAAATCGCCAGCAGGACGCGCGCAGACGCGAGCCAGCGTTCGATGCGCCGCGTCTCGTCAATGCTGACGGGAGCGCGCAAACGCCACAAAAACCGGTGCCGGAGCATGGAAAATGCCAATCAGAAACACCTGTGGTCTGAAGTATTGGACCGAATGAATTTTTGAAAACCCAGAGCCAGGCTTACCCGCCGCCGCGAAAATAATGATGCCGCTTGAGAGGAAGTTTAGCACGATGCAGCACGTCCAAACCGCCAGATTATGAAGGCTGAGTAAAAACGGTTTGGTTATTGGATTTGAATGACAGGATCGGGAGCGTTCGCCTTGATCTCATCCACGCGGGCAACTACCTTGCGCGCAAAATCGTACAGCGATTTTGCGTGGACAGAATCTTCTCCCTGTAAAACGGCAGGCTTTCCGCTGTCTCCGGCTTTGCGAATCTCCGGATCCAACTGAATGCTTCCCAGGAAATTTACGCTGAATTGTTCCGCCGTTTTCTCAGCGCCGCCACGGGAGAAAATATCGATTTCATGATTGCAATGGGGGCAAACAAAATAACTCATGTTCTCTACGACGCCCACAATATCCACTTTCATTTGCCGGAACATTTCGATGGCTTTGCGCGCGTCTTGTAAAGAAACGTCAGAAGGCGTGGAAACCACAATGGAGCCCGTCAGCGGGACAGTCTGAATGAGCGAGAGCGCAACATCTCCGGTCCCGGGAGGAAGATCGACAATCAGGTAATCCAGAGTTCCCCAAACCACGGAACTTAAAAATTGCCGAATAATCGAATGCAACATTGGCCCGCGCCAAATCAAAGGCTTGTCTCCGGGATTCAGCAACCCGACGGAGATCATTTTCAATCCTTGCACTTCGACCGGCTCAATGGTGTTATCTCCCAACACTTTCGGCTGGACGTTCGTGCCTACCATCAAAGGGACATTCGGTCCGTACACATCGGCATCGAGCAAGCCCACCTTGTGACCCAGCTTCACCAGCGCGATTGCTAAATTCACAGCAAGCGTGGTCTTTCCTACGCCACCTTTTCCTGATCCGACGGCAATAATCGAGCCAACGCCGGGCAAAGGTTGCGGCGGAGGCGGTTGTTGACCGGGACGCGGAGGCATGTGGGAGTGCGAACTCAATGGACGACCTTCTTGACTAGAGATTTGTGAGCTTTTCTATAAAGATTATACAGGCGAAACACGGGTCAGATAGCGTGGCATAAGCCAGTGTTCATGGCATTTTCCGTAAAAATACGCGAGGATTATTTTTTATTTTTTCTGCGTTCTTGCTCGGCGCGACGAATTTCACGGCGCCGGCCGGCGTCATCGTAACGCCGACGCTGGTCTTCGTTCTCAGGAATAACTGCGGGGACGGGCACGCGTTTGCCGTCTTTATCCACGGCAACAAAAGTCAGATACGCGGAACTTACATGCTTGCACTCGTCGGCGATGTAATTTTCCACCCACACGGTCACGCCCACTTCCATCGAAGTATGGAACACGCGATTCACCGAGGACCGCAGTATGACGACATCGCCCACACGCACGGGAACCCAGAAATCCAGATGATCAATGGAAGCGGTGACCACATGATGTCGCGAATGACGATGCGCCGCCAATGCTCCGGCCAGATCGATCCAGTGCATAAGCCGGCCGCCCAGCAACGTGTTGAGCGGGTTGACGTCATTGGGCAGAACAATTTCGTTCATCTCGGACTGCGAATCACGGACGGGGCGCGGCATCATCAGCTCATCTTGATTCATTTATGTGCACTCGGGTTCACGCCCGACGAGGCGGGCTGGATTCTACGCAACAGATAAGACTGCATGTAACATTCGGCCATCTTTTGAATGCGGACATCCGTGTGAGAAACAACCCAGGCATTCATCGCGAAGTTGTACTCCAACTTGCCATGGCCCGCGGGACGGTACTCGCGTTCGCATGAATACCACAGAGCGATGCTCGAACCACGGTCGTGCGCCACACCGAAGCGCACCGAATCAACCTGCCTGTCTTCCGGCAGGTGAGAGCATGTGGACGCATAGCCCATATTGCAGAAATTTTGAATGACCTCAACGGAAAGCGCCGCGCCCTCATTCTTTGGCGAGCAGCAATGCCCGTTCCATCCGGCGCCTAAGGGCAGGCGGGCTGGATGCATCCAGCTACCTTCCAGCAATCTTTCTGTCGGCATGAAGAATGGACAAGCCATAAATACGATGACGGCATTCTACCAGCCGGGTCTTCGACTTCCAGTACCCGCCCGAATGCCATGGGCATATATAGTAATCTCATCTTTTGGCAATTTTCTCGGCAATTTTCTAAAAGGAATTTTATGGATCGAATCGCAATGCTCAGCGAAGTTCTATCGCAGAATCCGAATGATAGCTTTGCCCGCTATGGCCTGGCCATGGAGTACTCCAATTCGGGTAAAACGGAAGAAGCCTTGCAGGAATTCGTAAAGCTTTTGTCCGCCCATCCCGATTATGCCGCCGGATACTTTATGGCAGCGCAAACGTTTGCCAAGGTAGACCGCGTGGAGGAAGCGCGCAAAATGTTGCAGGATGGAATTGCAGCCGCACAGCGTACAGGAAACTCACATGCCTTATCCGAAATGCAGGGAATGCTGGCGGAATTAAGCTAATTATTCTTTCGGCTTCACCATTCGGACCATTCCCCACTCCACCAATCCAGGAAATAACTGATAAAGCTTGATCATCGGATGCATCGTCCAGGGCACGACTACTTCCCGCTTTTGTTTCAAATAGCCGCCAAGAACAGCCTGGGCCACGCGCTCGGCCGTAATCCCTCGCGCCGCAGCGGGACGCACAGTGTTCTTTTCTCTTCCACGAATGATGTTTGCGCCGAAATCCGTACGCACGTATCCGGGACAAACCGTCGTGACGTGAATATTCGCTCTGCTTAGCTCGACTCGCGCCGCTTTTCCAATCGCGTTCATGGCGAATTTCGTGGCGCTGTAAATCGAGTTGAATGGCAGCGGAAGATGGCCTGCGACGCTGGAAATATTGATGATCGCGCCGTCGCCCTGTTGTTTCATGATGGGAATGACAGCTTGCATTCCCATCAGCGTGCCAAAGAAATTGTTTTCAAACGTCGCGCGCACGCTGGCCATATCCGCTTCGGCCACGGAATCCATCAATCCATGGCCGGCATTGTTCACCCAGATATCGATGCGTCCGAAATGATGCATCGCCAAACCGATCACGCGATCGATCTCTTCACGATGCCCCACATCACAGGCCATTGCGAGCGTGCTTTCAACATGACCGATGCGTGCCCGCGCCGCCTCCGCCCGTCCAGCGTCCCGCGAAAGCAAAACAACGCGCGCTCCATGATCGGCAAACATTTTGGCGATTGCCTCGCCGATTCCCATGGAAGCGCCGGTAATGATCGCAACTTTTCCAGAAAGTTCTGTTCCTGTGGAAGCCATGCCGTGCTTTTATTCTTCCTGCGCGCGCAAGTCAAGCGTGAAGACTGACCTTCTTAGTGGGCTTGTTGCTGACGATCTGCGGGGGCGGCGTATAATTAATCGCAGTAAGCTCTGCTTCTTTGGGGGTTTTTGTCCAATGAGTTCTCCTCGGACACTCGGCGAACTGCGTCGCAGTTCATTCTCGGAACAACAACTTGTAAACCGGCGTGTAAAGGACGAGCTGCGCGACAACCTTACTGCTAAACTGCGCAAGGGTGGCCCGATTTTCCCCGGCATCGTTGGATACGACGACACCGTTGTGCCGCAGATCGTGAATGCCCTTCTCTCGCGGCATAACTTTATACTTCTTGGTCTGCGCGGACAGGCAAAGAGCCGTATTTTGCGTGCCCTCACCTCCCTGCTTGATTCTGAGATGGCATACATCGAAGGCTGCGAAATTCGCGACAATCCCTATGCGCCGTTGTGCCGGCGCTGCAAAGATTTGATCGCGCAGCGCGGCGACGAAACTCCGATTGCTTACCTGACACAAGAGGAACGCTACGTTGAAAAGCTGGCGACTCCCGATGTAACGATTGCTGACCTCATCGGCGACATTGATCCGATTAAAGCGGCGCGCAGCGGACATGAACTTTCCAGCGAGTTGACGGTCCATTACGGACTTTTACCGCGCGCGAATCGCGGCATTTTCGCGATCAACGAACTTCCTGACCTGGCCGGAAAAATTCAGGTGGGATTGTTCAACATCATGCAGGAAGGCGACGTACAAATTAAGGGATATCCGGTCCGCCTGCCGCTTGACGTCGCGCTGGTATTCAGCGCCAACCCTGAAGACTACACGGCCCGCGGAAAAATCATCACCCCGCTCAAAGACCGCATTGGATCAGAAATTCGTACGCATTATCCGGCGACCGTGGAAGAAGGTATTGCCATTACCACGCAGGAAGCATGGACTGCGCGCAATGGCCACAAGTTCCATATCCCAAAATACGTGCAGGAAATTATCGAGCGCGTCGCCTTCACCGCGCGTGAAGACAAAAAAATTGACAAGCGTTCCGGCGTCAGCCAGAGGTTGCCGATTTCCTGCATGGAGAACGTTATTTCCAACGCCGAACGGCGTGCCATTCGACACGACGAAAAGATGGTGGTCCCGCGTGTTGGCGATGTTTATGCCGCCATGCCCGCAATTACCGGAAAGCTGGAACTCGAATACGAAGGCGAAATGAAAGGCGCGGACCACGTCGCCCGTGAATTGATTCGTTCCTCTATTGCGAAAACGTACGATACCTATTTCAAAGGCACCGACATGCAGCAGATCGTGCAGTGGTTCGACCTGGGCGGCGAAATTCAACTCGCCGATGCTGCCGGGGCGAATGAAGCGATTCAACCCCTGCGCGGCATTCAAGGTCTGATGGAGAAGACCGTGAAAGTCGGCGTCGGCCCGAAAGACACGACGGAGTCTCAAGTTTCTGCCGCGGAATTTATTCTCGAAGGCTTGCATGCCCACAAGCGCATTGGACGCAATGAAGAGCGCGTTTTCACTGCAGGAGAAAAACAACCGAAAGTGGCTGAAAAGCCTTTTGAGCGAGAAGAAGAACGCTTCCGCGGAAGAAGGCCGTTTAACTAGTTGCCGGATGTTGGCTGCCAGTTCTCCGTCTGAAAACTATTAAGACCAACCACTGAGAACCGACATCCAAGAGCTGTTTTTTATGAAACGCATTCGTTACTCCAAATACGTCCCCGACCCTGCCGGAGAAATGAGCATGGAAGACCTGCTCAGCGCTCTCTCCGATTATCTGCTGCAAAGCGGCTTTCAGGATTACATGATGTACGACGAGCCGGATGGCGAGCATACGCTCGACGATCTGCGCCGCGCCATCGAGCAGGCTTTGATGGAAAGCGATTTGCTCGATGAGCAAATGCGGGAACGACTGCAACAAATGCAAATGGAAGGCAAGCTCGATGAATTGATCGAACAGTTGATCGAGCGCATGGAGCTGGAAGACTACATCAGCATTGACGAACCGCACGATCCATCGCGGCAATCGAGTGTCGGCGGCCAGACGGGCGAAGCACAGCAAGCCAAGTTTGAGATTACCGATAAAAGCCTCGACTTCCTCGGTTATAAAACTTTGCGTGACCTGATGGGATCGCTTGGAAAATCCAGCTTTGGCCGTCACGACACGCGCGACATGGCAACGGGGGTGGAAACCAGCGGTGCTTCAAAGACATACGAATTCGGCGATACGTTGAACCTCGATATCACCGCAACCTTATCGAATGCGATTCAACGTGAAGGGTTAAACATGCCGCTGAACATCGAATACTCCGATCTTCAGGTGCATCAGTGCGAGTATCAGTCTTCGTGCGC
>DASXCC010000191.1:0-25304 GCA_036491415.1 Terriglobales bacterium | reverse complement strand
ACGATCAAGGATGCGACTCCAGCAGCGACACCAATAATGGAAATTGTCGTAATTACGCCGATCATGGCCTGGCGTCTCTTGGCCCGCAGATATCGAGAAGCGATGAAGAGTTCAAATTTCATGAGAAGCGTTTACAACCAGCAATTTACATTGAGCATGCAGCACTTGGATTATAGAGATTGAAGGCAGAAAAAGAACTAGTGCGAACTGATTGAGCAACTATCCTGCTTAGATTTTCGGCAAAAACGCAGGAACCTGCTGGCGATAAATTCGGTATGGTTCCCCGAAGCGCAATTCCAGTTCGTTGTCTTCCATGCGAATCATGATTGCGCCCGTGATCACCGCGAACAGCGTCAATCCATAGCAGACGGCCAGGCCGGTCCCGATGCTCCATCCCAGCAACCCACAAAAATGTCCCAGATACATGGGATGGCGGATGCGCCCGCGAATTCCGGAGATCACTAATCTCTGTCGCTGGTTTTGCAAGACTTCCTGGAAGCCGCCAACCTGCTTGCCGCTGAAGTTTCTCGTGGATTGGTGGTAGAGCCAAAATCCGCAGAGTAAGAAGCCGATGCCCGGAATCCAGGTCCACGGATTTTCATACAGCACAATTCTGCGCCAATGCGACGTTGCAAACCCGATGAGGATCCACATGGCGATCCAGCCGGGGAGTAAGACGCGATAAGGGTTTCTGCGCTGCACCCGCCAATGGTCCGCGAACGGATGGATCATGAACCAGAACAAAGGAACGCTGGTGTACACGATGCACAGGGCCCATCCTACGAATTGCAGAAGTGATCGCATGGAAACCTATTTACTGGTGTTGTGCGAATTTCGGCTTGATGGCACAGTAGAGGCATACCTTAAATGGCGCAATCCGATCAGACTCATGTCGGCGGTTACGTTGCCTTTAGCTATGGCGACTTCACGCTATATCAAATTGCCAGGTTCTTCATTGTCGCCGCGCTTGAAATGCAATCGGTTGCGGTAGGCTGGCAGGTATATGACATCACGCGCAAACCGCTCGATCTTGGATTGGTTGGATTAGCGCAATTCCTGCCGAGCTTTCTTTTGTTCCTGGTGGCCGGCCACGCGGTAGACCGTTTTGAGCGCCGGAAAATTCTGGTTCTTTGTTATGGCGGCTTGGCGATCTGTTCCGGTTTGCTGCTCGCCATCACCTTTTCGCATTATCGTGTGATTTATCCCATTTATGTGGTCATGGTGCTGATTGGCATTGTGCGCTCGTTCAGCGCTCCGGGAGGGCGGGCATTTCTGCCGGAGCTTGTCCTGGAAGAACACTTTCCCAACGCAGTTGCATGGAACGCGACTATTTTTGAAGGCTCAACCATACTTGGCCCCGCTATCGGCGGATTTTTATATGCGCTGACTAAAGGGCCGCAGGCGGTTTACGGTGCGGCGCTGATAATCGGCATATCAGCGACGCTTTCGATGTTGCGGATCAAATCCAAAGCCAAGCCGCGGCCGCGCGAAGAGATCAGCGTGAAGACGGTGCTCGCCGGGCTGCATTACATCCGGGAGCAGAAAGTGATCCTGGGAGCGATCTCGCTCGATTTATTTGCGGTATTGCTGGGGGGCGCGGTGGCGCTGCTTCCCGTGTTTGCGCGCGAAATTCTCCACACAGGCCCATGGGGTCTGGGATTACTTCGTAGCGCTCCGGGAGTGGGGGCCGCCATTATGGCGCTGGTGGTCGCTCATCGCCCCTTAAAAAGAAGAGTGGGCGTTACTATGCTCTGGTGCGTTGCGGGATTCGGGGTATGCACCATCATCTTTGGCCTCTCGCGCAGCTTAATTATTTCTCTGATTGCGCTACTCCTGCTGGGCGCCGCCGATATGGTGAGTGTGATCATCCGCGGCATTCTCGTGCAACTGGGTACGCCGGATAGCATGCGGGGCAGGGTCAATTCGGTGGAGATGCTCTTCATTGGAGCTTCCAACGAGTTCGGCCAATTTGAATCGGGTCTGACCGCTGCATGGTTCGGGACCGTGCCGGCGGTTGTTCTGGGCGGAATTGGAACGTTGCTGGTAATCGCATTCTGGGCCTGGAAGTTTCCGGAACTACGCGATGCCGATCGATTTATTTCCGTACAGGATGAGGCTTTGCCATAATTAGCCAATTGAATACTGGCATTTACAATGACTGACACTTTCCTGGGGAAGCGTGCATTACAATGAGTGAAGAGGAATAATTTAGCTTTTGTAAAAGAGGCGAGTGATGCCGCACCTTGCAGCAACATGGCCGCATGTTTCAGTGATCTCGATCATTGACATTCTCCTCGTCGCCATTCTTATCTACGAATTCCTGGAATTGATCAAAGGCACGCGCGCCGCTTTAATGCTGCTCGGTCTCGGTGTGCTTACACTGGCGTTTTATCTGTTCCGCATCGGCGGTTTGACGACTGTTAACTGGGTTGTGAGCCGGTTACTGCCTTACGCCGTCTTCGCCATCATCGTCGTCTTCGCCGTTGAACTTCGGCAAGGCCTCGCCCGCCTGGGCCGTAAAGTAACTTTCAGCCGTCTTGCGTCCGGAGAATCGGACGTATACGAAGACATTGTGCTGGCCTCGAATTTGTTTTCGCAAAATCAAACCGGCTCGTTGATCGTGATCGAGCGTGAAATCGGTTTGCGTACCTACATCGAAAGCGGCGTTCCTCTCGATGCAAAAATTTCTTACGATTTGCTGGCCACAATCTTTCGTCCCAGCGCTCCGCTGCATGACGGCGCGGTGATTGTGCAAAAAGATCGGGTCGCGGCTGCGGCTTGCTTCCTGCCGCTGTCCATGAATCCGGTACTTTCCACGCAACTCGGTACGCGCCACAGAGCGGCGATCGGAATCACGGAAGAATCGGACGCCATCGCGGTGATTGTTTCCGAAGAAACCGGCACCATCAGCATTGCGCTTGGCGGCAGCATTGAAAGAGATTTAAGCGTGGAGCAATTGCGGCAGCGCCTGGGCGAACTGATGCGGCGCTACGTGCCCCCTTCGGCTTTACCGACGCCGATTGCCAGCGGAAGCGAAGAATTTAACGATGGCCACATTGAGGATGCTGTGCCGCGCATTGATTCGCGGCAACGGCACTAAACCATCATGAGAGATTTCTTTCGCAGAAAAATTTTGAACAACATCGGGTTGAAGCTGCTGTCGCTTGCGCTCGCGGTGGGTTTGTGGCTGGCCATTGAGCGAGATCCTATCGCGCAGGTTGCCGTGGATGCCCCTGTGGAAATGCAAAATCTTCCGGACGGCCTGCAGATCAGCTCCGAAAAGATTCCGCCGGTGCAAGTCACCTTAAGCGGCCCGGAGAGAGTGATCTCGCGCCTGCAACAGTCTGACGTACACGCAAAAATTGATCTTTCGCAAGTGCAGGCCGGAGAGCGCAGCTTTGATATCACTGCCAATGACGTGCATTATCCGAATGGCTTGCGAGTGGAGGAAATTAATCCCAGCGAGTTACATCTCATCTTCGATTCCAAAGCAACGCGATCAGTGGAGATTAAACCGCGGGTGGTGGGACAGTTCGCTTCCGAATACGAAATTGCTAAGATCAATGTTGTGCCGCCAACTATAACGATCGTTGGTCCTAAGAAAAGAGTGCAGGAGACCGATTACGCCATTACCGATCCCGTGGATGTGACCGGGAATACCGATCGCATGAGTTTTTCCACGCACGCGTACGTCTCGGACCCGCTTATTCAAATAGTTAATCCTGATTCCATCCACGTGACCGTTATCATGCGGAAAAAGGCGGTTGGGGCTACTCCGTAATTTTTCATACAGAATGACTTCTCAAAAACGTCAATTATTCGGTACCGACGGCATCCGCGGAATCGCGGGCGAATTTCCTCTCACTGCGGAAAGCACTTATTGGATTGGCCGCGCGCTTGGCCACAATCTGCTGAAGTCTGATCCCAAGCCGAAAGTTGTGATCGGCCAGGACACGCGGCAATCCGGCGAATGGATTACCGAGCGGGTTGCCAGCGGGCTCGCTTCCTGCGGCGTAACTGTCCACAATGCCGGCGTGATCACGACACCCGGCGTCGCATATCTCGCGCGTACCTTTGGTTATGCGGCTGGCGTGGTGATCTCCGCTTCGCACAATCCATGGACAGACAATGGGATCAAAGTATTTTCCGGCGATGGCTACAAACTTCCCGACGAACGCGAGCTGGCCATCGAACATGAGATTTTTGCGTTGCTGGAAAGTGGAGAAGGCGTGCCGCCGGCGCAATCGTCATCATTGCCGGAAGACGCAAAGCTGTGGCATGAATACATTGAATGGCTCGCGAAAAATGTAGATCGTGATTTGAGTGCTCTGAAGCCTTTGATTGATTGTGCGAACGGGGCTGCGGCGGCCGAAGCTCCGGAGCTTTTCAAGACTGTCAAAATCAAAGCGGATTTTCTAAGCATTTCGCCGGATGGCAAAAACATCAACGAGAGTTGTGGCGCGTTGCATCCTCAGGTCGTGGCAAAAGCTGTTGGAGATGCCAAAGGAAAATATGATCTGGGTATCACCTTCGACGGCGATGCCGACCGCGCTTTATTCAGCGACGCGAATGGCAAGGTGGTCAATGGCGACGCCGTTCTTCTGATGGTCGCGCGCGATTGGCAGTCGCAAGGTAAGCTGCCCGGATCGCTCGTGGTAGCGACGACGATGTCGAACATGGGTTTGGAAGTGGCCCTCCGATCCTCGGGTATCCGTTTGTTGCGGGCCAATGTCGGCGACAAATATGTTCTGGAAGAAATGAAGAAAACCGGGGCCGTCCTCGGAGGCGAGCAGTCCGGTCACATTATTTTCCGCGACGGCGATGCCACAACTGGCGACGGACTCCTGACCGCTCTCCGTGTACTGGAAGTGATGGCACGCACGAAGAAAAGCCTCGCGGACCTCGTCGGCGATCTCAAGGTATTCCCGCAGACGATTAAAAATATTCGCGTGAAGGAAAAAGTTCCCTTCGAGCAGGTGCCGCAGATCAAAAGCGCGATCGAAGCTGCCGAACGCGAACTGAATGGCAACGGTCGCGTGGTTGTCCGCTATTCAGGGACGGAAGCGCTGGCGCGCGTAATGGTCGAAGCCGAGTCCGAAGAGAAAATGAAAAGCCTCACCGAGAAGATCGCCCAGGCCATTACGGAACATCTCGGCGTAAAGTAAAGGGCCGACGTTATGCAAGGCCTCCTCAACAATTTTTTGGCCTTATGGAGCCTGCTTCTCCTTTTGGCTTTTGCCGGAGCTTTGCTGGTATTTCTCTATCGAGTGTTTTTGCGGAAGCTGATCCGCATGAAGAAGATTTCCACGATTCGCTCCAAGAGGGAACTGCGCGAAGCGGCGGAGCGGGAATCATTCGATCGAGAGTCGTCCGATCGAGAGTCGTGATCCAGCTTCAAAGCCTAATCCAAATCTCTCCAGTTCGGACCAATTCCAATCTCTACAAGCAGCGGCACGGAAAGAGTATGCACGTTCTCCATCATCTCTTTCACCAGCGACCGCATGATGTCCACCTCGGCTTCGGGCACTTCAAAGACCAACTCGTCGTGGACTTGCAGCGTCATTCGCGATTTCAAATCTCGCTCGCGGATAGCGGCATCGATCCGGATCATCGCGATCTTAATGAGGTCGGCTGCAGTCCCTTGCAGTGGAGTGTTGACGGCAGTGCGCTCGGCGAATCCGCGCAGGTTTGCGTTTTTGCTGTTGATGTCGGGAATCGGGCGGACCCGGCCAAACAAGTTCTTCACATTTCCGCTGCTGCGGACCTCGGCCAGCGTCTTGTCGATGAATTGGCGCACGCCACTGTATTTTTCGAAGTAAGCCTCGATGAATTGTTTGGCTTCTGAAGGCTCGATGCCAAGATTCTGCGACAACCCGAACGCCGAAAGTCCATACACAATGCCGAAATTGACGACTTTCGCTTGACGTCGATGATCGGCGGTGATCATCAATGGAGGAACTCCGAAAACTTGCGAGGCCGTCAGTGTATGAATGTCGTCGCCGTTCCGGAAGGCTTCTACGAGCAATTTGTCTTTGGAATAATGCGCCAGCAACCGCAACTCAATTTGCGAATAGTCGGCCGTCAATAAAACATGGCCAGGTTCGACTGTGAATGCGGCACGAATCTCGCGGCCGAGTTCGGTGCGAATGGGAATATTCTGCAAATTTGGATTGACCGAAGACAATCTTCCCGTTGCAGTCGCAGCTTGCAGAAATGTTGTATGCAAGCGGCCGCTGGAAGTGCTTAAAAGCAAAGGCAATGCATCTACGTATGTGGATTTCAATTTTGAAAGCTGGCGGTAATCCAAAACCATGCGCGGAACATCATGGATCTCTGCGAGTTCTTCGAGAACATCGACCGCGGTAGAGATTGTTTTGCCCTTGCCGTATTTCACGGGCTTCGGCAAATTCAATTTGTTAAAGAGCACATCGCCAAGCTGCTTGGGAGAGTTGACATTGAATTCAAATCCGGCGCTAGCATAAATTTCTTTGCCCTTCGCGGCGATTTCGAACTCCAGCCGGGAGGACATTTCTTTCAGTGCCGCACGATCGATCTTCACTCCAGCCCGTTCCATGCGGGTAAGCACGGGAACCAGGGGCAAATCAATTTCTTCGTAGAGTTTCAGCAGTCCAGCTTCTTCGACTTCGCGGCGCAGCGCGGTCGTCAGCTGCCCGGTGACGTCAGCGGATTCCGCGATATTCCCACTTAGTTTTAAGTTAAAGCGCCGGAAAGCCACATCAGGAAGCTTGTGTGACGTATAAGTCGGATCAAGCAGGTACGAATACAGCATCGGATCGTGTGCGACTTCGCCAAGTTCGATTTCCTGGTCATACATTGCATGCGATGTTGTTTTGGCGTCGTGCACGGCCAGCGGGACATTCTCTTTCAATTTCGCAATGAACTTTTTCCGCACGTCGTTGGAATCGGAATTGGCCGAAATGATCGTCGCTGTCCCAGGCCGGGTAGAAATTGCCAAGTCGGATGATTTGGACTTGGGGGCTTCCATCGCGAGAAGCGGCAGCATGGCTTCTTCTGAAATTTCCTCTTCCTCATTTTCTTCAGCAGCGGTGGCGGCGACAGCCAAGGCGACCACGGCATCCAACGGCACGGATCGCAAAATCTCTTCCAGATCCTCGACCGACTTCGCCTCTTCGTAATGCGTTTCCGTGACCCGAACTTCAGGGACCAATTCTTTTAACAACGAGGTGAATTCCAGTTCCGCGAAGAGTTCGCGAAGCGCCGCTGCATCAGGCTCGCCGGTTTTCATTGCATCGATGTCCAGCGTAAGAGGAACGTCGCAATCAATGGTCGCCAGTTGTTTGCTGAGAAGAACGACATCGCGATTATTTTGCAGCGACTCGCGATAGGTCTTGCGTTCAATTTCTCCGGCATGATCGAGTGCGGATTCCACGCTGCCAAAGCGTTTAATGAGTTCAACGGATCCCTTGTCGCCGACTCCGGGTGCGCCGGGGATGTTGTCGATGGAATCGCCGCGCAGGGCCATCACGTCCACTACGCGTTGCGGAGGGACACCCAGGATTTCTTCCACTTTGGCCGCGTCGCAGATCAAATTATCTTTTGGCGGATTCAAGATGAGGACGTGATCATTCACGAGCTGCATCATGTCCTTGTCGCTGGAAACGACGTAAACGCAACGGTCCTGCGCCGCAGCCTTTTTCGCCAACGTTCCAATCACGTCGTCGGCTTCGTAGCCGGGATTTTCCAGGATGGGAATTCGATATGCCTGCAATGCTCGCCGAATATAAGGCAACTGCTGGGCTAAGTCGCCGGGCATCTCGGATCGGTTGGCTTTGTAGCCTTTATATTCGATTTCCTGAAATGTTTGTGTTTTCAAATCGAATTTGCGGATCGAAGTAATGGCCTCGGCTTGTTTGTCGCGGAACGTGGGTGCGGCAACATCGAACACAGCCGCCAGATATTCCGGAGAAAAGTCCTCACGAAGCTTGCGCAGCATATTCACGAAAACATAAGTGGCGGCGGTCGGAAGCCCGGTCTTGGTGGACATACTTCGCTGTCGCGCCATGGCATGATAGGCGCGAAAGATGAACGACATGGTGTCCATCAGAAAAATGCTACCGGGTCTTACCGATGGCGGCGCGCTTTTTACAGGGAGCGCGGCGATGGGCTCTTCGTTGGTTTTTTTCGCGAGGCTGGAGGCTTTGCTTCGGGGAGACACCAGGTAAGTCTAGCAAATAAGAGAGACTGACGAAGGAGCATGCGCCGGCGTCTATTCCACGAACATACAGTCGCCGTAAGAATAAAACCGATATTGTTTTTCCACCGCATGGCGATACGCGGCGAGGACTTTTTCTTTTCCGCCGAAGGCGCAAACCAGCATCAAGAGCGTCGATTGGGGAAGGTGGAAGTTCGTGAGCATGGCGCCTGTGATTTGAAACTGGAATCCGGGATAAATAAAAAGATCGGCATAGCCAGCCTCAGCTTTGATCTCGCCTTGTAGCGCGGCATATTCCAGCGTGCGAACCGTCGTGGTTCCGATGGCCACAATACGCCGCCGGGCTTTGCGCGCGGTATTAATTGAATTGGCAGCCGCTTCAGAAATGTAGTAGGCCTCGCGGTGCAATTTGACTGCTTCGACTTCGTCGACACGCACGGGCTGAAAAGTTCCCAGTCCTACATGCAGCGTAACTTCCGTAGTTTCGATTCCTCGCGCATGAATCGTTTTTAGGATTTCCGGCGTGAAGTGCAATCCGGCCGTAGGGGCTGCAACCGAGCCGCGCTCCCTGGCGTAAACCGTTTGATAGCGTTCATGGTCCGAGGATCGGTCCTCGCGGTCAATATAAGGAGGAAGTGGGATGTGGCCCACTGATTCCACCAAAGACCAGAAATTTTGCACCGGAGCAAAGCGAATTGTGCGTTCCCCGAATTCTCCACGGCTGATCACTTCAGCGGTGAGTTCGTCGCGGTCCCCGAAATAGAGTTGTTCGCCAACCCCGATCTTCCGCCCCGGACGCATCAGGCACTCCCATTCATTCGGATCCCGCGAAATTTGTTGCGTGAGCAGCGCCTCAATCTTCCCCTGCAGAAAATCCTTTGCCGCCGGATTCTGTGGACTAACAGGCTGCGCCTTCGCACTACTCCTTCTTCCGAACAGACGCGCGGGAAAGACACGCGTGTTATTGAATACGACCAAATCATCCGGACGCAGCAGGTCGGGAAATCGCAGAAAAGACGTATCCTTCCTCTCTTCCATCCCTTCGGAATTGCGTGCCAGATGCAGCATCCGGGCCGCTGCGCGGTCCGCCGCCGGTTCTTGCGCAATCAGCGAACCCGGTAATTCGTAATTGAATTCAGTAACTTTCACGCTTGAGATTATAGAGTTTAGGGTATGTAAAGAATCGTAACTCGGCTGAATTTCGGATTGTTTCAATACAGAGCCTGAGTTACCATAAACAACCCTTTAAATTTATGCCGAGCGAACGCAAATATCGGGCACAGATTATCGAGTTCGGCCGCATGCTGCATGATCGCGGCTATGTGGCGGCAATGGACGGAAACTTGTCCGTGCGGCTCGATGAGGATCGCATTCTGGCTACGCCGACCGCGATGTGCAAGGGCATGATGCGCGCTTCGGATCTGGTGATTGTGGATATGGCCGGCAATCTTCTTGAGGGCCGCCGCAATGTGTCCAGCGAGATCGGCATGCACTTACTGATTTACCGTTTGCGTCCCGACATACATGGAGTGGTTCATGCTCATCCTCCGACGGCCACGGGATTTGCCGCTGCTGGAATGGCGTTGAACAAGCCGCTGGTCTGCGAAGTGGTAATTGGTCTGGGTTCCATTCCGTTAGCAGAATACGGAACTCCGGGAACGCCCGAGCTGGCGGCCGCGCTTGAGCCGCTCGTACCCCAATATGACGCAATCCTCATGGCGAACCATGGCGTAGTCACTTACGCTGATGATCTTCACCATGCCTACATGAAGCTGGAAACCGTCGAGCACTTTGCCCAGATTGCGCTGGTCACCCACATGCTGGGGAAACAGCAACCCCTGGCCGGGTTAAATCTGCAAAAATTAATGGATATTCGCGGAAAGTATGAAGGTTCACGATCTGCCGCGCCGCTGCCTCTGGACGAATCCAGCTTGTCGGTTATGCGATCGGACGGGAAGCGGTCGTCCTCGAATGCCAGACAGCGGCAGTCTATTTCTGGTCATCGCGAAGCCACGCTTCGCAGGTCTTAATTGATTTAGTCGATAGATTCAGCGCAAAATCAGTTCAACCCAAATCAGTTCAACCCAAATCAGTTCAGCCCAAATCAATTCAGCCCAAATCAATTCAGCCCAAATCAACCAACCCCAAAATCGACAGCACCGAATCGTTCTTAACGTTTCGCGATTGGGAATTCCGCCGTTCCCACCTTTGCCACATTTTCTTCCGCGAAAATCCGCACCCGGTCCAACGAACCTTGCAATTGAGCAAGGTACTCGTCGCGATCGGCGTCCTTGGGCACATGAATGATCTTTCCCATACGCAACAATGCCTTGGAAAATGGTTTGGGAATCACACAGCGGTCCCAGGTTTTCAAAATCCACGCCCGCTCTACAGCAACATAAAACGTAACCATGGGCAGGCCGGTAGCTCCGGCCAGCATCACGGGCCCGGGCTTTGCGACGTAACGTGGTCCCCGGGGACCATCGATGGGAAAGACCACCGTCCAGCCTTCTTCGAGTTCGCGCTTCATCCCCATGAGTCCGCGAATGCTGCCGCGACTCGCTGAGCCACGCACGCTCTCAAAACCAAATTTGCGGATAATGCGGGCGATCCATTCGCCGTCAAAGCTGTGGCTTGTCATCACGCGCAGCGAGAGATCTCGCGAAATATAGATTGATGGCAACACGGAGTTATGCCAGAAAGAAACCACCATGGGCCGGTATTCGATCGTGGGCGGAGCGCCGTCCTCGAAAGAAATTGCGTAACGCAGCGTGCATCCGATGGCGCGGACCAGCAACCCGCCTAACGTGCTGATGAGCCAAAGCAAAATCTTCTGCTTGAACGTGAAGTGCAGGGAAGATTCGCTGCTGTCGTTGGAACGGGAACTCGCTGGAGAATTCTCGGGCTCGGCGTTTTCGTTCACGGCAATATTCTAAATTTCTCCGGAGATATCCGACAGTTTCAAAGGGTATGCAGATAGGCCAGCAAGTCAGTCACTTGTTGCTGGTCGAGCACCTGGCCGAAGCCGGGCATGGTGCCATGTCCACCAATAATGATTGTGCTTACGCGTTCGTCGTTCGCGGGCAATCCGCTTTTTTCCAGATACTCCTGCTTGAACACACCTTTTAATCCCGGGCCTTTTTTGCCGCGGGAAGAATACGGTTCATGACAGCGATCGCAATAGTTGGCATAAATTTTCCGTCCTGTGGCTTGTTGAGGATTGAGCCCCAGCTCGGTGTCGCTCTTGCGACGCTCGGTTTCACATCCCACCAAAAGCAAAACAGCCGGCAGAACAAACCAGAATTTCCAGTGACAAAAGTTTTGCATACCTTAATTACTTACCTAGAAAACCAAAAGTTATTGTTCTCGCGCATGACATACAATCATAATGTACGGAAATGAAAACCAGCGTAAAACGCGTCTATGAAACTGCGGCGCGCGCAGACGGAACACGAGTTCTTGTGGATCGGCTGTGGCCGCGGGGTATGACTAAAGAATCTGCCGCCGTCGATAATTGGCTGAAAGACCTGGCGCCTTCCGATGAATTGCGCAAGTGGTTTCATGCCTATCCGGAACAGTGGGCGACATTCCGCAAAAAATATTTAAAAGAGTTAGGACTGCCCGTACCGAGCGCCAGCCTCGAAGAGCTTTATCGCTTAGCGGAAAACAAAAAAATTACGTTGCTTTTCGCATCGAAAGACGAAGATCACAACAATGCCATTGTGCTCCGCGACCTTATTAATGGAATGCGCAAACCCCCCACTGGAACTGGGCCTGCGGCTGCGCGTGGAATGCGTGCTCGGCAAGTAAAAACCATGCCTCGTCGCTAACCTGGTACAAAACCTATTTTTTCTTTTTGCCGGATGCTGAGCTGCTATTGAGAATCTGCACCACGATGCGATCCATCGCGTCGGTCACCAATTTCGCCGGTGCGTTCAGATTATTGGTAAGAATTGAAAATGCGAGGGGCTCGCCGCTGGGCGTTGTCATGTATCCGGAGAGGGTTTTCACGCCGCCCAACGAACCAGTTTTCCCGTAAACATTGGAAGAAGGCGGAAGATCTTTCAATCGGTCGGCGAGCGATCCATCCACTCCGGCAACCGGCAACGAAGACTGGAAGCTTCTGCTCCAAGGTTGCGCGGCGGCATATTGCAGCAATTGCACAATCGCGTGAGGAGTGACCAGGTTCTGCCGCGACAAACCTGAGCCGTCATAAAACGCATATTGATCGCTGGTAATGTTGGCTTTATTCAAAAAGCCGCGAACGACTTCCAGTCCGCCTTCGACGGTGCCACCGGTTCCTTTTTCGCGGCCCAGCAATCGCAGCAAAATTTCCGCATGAAGATTCTGGCTGACTTTGTTGATGACGGTAATGTCGTCAACCAGAGGCTTGGATTGGTAGCTTGCCAGTACCAGCGGTTGACCGGGAAGATCAGGCGGCGGCCCTTCGCCTCCGTGGGCTGGGGCCAACGTCGTTACGGTGATGGTCGAAAGACTCGCGAGCTCTGTGTGACGGGTGCGGTCGCTTCCGTAAATCGTGATTCCGCGTGCCTCCAATAACTGGCGGAAAATTGCACCCGCGAATTGTGCGGGGTCATCGATGGCCAGCGCCTCATTGGCTCCGGCATCATCGAGTGGCATATTGCCCCACAAGGTCAGCGTGGTCGAGCCCGGCTCGCGGTCAATGTAGATGCGCCGCCCGGTTCCCGCAGGCGTGGTGATGATCCGATTATCAATGTGATAGTAGTCGGCAAACGGCGTAATGTTTACAAACGCCCGCTCGCCCGGACGATCTGCGGGAAGAATTTTTACAAAGACGACATTGTCGTTAATTGTGAGCGCAGAAACCGGAGCGCCGTCGCCCCAAACCAAATCATCCTGACTCCAGCCTTCACCGTAGCGCTCAAAAGCAAAATAGGAATCGTCGGCAATGACGTCGCCATCCACGAACTTCACGCCTTTTTGTACCAGCGTATCCGCGAGCTGTTCTAAAACCTGGATGGGATGTTCGTTGCGCTGCGTGCGCAAATCGTAAGGAAGCTCGCGGCCGGAAAGATTGGGATCGCCGCGTCCTACGAGAATCAGATCTCCAGTAAGTCGGCCGTATTTGTCGAGTGTTCCGTTGGTTTCGACTGTCGTGCGGAATTCATAATCGGGACCGATCAGTGCAAGGGCCGTTGCGGTAATGAATAGCTTGGTGTTGGAAGCAGGGGTAAAAAGCTTGTCGGCATTCTGCGAATACACGACTTTGCCATTGTTCAGGTCAACAATTTCAATCCCCCAAAAGCCGCGACCAAGGTCAGGCTGGGAAATAATTTCGTCAATTTCTTTTTCGAGGGGTGTACGCGCGGAGGCTTGCAATTGCCCAACCAGCAACAGGCAACAAAGCCACGGCAACAGCGTGCGCAGACGGCGCATACGTAAAGCGATTCTACAGGAGAAATGCTCGTTTTCGATACAAATGCTAATGCGGCCTGAGCCGGGGTGTTTACTACTGATTTAGAATGACCAAATGCGTCCCGTATTTGAGTGGAACATCGGGAACCGGGTACTGACGCTGGGAAAGCGGACCACCGTCATGGGTATTTTGAATGTGACCCCCGATTCATTCTCCGATGGCGGTCAATACCTTGACCGCGATACAGCCATCCTGCACGCTCTCGAATTGATGGATGAAGGCGCGGACATTATCGATGTAGGTGGGGAATCGACGCGTCCAGGGGCGAAGATAGCTGCCGAAGGCAGCCCTGCACCTGCTGGGCCAGCTTTCGCGGGAGTTGCTCAACTGCCTGCAACGCCTCTTGTGACCGAACAGGAAGAGTTGGACCGGGTAATTCCTGTGATCCAGGGCATTAAACAAGAAAAGGCCGATGCGATTATTTCCGTAGATACTTATCGCGCGAATGTCGCTAGGGCCGCGGTGGAAGCCGGCGCCGAAGTGGTAAACGACATCAGCGGTTTTCGCTGGGACCCGAAAATGCGGAAGACGCTGGCGGAATTGAAATGCGGAGCGATCCTCATGCACGTGCGAGGCCGGCCGGAAGAGTGGAGAACGTTGCCGCCTCCGGGGGATGTGGTCACGCTCGTGAAGCGCGAACTTCGAGATTGGCTGGATGCCGCGTTGATGGCGGGGATGAAACGCGAAAAGATCGTGCTCGACCCCGGATTTGGTTTCGGCAAAAACTTCGAACAGAATTATCCCTTGCTGAAGCGCTTCGATGAATTTCATCAACTGCGTTGTCCCTTATTGATTGGTGTTTCGCGAAAGAGTTTTATCGGCCGGGCCATTGCGCGGAGCGGGAAAGACGCGCCGATGCCGGAACGAATTTACGGCACACTGTCGGCCGAGACTGCGGCCATCCTAAAAGGTGCACAGATTATCCGCACCCACGACGTGAAAATCTCCATGGATGCGGTCCGCATCGCCGACCTTGTCGCCTGACCATTTTCAGCATCTAATTCTTGCCGCATGAAAGCCCTGCAACATATCGCTTCCCATCCCAGAGTTACAGTGCGCAATCGTAATGCGCCAAATCCCGAGGGAGATTGCGTTGTGTATTGGATGCGGCGCGCGCAGCGCGGAAAAGACAACGACGCGCTGAATGTTGCAGTGGAAGCGGCGAACTTGTTGGGCAAGCCTGTCGTTGTATTTTTCGGATTGGTCCCGCATTCTGTCCGCGCGAACCTGCGGCATTACACATTTTTAGCCGAAGGCCTTCCGGATATCGCCGATGCGCTGGAGCGCAGAAACATTGGATTTGTTTTGCGCCGCTATCCGGACCACAGCGTTTTGAAATTTTGTAATGAGGTAAATCCTGCGCTGGTTGTGAGCGACGAAAATGCTCTGCATCAATCCCTGAAAACGCGAGAAAAAGTAGCGCGAAAACTAAAAGTGGCTTTTTTGACTGTAGATGCCGACGTAGTTGTTCCATCCAAGCTGCTACTCAAAGAGCAATATGCCGCTCACATTATCCGCAATCGTCTGGCGCCGCTGCTCAAAGATTTTCTGGTTTCCTCGAAAGACCTTTCTGCAGAGCTCACGTGGAAAAAACCACGGGGTATGGATGCAATAACTCCCGATCCGAACATTCTTAAAGATTTAAAGCTCGATCGCTCTGTGCAGCCAGTCTCGACGATCAAAGGCGGCGCGAAAGAAGCGAATCGCTGGCTGCAGAGTTTCATCAAGAATAAACTTAGCGAATATCCGAAGCAGCGGAACCATCCCGAGAGTGAAGGCACAAGCCATCTCTCGGCTTATTTGCATTTCGGACATATCGGCCCGAAAACTGTTGCTCTTGCCGTGCAGGCCAGCGACGCGCCAAAAGGGGCCAAAGAAGTTTTTCTAGATCAACTGATCACCTGGCGGGAGTTGGCTGTGAACTTCGTTACTTTCAATCCGAACTACGACAACTTCGAATCGGGCGAGCCCTGGGCGCTGCGAAGTTTGGGCCAGCACCAAAAAGACGAGCGACCTGTCCGTTACACCGAGCGGCAACTCGAAAATGCAGAGACCTACGACGACCTTTGGAACGCGGCGCAGATGCAGATGGTGAACCACGGCTGGATGCATAACTACGTGCGCATGTATTGGGCCAAGAAAATCCTGGAGTGGAGCCCGTCCGCGGCAGTCGCGTATCAAATCGCGGTTCGTCTCAATGACAAATATGAAATTGACGGCCGCGATCCTAATGGATATATGGGCATCGCATGGTCGATTGTTGGAAAATTCGATCGCCCATGGTTCGATCGTCCCATTTTCGGGACGGTTCGCTACATGTCGCTGGCAAGCACGGGGAAGAAGTTCAACAGCAAACAATATATTGCGGAAAATCTTGGCCAGAAAGAGCCCACGCTTTTCTGAGCGTCCGGCAAGTTCGCTAAAAAATCTTCGAAGAGTCCAGCAAGATAGTCACCGGTCCATCGTTCACAAGTTCGACTTGCATCATTGCCTGGAACTGTCCGGTCTCGCAACTGAGTCCCGCCGCCTTGATCTGTCGAACGAAATATTCATAAAGAGTCCTAGCTTTTTCCGGCGGCGCAGCTGCATCGAAAGAAGGGTGTTTTCCGCGGCGGACGTCACCATAGAGCGTAAATTGCGAAACCACCAATACTCCCGCTTTGATCTGCTCGGCCGATAGATTCATCTTGCCGTCCTCGTCGTCGAAAATTCGTAATCCAGTAATTTTCCCGGCAAGATAGTCAGCATCGGCTTCGTGATCGTTTTCGCCAACGCCCAGCAACACCAGCATTCCGCGCTCAATCGCGGCAATGATTTTTCCCTCTACCGAAACCTGGGCCCGGCTTACCCGTTGAACCACAGCGCGCATACCCGAGCAGTTTTCCAGCTTTGCCCCAGGTTGGCAAATGGTATTGCTTAGTTGTTATGATGTCCGCGCCGTTGACCGTTAGCGCAGAAAGCCGTTAGGATTCTTTAGGGCTTTCGGTTCGCAGCTTGGTTCGAAAGCGGCTTCATCGTTTACAGCCATTCCCGCATACCAGTACACTAATCATTTCCCAGAAGCTTCAGAGAGGACATTATGGCGGACACAAAAACGCAAGCAGCCGAGAAGGTAAAACAGATTATCAGCGAGCAACTCGGCGTAGATGAGGCAGAGGTCACCCCCAGTGCGTCTTTTGTGGACGATTTGGGTGCGGACTCGCTCGACACCGTAGAACTGGTCATGGCTTTTGAAGAAGCCTTCGATATCGAAATTCCCGACGAGGACGCCGAAAAAATCCGCACTGTCCAGGACGCTGTTGACTATATTGACAAACACGGGAAATCAAAGAAGTAACAACTTTCAAGAAACATCCCACCGCATAGACCAAGACGCCACTCTTCATCATAAGAGCGTCATTCTGGAATATGGGGTAAATACTTAAGGTTCATGACTGAGGAGGAACATGGCAGCCGTTGACGAAAAAGTGAAGCAGATTATTGTGGAGCAACTGGGAGTGGACGAGGCTGAGGTCACGCCCAGCGCCTCATTTGTGGATGATTTAGGCGCAGACTCTCTGGACACCGTTGAACTCGTGATGGCTTTTGAAGAGGCCTTTGAAATGGAAATTCCCGATGAGGAAGCGGAGAAAATCCGCACCGTCCAAGACGCCGTAGACTATATCGGGAAGCACGGGAAAGGCGGGAAGTAGTTGGGACGTCGGGTTGTAGTCACTGGCATTGGGCTTATCTGTGCGGTCGGGAACTCCACGGAAAAAGTGTGGGAAAACCTGCTTGCCGGAAAAAGTGGAGTAGGCCCGGTCACGCAATTCGACGCTACGCAGTTTGCCTGCCGCATTGCCGCGGAAGTGAAAGACTTCGACCCGCTCCAGTACATCGAAAAGAAGGAATTGAAAAAAATGGGCCGGTTCATTCACCTGGCCATTTGCGCGTCAGACCAGGCATTGAAAATGTCCGGGCTGGAGATTACGCCGCAAAATGCGGAGATGGTCGGCGTACACATCGGATCGGGCATTGGTGGGTTTGATGTCATCGAGCGTGAACATTCCAATCTGTTAAACGGCGGCCCGCGTAAAATCTCACCTTTCTTTATTCCTGCAGCCATTGTGAATCTCGCGGCCGGCCAGGTTTCCATGCGCTGCGGCGCCAAGGGGCCCAATGAAGCCACGGCGACTGCCTGCACTACCAGCGCACATTCTCTGGGGGATTCTTTCCGCATTATTCAACACGGAGATGCGGATGCAATGATCGCAGGCGGATCGGAAGCAGCCATTACGCCCATGGGAATTGGAGGGTTTGCCGCCATGCGTGCGCTTTCCACGCGCAACGATGAACCCCAGAAAGCAAGCCGCCCCTGGGACACTTCACGCGACGGATTTGTGGTCGGCGAAGGCTCAGGGATCTTAATTCTTGAAGAGCTGGAATTTGCCAAGGCACGCGGAGCTAAAATTCTTGCGGAAATCGTAGGCTATGGAATGAGTGGTGACGCTTACCACATGACGCAGCCTGCTCCCGGACACGAAGGCGGCTTCCGTGTAATGCGCAACACGCTACGTGACGCGAACGTGCAGCCGAAAGAAGTCAGCTATGTGAACGCCCACGGAACCTCCACTCCGATTGGCGACACGCTGGAGGCTGAAGCGATCCGCAATTTCTTCGGGGAGCACAAGGTTCCGGTCAGCTCGACGAAATCCATGACCGGACATCTTCTGGGTGGGGCTGGAGGCCTTGAGGCGGGCGTCACAGTGCTGGCCTTGCGGGACCAGATTTTGCCGCCAACGATCAACCTGGAAAATCAGGAACCCTCCACTGCAGGAATGGACTTCGTTCCCAACCACTCGCGCAAAGCGACCGTCAATTACGCGCTTTCCAATTCCTTTGGATTTGGCGGAACCAACGGCGCGCTGCTCTTTAAGCGCTGGACGGAGTAGGTTCCGTCCGTCGTTGCCCTTATTGCGCAGTCGCAAACCTATTGATTTTCCACGCCAATGATTTCTTTAGTCCTCTTCCAGTAGCGAGGGTTCACTCAAGGTAATACGACCTTTGTACCCCTGCATTGACCTTATTCGCCTTTGCCAAGCTGGAATTGACAGGCCAGAATTGGTTTTTCACGGCTCCCCTATGCCACTCAACATGGAAAAGCCACTAAGAACTATCGTCGCTCCGATCCCTGTCATTACCAAGAAGGCCTCTGCGCGCGCTGCTTTGGTCAATATCAAAGAACCCGCCGGGCAGATTATCGCTGAGTGCTTCCGTCAGTTTGGCGTGGAAGCCATTCCTGTTGGAGGCGATGCGCCGGAGCGTCTGAAAAAAGAGAAATTTGACGCCTGCATTCTGCGGCTGGATCCATCGTCTGAGCCAGTGATGGAAACCGTGCGCACCTCCCCTTCGAACCAGCGCATGGTAATTTACGGCCTGGGCGGAAGCGCGCAGGAGGCCATGAAGTTTTCGAAGTATGGCATCAATGCCATGTTCCACGAGCCCATTGATCGCTCCAGCGCTTTAAAGCTCGTGCGGGCCACGCACATGTTGGTGTTGCACGAATTCCGCCGCTACGTTCGCGTGCCGATCATGACAGAGGTGTCCGTCACGCGGCCCAATGGCAGCAACTTCATCGCTACCAGCCGGGAAATCAGCGCAGGTGGAATGTCGCTGGAAAGTCCGGAAGAGCTGACGCCTGGCACACAGATCGAAATATCCTTCTCGCTGCTTACCTTACCGCGCATCTGGGTAAAGGGAACGGTGAATTGGAAGAAGTTGAAAAGCTTCGGCGTTCGCTTCGATGCCCAGGACGAACGGCGTGCCCGGCTTAAGGGATGGATTGAAGGCTACACGGGCAATTGACCTCTGCTCCTGCAATCTCTGCCGATTTTTACGATTCCTTCCTGCCCATGTAAAATAACGAGTATTCATGGCAAGCACGTCCCAACTCGTGCAGATTGAACTCGGGCCTCCGGTTCGCAAGCCGAAGCCGGAGTGGTTACGGGCCAAGGCTCCAGTCGGTGAAAATTTCCACAATCTGAAGAAACTGGCGCGAGGTTTGGGCCTGCACACGGTGTGCGAGTCGGCACAATGCCCGAACATTGGCGAGTGCTGGAACCATCGCACGGCCACTTTCATGCTGCTGGGAGACATTTGCACGCGCCGTTGCGGGTTTTGCGCAGTCCCCAAGGGCCGTCCCCAAGCGATCGATTGGAATGAGCCCGGGCGGGTTGCGGAAGCAGTTGCAACATTAGGCCTGAAGCATGCCGTCATCACCAGCGTGAACCGCGACGACGATAACATTGGCGGCGCAAAAATCTTTGCCGAGACTATTCGCCAGATACGCGAGCGCATTCCGGATTGCCGCGTGGAAGTTCTGATTCCGGATTTTCAAGGAATCGAAGAGTCATTGCGGATTATTCTCGAAGCCAGGCCTGACGTGTTGAATCACAATACAGAGACTGTCCCTCGTCTGTACCGCGCCGTGCGTTCCGGCGCGCGTTATCAGCGGACTTTGGATTTACTGGAAAATGCCAAAAAGTTTTCGCCGGGCATGGTTACAAAATCTGGAGTGATGGTGGGACTGGGCGAAACCGGAGACGAACTTGTCGAAGTATTCCGCGATCTGGGTACGCGCGGCGTGGACATTCTCACAGTTGGCCAGTACCTGCGGCCATCAAAAGATCACCTTCCCATCGCGCGTTTCTACACGCCCGAAGAATTCGTTTACTTAAAAAACGAAGCTTTGAAGTTTGGCTTTCGCCACGTCGAGTCGGGCCCCATGGTGCGTTCGAGTTACCACGCACACGAGCAGGCGGAAGCGACAAGCGCTCCGCTCAGCACCAATTAATTCCTAGAAAACTTTAAAGTGGATGGTCAGGTATTTCTTGGGATTCTCGCGGATTGCCTTGATTAAGCCGCGCGTTTCAACCAGCATTTCATTGGTGTTGTTGTAGAGTGTTTCATCCTGCAGGAGTCTTCCGGCGGTGCCTTTTCCGGCCGCCAGCCTGTCTGAAATATCAGACAATTTGTTCATGGTGTTCTGAAGCTTGTCTGCGAATACCTGATCTTTTGCCAGCTTTCCAATCGCTCCCTTGCCGGCATTGATATCGTCGCTTAACTTTTTGACGTTCGTGATGGTGGTATTCGCGTTGTCGTAAAGCGTTGGATCTTTCAGGAACTTTCCGGCCGTGCCTTTGCCCGCATTTAAATCATCGAGAATTCCGTTGAGCTTATCGACTGTGGCATTGGCCTTGTTATAGAGCTGATCGTCCGAGAACAGTTTTCCCAGTGTGCCCTTGCCGTTGCTGACCTCATTCACCAGACCCTGGAATTCATCCACGGTCGAATTCAAACGGTTATACAGGTTGGGATCGTAAATCAGTTTGCCGATGGATCCCTGCCCGCTTTCCACAAATGCAACGATGCGGTCGAGGCGCTTGAGCAAAGCGTCCATATTTTGCAGCGTGCTCTGGCTGGAACGGACAACGTCCTGAATATCCGGAGTGTCGCGCGTTGGCAAAACGGCTCCATCGGTGACGGTGGCGCCGCTCGCCTGCGCGCTATCGATGTCGATGTAGGTTTCACCCAACACGCCGGCAGTGGAAAGAAGAGTGTTGGAATCGGTATGAAGGTTGACCAAATATTTGGTGTCCACCTTCATCGTGACTTCCACGGGAGTCATTCTCTTGTTGGGATCGGCGACGATGCGGACCCCACTGACGTTGCCGATATCCACACCGCTCAAACGGACAGGCGCGCCGGAGCGCAATCCGCTGGCGTTATCAAAATAAGATTTCAGGATAATTTTCTTGGTGAACAATCCGCCGGTGCTGTTCATCAGGAAGACGAGAACAGCCAACGTGACGCACGCGGCCAGCACAGTGATCCCTACTTTCAGTTGAGACCACTTCAACTGTTTCTGGCTAGGCACATTTTCTCCCGAGCGGAATCATCGTTTTAGGCGGCAATGTTCTTGCATCATAGCAAAGTCAGGGCCGCGGTACATCCGCGATATTTGGATGTAAGGTTCGCGTTAACAGGAGCGAAAAAATATAAAACACCGCGCCGCATGCCAGAGTGACGTTTAATCCGAATTGAATCGCGATCACGATGGCGAGGACCGACCCCATCACGCTCGACGCGGCATTCATGGCCCAGGCCCATTCGACGGCATTTGAGCGCGTGTTGGACGCGTACAGCGACAGATTCGCTAAAGCACGCAGACCAGTCGGGAACGGCATCCCCATGAGAAATCCAAGTGGCACGAGTAACGCCGCGCTGATGACCAGCTTGGCGCCGAATGCCAATCCCACTAGATGGATAAGAATCGCTGGAAGAACGAAAACATAGGCCACGATCAGGGCAATGATCAACAAAAGTGGACGCCACACGGATTGTGTTTGAGCAAGCCAGCGTCGCGAAAGCAAACTTCCCATTCCACTCGAGAGTAAAAGCAGGAATACGACTACCGTGAGTGCGTAAGTAGGATGCCCTAGAAAAAGAACAAATCGTTGGATGAAGGCAATCTCCACCACAATGTATCCAAGGCCCACCGCGACGAAATACAAAAGACTGGAGGCGTGCTGCTGTGCTCCGCCAGTCCGTATGGCAAGCGGCAATACCAGAAATGCGATGACCGCGATGATCGAAATGATCAGGACCATGCCCAGCACCGCAACGCCGACATTTACCTTCCAATCAATTCCCTGATCCAATCCTTGATGGTGAAGGACTTCTTCCGGCTTGAGCGTGAAAAAGAAAAACGGAGCGTTGTCGTTTACCGGCGTCACGTTGTAGGCGTAATGTGCGGCAAACGCATAAGGATCATTTGCGGCAATCAGCCTGGAAAACGGATTGTCGCGCGGAGCGGAAGGCATATACAACGCCGCGAGTTGTGGATGAGTTTCGAGATGCGCGCGCACCATTGCTTCCTCTTCCGGAGTAAACGCGCTCTTCTTAGCCAGAACGGCGACGGGAATTCCGTCTTCATTCAGGTCGCCCTGCGAGACCACGATGAAGTTTTTCGCGGGATTCTGTATGCCCAGCTCATGCAACGCTTCCATCGCGACGGAAACCACACGCAAAGCTTCCCGCGGCTGGCGAAATTCCCAGCGCGTAATGGCGATCATGCCATCGGGACGAAGATGGTCGAAGTATTCGCGAAATGCTTCGACTGTGTAGAGATTGTTCTCGCTCAGAGCAAAAGCGCCTGCAGCCGTGGAGGCCCATGTGTCCACGAGCGTCATCTGCACGACGTCAAAACGTTCATTCGTGCTGCGCAGGTAAGAGCGGCCGTCGCGCACATGAATGTGAACATCGGGCCGTTCATACAAGTGATATGCGTAATCGGCGTATTTCCCGCGCATAATGGTCGTCGCGATAATGGGATTGATTTCGATCCCTGTGACGCTCGGGCTGCCGTTGGCCACGGCGCGAAGCACGTCCACGCCACCGCCCGGCCCGATGATGGCATATTCTCCGTGCGGGCGAAGAATGTTTGCCACCGCCGGCGGGGAGGCCATCAGATTGCGCTGCCACACTGTGCCCTGCCACTTGGCGGGATCGACGTTCATAATGTAGGTGGAGGCGTCGGCATCAATCACCACGGCTTTACCGTTGTTGCCTTGCTGGTCCACTTCCACGCGCGAGATCGCGTTCCAGCGCGAGAACTCTACCCAGGAGCGGTCGCGAAACATCCCCTTGGCGTAAATGATGTCGATCAATTTCGAGGAATGGTTGGCGGCGATCAGCACGATCAAAACTAGAGCCAGCGACGCGGCGATTCTCTTCATGCCGGGACTCAAAGCCCAAATTACCCCGGCGATGGCGGCTAGAACTCCGGCGGACAAAATTGTGTTCGGACCGCCCAGATGATTCAGCAAAGGAACGGTTGCCAGACAGGCGGCAGCCCCTCCTGCGAGATCGGCGCCGTAGAAGCGGGAAATACTTTCCGGATTGCGGGCAAAGACAATTGAGAACTGCAAGCCGGTCAGAAAAAATGGGACCGCGGAGACAAGATAAATTGCGGTAAGCCGCAGGAAGTTTACTTTGGAAATTTCCAGTGAGACGGGAACGTGCAGGACAATCTCAAGCACGATCAAGATCAAAACGGCATTCTTCGCGGAGAGGCGCGCCATCAACGGGCGGGTTTCAAACTGCAGCAGCCAGTTTTTTGCGATGTAAGCAAATACGCCGCCCGCGCCAAGTCCGAGCAGAGCAATCGAGATGGCTAAAAATGCGAAGTGATAAAAGAGCACGACGGAAAATAGGCGTGTCAGCGACAGCTCGAGCAACAGCGCCGAGAGACTGGTGAGCGCAATCGCCACCAGCATGGAGCCATTCCTGGTGGATTGTTGTTCTGCAACAGGATGTGCGAGGGAAGTTTGGGTCATGGATAGATGGAAAGTTTAGATATGCAAATGAATGCGACAGTCTAACAGAAGAGATGCTTGCCGCAGACGGTCCCTCGCTGGCTTGCGATTGGTCTTCGAATTGTCTTCATCGAATTGTCTTCATCAGCTGTAATCAGCTTTCTAAAATGACTTGGGCGATGGCTTGCTCCGCCGTATGAGAGAGCGAAAGGGCCACGCGCGTCGTCCCTAACTTGGCGGAAAATTCCGCGGCTTTGCCGTGAAACAAAAGCGTGGGGCGTCCGCCGGGTTCGCGCGCAACTTCAATATCGCGAAAGCGCACGCCGTGGTTCCATCCCGTGCCAATCGCTTTCATGCCGGCTTCCTTGGCAGCGAAGCGCGCGGCATAGCGCTCAATACGGTTGGCCTTCGATTCGCAGTACCGGATTTCGCCCTCGGTAAATACCCGCCGCACAAACCGGTCGCCAAAGCGCGCGATGGATTCCGCGATGCGTGGAACCTCGGCGATATCAATGCCCGTGCCAACGATCATGGGAATAGTTTAGCGGAGTTTTAATTCGGGAGAGGGATTCTGACCAGATTGCCGCTTGGCATGAGAGCACGCAGGTTTTGGGCCAGTTTTTCGGCGAACTCTGCGCAGCGAGAGCGTTCAGGAATTTCTCGCACTTCTCGCGACGGATATTCATCGTATGTACGCCCTTGCAAAAGCCTTCCTGCTGCCTTCTTGCGCACACCGCCCCATTGTTTGAAAAAGAAAGGCACATTTTGTTCGCGGCATTGATTGCGGATTGAAATTACCCATTCTTTTTGGATGGGACGAGCGCCGGGGCCGCTTTCTCCGCCGACAATGACCCAATGAATTCCGGTTAAATCAATTTTTCCGAGGTCTTCCAATAACGGCTCAATCGAAAGGAACCGCATCGCAGCTGGAGTTCGCCTTAAATGTTCGATTCGTGGAAGCCCATGTTTTTTATTTTCGACGCTAACTCCCCACCAGATGTTTCGCTGGTTGGCCGCAAAACGAAGTCTTTGGGTAAGAATCTCCTGCAAACGTTCGGATCTTTTAGTCAACACTTGATAGGTATGCCAATTTGCCGTGACCATAACGCGCGGTGTGGCTTCGACATAAGCATCTGGTACGGTAGGCTGGAAAAGATCACTCATGGAATTTACAAATACTAATTTCGATGAACGCCAAGAGAATGGCTCGAGGAGTTTTTCAGGAACCAGACGCAGATCAAACCCTTGTTCGTAGGGATGGCCTTTTACACCGCGAAAACGCTCAGCGAATGTCTGA
>DASXCC010000190.1:0-49936 GCA_036491415.1 Terriglobales bacterium | reverse complement strand
TGGTTGCGAATTCGTATTTCAGTAGACGGAAAGGAGGTTCAACTTCCCTACACAGCCTCAAAGACGACTGAAGGAAGCGTTAGTTTTGAGGAGTATGTCCGTGAATGGAAAGTAGGAGGGCAAATTGATGTGAATCCATCTGATTGTCAGGCAATTGCAATGAGCCTATCTATGCTAGGTCAGCAACTTCAAGTGGATTTTGAAAGTGAGATGAATGTGTTGCTTGGAATTCCTGCATCCATCAACAACAAATAGGTCACAAGATGGTTCATCCAACCCATGCTTACTTTCCCGCTAACTCCCGCTTCACCGCATCACTCACAACTTTCCCTTCCACGCGAATGTCTGCACCGGCGAAACGCGCCATCACATTCTTCATAATGGTTCCCATCTCTTTCATGCTGGGAGCATTCATCTCGGCGATCACGGCGCGCACTCCGGCGACGACTTCTTCTTCGCTGGCGGCTTTCGGCAGGTAGGCTTCAATCATCTTGATTTCTTCGGCTTCCTTGTCAGCCATCTCCTGACGGCCGCCTTTGGTGAACTGCTCGATGGAGTCCTTGCGCTGCTTGATGAGCGTGCTCAATATCTGCTGCGACTCTTTATCGTCGAGCGGGGCCATCTTCTCGATTTCTTTGTTTTTAAGCGCGGTCTTAACCATGCGTAAAGTGGAGAGGCGGTGCTCTGCGCGCGCCTTCATAGCGGTAACGATGTCCTTTTGAATCTGATCGATAAGGGGCATAGTGACGCTCATTATAGCTGCTATCTGTTTTTTGACGGGATTTTCATGTGGCAAACGGTGACCGCAGGGCGGGGTTCCGGTAAACTATATGGTTTGATTCTCCCTAAAAAAGGACTCATGCCATGTTGCTTAAGAATCGCCTTTTTACGCCCGGACCTACACCTCTATTGCCAGCCGCGCAAACCGCGATGGCGGCCTTCAGCCTGCATCACCGCACGGCGGATTTCAAAGCGCTATTCTCGCGCGTGCTGAGCGATATGAAAGACTTCATCGGCACGAAAAATGACGTGCTGGTGCTTTCCTGCTCGGGAACCGGCGTTCTGGAAGGTTCTGTATCGAATCTGACTTCGCCCGGCGACAAAGTGCTGGTGCTGACCGCAGGCAAGTTTGGCGAGCGGTGGCGCGATTTGGGCAAAACTTTTGGCTGCAATGTGGAACTGATCAGCGTTCCCTACGGCGAGACCTTTTCGCTCAACGACATCAAGTCGAAGCTCACGCCCGACATCAAAGCGGTTTACGTGCAAGCGACCGAGAGTTCCACCGGCGCCCGCCACGACGTACAGGGCATCGCGAAGCTGGTTCACGCCAACGGCGACGATACGCTTTTAGTTGTGGATGCCATCACCGGCCTCGGCACCACGCATTTCGACGTGGATGGATGGGGCGTTGACGTCATCATCGGTGGATCGCAAAAGGCTTTAATGATTCCTCCGGGCCTGGCTTATGCGGCGTTCAGCGAACGCGCCTGGAAGCGCATGGATACGACAAAGTCTCCGCGCTACTACTTTGACTTCCGCAAGGAACGCAAGAATGCAGCGAAAGGCGAATCGGCTTATACGCCTGCGACTTCATTGTTCGCGGCGTTGGGCGCGGCGCTGGATTTCGTCCGGCAGATGGGTGCAGGCGATTTGGCGGCTGGCCGCAAGGCCCTGGTGGATAATGCCGAACTCGCGGCGGAAATGACGCGCGCGGGCGCAAAGGCGTTGGGCTTGACGTTATTTGCTCCATCGGCTCCGGCAGCGGCACTGACGGCCATCAATGCTCCGGCTGGCCTCGATTCCAGCGCGTTGGTGAAAGATTTCCGCGATCGCTTTTCGGCCGTAGTTGCCAACGGGCAAGGCGACATGAAGGGCAAGATGATCCGCATCGCTCACATCGGGTACTACGATTATTTGGATACCATCGGAATCCTCGGCGCTCTGGAACATGTGCTGGCCAAAGTGACAGGAAAGCCGGTGGAGTACGGAGCGTCAGTCAAAGCGGCGCAGCAGGTTTACGCGAATGCGGGTGCTGGAAAGCCACAGCCGGTGGGAGTCTAGATTTGAGAATGGAAACCCGAAGAAATTCGGGTTTCCTTTTTTTGTAAATGCGTTTTGTAAATGCGGACTTTTTAGTTGATTGTAAATGTCATGGCGTTGGAATTTTCGGCCAGCGTTCCGCCACCATAAATACCACCAGAAACAGCGGGGTTGGACACAACCACGCTGGCGGTACCGGCGGAACTAATCGCCGATGCAGGGACAGCGATCGTAACTTGGTTGGCTGTCACAAAAGTTGTGGTGAAAGCCGTTCCGTTCCAGTTCGCGCTGGAGTCACTGGCAAAGTTGGATCCATTGATGGTCAATGTGAATCCTGGCGCTCCATGGGTCGCAGTGGCCGGAACTAGTTGTGCAATTGCCGGGGTCACTCCTGCGGCGGGTGCCGTGGTAGCGGGTGATTTATAACCGCACCCGAGGGTGAAAGCGGTCAATAGTAAAATAACGAGTGAGAAAAATTTCATAACCCCTCCAGAGAACGCTTGGAAAAGCGTAGAACTCCTCTGGAACTGCGGTTGTCATGCACTTGTAATTTTCTTGTTAACGGGCCACGCGTTGCCCTGGTGTGATCGCGGTGCCGTACATTGATAGATGAGGTTTTTTGCAAATGAAAAGAAGCGCAACGTCTCCCAGCAATTCCTTGATGGATATGCATATGGAAGTGACTTCGTATTCCACGGATTCGTTGGACTCAAGCTTGTTTGAAATTTTGAACGAAACTTAGCAAGCAACAGCTGGCGGTAAACAACAATGACCCAGCATCCTAAATAAAGAGGCACTCATGAATGTTTTAGTTGCAGAGAAAGTATCTTCCTCCGCCGTCAATTTACTCCGCGAACCTACCTGGAACGTGATTACGCCTGATCAGGTGAATGGGAATCTTGCGCAAGTGCTGGAAACAGCCGACGCGTTGATTGTCCGCTCGGCTGTGCAAGTGGACGCCGCATTGCTCGAACACGCTCCCAAGCTGCGGGTGATTGGCCGCGCTGGTGTTGGTGTGGACAACGTGGATCTGGAGGCCGCGACCCGCAAGGGAATCGCCGTAATGAATACACCGGGCGGCAACGCCGTGGCCGTGGCCGAACAGACCATCGGCGTCATGCTGGCGATGGCCCGCTTCCTCTGCAAAGCCGATGCAGGCATGCACGCCGGCAAGTGGGACAAAAAATCATTGCAAGGCACGGAACTGCGCGGTAAAACCCTGGGCATTGTGGGACTTGGCAAAATTGGTATGGAAGTAGCCAAGCGCGCTCGCGCTTTCTCCATGGAAGTCGTCGGGCACGATCCTTTCGTCTCTGCCGCCGTTGCTAAAGAGCAGAACATTCGCCTTGTTTCTCTCGATGAAATGTACGCTGCCGCCGACTATTTGACCTTGCACGTCGGCCTAACGCCGCAGACGACAGGCATGATCAATGCCGATTCGCTCAAGAAGATGAAAAAAGGCGTGCGCATTGTGAATTGCGCCCGCGGTGAACTGGTGAACGAACCAGCTTTGATTGACGCACTCAAGACAGGACACGTTGCTGGCGCTGCGCTGGACGTTTTCGCGAAAGAACCGTTGAAAGACTCGCCTTTGCAGACCATGGACAATGTAATCCTTACGCCGCACATTGGTGGATCTACGAACGAAGCGCAGGAAGCGGTAGGCGTGCAGATCGCCATGCAGGTGAAGGAATATTTGAAGCATGGCGTCATTCAGAACGCCGTGAATGTCCCTTCGGTTACGCATGAAGAATATTCGGAAATGCTGCCGTACATCGTTTTAGCGGAGCGGCTCGGAGGTTTCCTCGTGCAGACCAGCGAAGGCCCCTATGAAGGAATTGCCATTCGTTACACAGGTCACATTGCGGAAGGTAAAACTGAGCTGATCCGCAATGCCGCCATCAAAGGCATTTTGAACCAACTCGTCGAAGAAAAAGCCAACCTGGTAAATGCCGCGACCCTTGCGGCTTCCCTCGGATTAAAAGTCGAAGAGGAGAAGAATCCGAAGAGTTCGAGTGGCGGGGCCGGCAGCGTTCTTTCGATCACTTTGAAAACAGCGAAAGGCCAGCACGAAGTGAAAGGCGCGGTATTACGCGGAGAATTTCCGCGGCTCCTTCATGTGGATGGTATTGACGTCGAAGCGCCTCTCGAGCAGAACCTGGTTTATATGCGCAACCGCGATGTCCCGGGAGTTGTCGGCAAGATCGGATCGATACTGGGAGAGCACAAGATCAATATCGCAAACTTTTCACTGGGCCGCCGTCAGGGTACAGCCACATCGGAAAATCCACTGGAGGCAGTTGCGGTGGTTCACGTGGACAGCCCGGCTTCCCAAGCGGTACTTGCCGAGTTGGCGAAGATTCCAGCGGTGCAACAGGCGAAGTCGATTCGGCTATAAAATAGCAGGCGACTAAACGCGGATGCAGGTTCATCCAAGGAAGAGAATGAATAAAACAACAGGCTTTTTGATCACAGCCATTCTGCTGTTATGTCCACTTATGTTCGGCCAGGATGGCCGCTTTGATGTAAGCCTTAACGCGGCGGGCGAGCTGCCGAAAACCACTTCCGGCAACGGGATTGAGCAACGGCCGACAAGTTCAGTTGGATTTTTGGCCACCGCGCAGGTAAAGGTCGCCCCGAAGTTTTCTCTCGGACTGAACTGGGAGCGCGGCCATGACACCCAGAAATACAACACCAGCACGTTGTTCTATCAAGTGGACAGTGACGTGACGGAACTTTCCGGAGATCTGGTCATTCGCCCGTTCCGCCGCGGAAAGTGGGAACCATTTTTCCTGGGTGGCGCCGGAATTCTTTCCTTCGGGCCCAATAGCTCGCAGATTGATGGAATCACGACGTCAATTGGAGCTGTCCGGCAAATTCAACCTGCTGTCCTGTATGGAGCAGGTGCGGACTACCGGTTGTCGCCGTTCGTTGCACTGCGTTTGCAGTATCGTGGCTTGTTTTATAAACCAGCTGACTTCAAAGTTCCCACTCTGCTTACAAGCGGCACAGGGCATATGGCAGAGCCGACGATTGGAATCGCAATTAATTTTTAGTTGTTGATTCTTACTCGGATGCGCTGCGCAGTTTGCGGCTCTCCGCCAGCAGAGCCATGGAATGCATCAGGTTCTGAAGAGTTACGATTCCGACAAGCCGCTCGTCTTCGACGATTGGAATCAGGCTGAGGTTGCGCGAGCTTAGCTTGCGGAAGGCTGAAGCCAAAGATTCCTTCTTTTGGGCCACGTCGAAAATCCTGTTCATTGCGGATTGCACGTAGCCATTGCCTTCGGCGCGCAGCGCATGCACAATCTTGTGCCGCGAGATGATCCCGACCATGTCCCCGCCGCGGATCACGGGGAAATCATCCTGCAGGCAGTGCACGGCCTTTTCCAGAGCGTCTTCTAAAGTGTCGGCCGGCGAAAGCGTCGCGAAGTCCGTAAGCATGATGTCTTCGAGGTGCACGGTTTCCAGCACCGAATGAAATACAGCGGAGCGCTCTTCAAGTTGTGCCGCTAACAATACGAAAAAGCCAATGAGCGCCAGCCATGCGCCTTCCATTCCGGAGCGTTCAAAGTACTGCACCATGCCCGCGAGCATTAAGACCATGGCAATGCTTTGACCGATGGAAACCGCACGGCGAGTGGCGCGGATCGCGTCCATTCTAAGACTGAATACGGCGCGAAGAATGCGGCCTCCATCCAGGGGATACGCAGGCAGCAGGTTCAGAACGCCGATCCCGATATTGACCCATACCAAACTGCGCAATAAATGCGTAGAACTCAGGTATGGACGCTCCCACACATGAATCTGCGGGAAGGCGTTGGCGATGATCACTCCGGCGAGGAGCGCTATTGCGAGGTTGACGATAGGACCGACTGCGGCAATGCGAATGTCCTGCTTCCAATTCTCCGGGGTCGATTCGATGGCTTGCTGCGTTTCATCTACCATGCTCACGCCACCGAGTGGCATCAGTACGACTGATTTTGGAGTTACGCCCAATTTCAATGCGGTAAATAAATGCGTGAACTCGTGGACCATGACCGAAGCAAGAACGATGCCCACCAGCGCGATGCCACGCGCCGGATATGCTGGGCCGTGGGGCCCAGATTCTGTGAGCCAGATAAAAAAGAGAAGGAAAAGGAATGTGACATGAATGCGAACATCCGTCCCGAAAAGTCGCCCCGCTGGTATAGACCACATTCGCATTCGATACCCAAGTACAATTTTATAGATTTAGACACCGCTATGGGGAGTTCGGCGGTGTTTTTCTTGCCGAGGGTACACTTTGGTGTCTAAGGTTCGCGGTCAGGGTTTTTGCTCAGGAATTTAATAGTGAAGAAAGTAGCCATTATCGGCGGGGGAATTTCCGGGCTCGCGGCAGCCTTTGCGCTCGAAAAAGCGCGGCAGTCGGGGGCTGCGCTCGAGTACCAGGTGTTCGAAGCCAGCTCTCGCTTCGGTGGCGTACTGCGTACGGAAAACGTTGAAGGATGCGTGCTGGAAGCCGGGCCCGATTCATTCCTGACCGAAAAAAGCTGGGCGGGTGATTTCTGCCGCGAGTTGGGATTGGGAGATCAACTGATCGCCTCCAACGATGCGGAGAGAAAGACTTATATCTACGTCAAAGGCCGCTTGGTCCCGTTGCCCGACGGCTTGGCCTTCATGGTCCCCACAAAAATCTGGCCGATTGTTTCGTCACCGCTTTTTTCTCTGAATACAAAATTGAAGATGGCGAAGGAGTGGTTTTCCTCCCGTCGCGAAGAGAAGGAAGACGAAAGCGTTTCTGATTTCATTGAACGCCACTACGGAACAGAGATGGTGGATCGCCTCGCCGATCCGCTGCTTTCCGGCGTGTATGGCGGCAGCGCAGCGCAGTTGAGCATTCAGTCCGTCCTGCCGCGCTTTGCGGAGATGGAAGCAAAGTTTGGAAGCTTGGGCAAAGGAATGCTTGCCGCAAGGAAAACCGCCCCGGCCAAGCCGCCGCAACCTGTTTTCACGTCTTTATCTGTTTTCACTTCTTTGAAAAATGGAATGCAGCAAATGACGGATACGCTGACGGCAAGAATTCCGGCTTCGTCACTACGTGCGAATACCAAAATTGATTCGATTGCGTTGCGCGATCGCCAATGGACGGTTTATACAAGGGCTGCGTCTGAGCGATTCGATGCCATTGTTCTTGCAGCTCCAGCCTCCATCGCTGGTTCTATTTTGCAAGGATGCTCGCAGGAGTTGGCAGCGACATTGCAGCAAATCCCTTATAGCTCCTCAATGACGGTGGCCATGGGATTTCCCCGCGACGATCTGAAATCGCTTCCTTCGGGATTCGGCTTTCTTGTTCCTCGCAGCCAAAATAAAAAGATCATGGCAACAACCTTCGTTCATCAGAAATTTCCCTTTCGCGGTACGAATGATCTGGGATTAATTCGCTGTTTTCTCGGCGGCTCGCAGGACGAACAGATTCTCCAAGCGGATGATCAAGAGATCACAAAAATCGTCCGCGAAGAACTGAAACAAATTTTAGGATTGAATGCAGCACCAAAATTTACTCGCGTCTTCCTATGGCGAAAGGCAATGGCTCAATACACGGTCGGCCATAAAAAAAGGACGGAACGCATTCAACAGCTCACCGCAGAACTCCCGCAATTTGCTTTAGCGGGAAACGCATATTCGGGAATTGGCATTCCCGACTGCATACGGTCCGGTCAAAAAGCAGCCCTCCAAATTTTAGGCGCGCTGGGACTACAAGAATCCACAAAACAGACGGAAAATAGCTGATTTCATTACTCTTGTAACGCGAATTTCTTCTTTCTACATTGCAGAAACATCGTTCAGATTTGAGTGTTAATACAACTGAAACTTATGAAACGTACTCTGGCCATCAGCTTATTCATGCTCGTCACGCTTGCCGCCCTGGCCCAGGGGCCAATGCAAAACCCTGCTCCAGCGACTTCCAATAACAGCATGCAAGGCATGGACATGTCCGGCTCTGCATCAGCCAGCGATAGCCACGAAACTATGACCAGCGCCGATAACAATGCCGTCCACGCAATGAATTCCATGCAGGGACACATGGACATGGGGCCGCATATGAAGATGACGCCAATGCGCCTGCCCGTGCCGGGGGATGAGGACCGCGCGAAACTTGTGGCAGAGGCTGCACGCAAGGTCGCCGAGCAATATCAGGATTACAAAAAAGCTTTAGCTGATGGTTTCGTCATCTTTTTGCCTAATGTTCCGCAACGGCAGTACCACTTCACCAACTACCGCTACGCGATGGAAGCCATTTTCGACTTCAACCCGCAACATCCGACTTCGCTGCTTTATGAAAAAGAAGGCGACAACAACTACAAGATCATTGGCGTGATGTATACGGCGCCGAAGCACGCAAGTATGAGTGAACTCGACAGCCGCATTCCTTTGAGCATTGCGCAATGGCATGCGCACATTAATTTGTGCCTGCCTCCGAAGGGTCAGGGGCAACAGATATTAGGCACGAATCCGAAATTTGGGTTGGCAGGCTCGATCACTTCAAGAGGTAAATGCGAAGCAGCGGGAGGCAGGTTCATTCCGCAGATTTTTGGCTGGATGGTCCACGTATATCCCTTCGAGCAAACTCAGCAGGACATTTGGTCTGTTGAAAAACAGAAAGACCACACCGACTAGCTACGAAGGTTCAACGACCGCTTCCTCTACCAGCATATTTAAAATGCCGTCGCGGCTCGAATATACGCGATGGCATGTGTCGCACTTCACGCTTTCGCCGTCCGGTCGAAGGACCACAGTTTTTTTGCAGACCGGGCACGCTAAAACTTCCAATAAATCTTGGGGGATCATGCCTGAATTCTATTCGATTTCCCGAGAGCCGGTGAAAATCCAGGAGATTTCTTTGTTTTTGCATTGCGGTTTTCAACGATTCTTTACGGTAGAATTTGCTTGAGATCATTCTCACGAATCGAGGTCCCATGCCCGCAAGAATTTTGGACGGCGTTAAGATCGCGAGTGAAATTCGGGCGGAAGTTGCCATCGATGTAAAAGCCATGACTGCCGCAGGAATCCGGCCAGGGCTGGCGGTGGTGCTGGTTGGGCACAATCCGGCATCTGAAATTTATGTTCGCGGCAAAGTCAAAAGCTGTGAAGAGCTGGGCATCTACAGCGAGCAGCACACACCTCCAGATACGATCTCCACACAAGAACTTCTTGCACTGGTTCACGATTTAAATGAGCGCGATGAGATTGACGGCATTCTTGTGCAGCTGCCCCTGCCTTCGCAGGTAGATTCTAAAAAAGTTCTGCTGGCTGTTGATCCCGCGAAAGATGTGGACGGATTTCATCCCATGAACGTGGGCCTGCTTTCCACGCAGCGTGATGGTTTGGTGGCTTGCACTCCGGCAGGGATGATCGAGATTCTAAAGCGCAGCAATATTTCAATCGCCGGACAGGAAGCGGTGGTGGTTGGTCGCAGCGACATCGTGGGCAAACCGGTCGCCATGCTTCTTATCAATGCCAACGCGACGGTCACCGTTTGCCACTCGAAAACCCGCGACCTGCCCGGGGTTTGCCGGCGCGCTGACATTCTCGTAGCTGCCATTGGCCGCGCGGGAATGGTGACACGCGACTTTGTGAAGCCCGGCGCCACAGTCATCGATGTGGGCACAAATAAAGTTACCGATCCGGAAGAGTTCAAGCGCCTGTATGCGGGCAACGTTAAGCGCGAAGAAACTTTCCGCACAAAGGGCGCAACGCTGGTGGGCGACGTTCATCCGGAAGTTGCGCAAGTTGCCGGGGCTATCACGCCAGTGCCGGGCGGTGTGGGGCCGTTAACCATCGCCATGTTGATGTCGAATACTGTGCGGGCCGCGAAGCTGCGCCGCGGCAGTCGCGTTCCGGAGCTTCTGAGGGCGTGACCATGCAGATCCACGACCTACTTCGCAATTCGAGGCCTGCTTGCTGAAGGTCGGCCTCACCGGAGGCATTGCATCGGGGAAGTCAGCAATCGCCGGAATCTTCGTGTCGCTTGGCGCATATCTCTTAAAAGCTGACGAACTCGCTCATGAGTTGATGCTTCCCGGCAAACCGGTTTACGCGGAAGTTGTGCGTACATTTGGCCGGGGAATTCTGCATGCCGACGAAAGGATCAACCGGCCAAAGCTCGCGCAGCTTGCTTTCGGAGATGCCGCGCATCCTCCCCGCATTCAAGAATTGAACAGCATTGTCCATCCGGCGGTATTGCGGGCCCAGGAGGATTGGATGGAAGGCATTGGGCGCAATCATCCAAGTGCAATCGCCATGGTGGAAGCAGCGCTGATTCTGGAGGCGAAAGCCGAATATCAATTCGATCGGCTGATTGTTGTAACGTGCTCCGCGGAACAAAGAATTCAACGCATGGCCAAGCGGCACGGCATCAGCCCAGAGGCGGCAAAGCGGGAAATCGAACGCCGTATGGCGGCCCAGCTTTCCGATGAAGAAAAAATCAAAGCTGCGGATTACGTTATCGATAACTCCGGCACACTGGAAAACAGTCGTGAGCGGGCCCTGGAAATTTTTGCTGAGCTGCATCGAGAGGCGCAGTCCTTGGCAAATTAGCCGTATTCAGTGCACACTAAAAAGATAAATATTGCGCCTATAGAGATAGAGTTCGTATGAGACTTCTACGCCTGGCTTTTATCGTTGTTCTTCTTGTCGCTGCATTTTTTTATTTCAGCACTTACCGTCATTCCGATTCCAATTTGCAGACTGCGAGTTGGGGTTCTCCCGCGCATCTGGAGGTTACTGAAGCATCTGGAGCCGCGCCTCACGATGCGGAAGAACAAAACAACATTGATGTGTACCGCAAGAGCATTCCGGCGGTGGTGAATATCACGTCGCGCGTGGTGGCTTACGATTTCTTCTACGGAGCTGTGCCCCAGGAAGGCCAGGGATCAGGCTTCATCATTGATAAAAAGGGATACATTCTTACCAACTATCATGTGGTGGAAGACTCCCGCACTTTAGAAGTCACGCTGCACAATCGCAAGAAATATAAAGCTACGATCGTTGGCACCGATCCCTCGCACGATCTTGCTGTGATCCAAATTCAGGCGCCAGGCCTTGTTCCTGCGACCCTCGGCGATTCAAAAAACATTGAAGTCGGGCAGAAGGTTTATGCCATCGGCAATCCGTTTGGCTTATCCGGAACATTGACCACGGGAATTGTGAGTTCCATCCGCCAGGTGCAGGAACCCAACGGCCCGGAAATTGACGAAGCCATTCAAACCGACGCAGCAATCAATCCCGGAAATTCAGGTGGCCCGCTTCTCAATTACCACGGCGAAGTCATCGGCATCAATACGATGATCCTCACCAATCAAAATGTGAACCAGAGCGCCGGCATTGGATTCGCGATCCCCATCAATACCGCCAAGGCAGTGATCAATGATCTTGTCACTCTGGGCCGCGTTCGTCGCCCGGCGCTGGGGGTGAGCACTTTGCCAATTGATCCGAACCTGGCGGAACAAATGGGACTTCCCGCAAATTACGGCCTACTGATTGTTCGCGTGACGCAAGGGGGTCCTGCGGACCATGCCGGCCTTCGGGGTGGCAACGAGCAGGCCTATCTGGGAAATATTCCGATACGATTGGGCGGAGATTTGATCATCGCGATCGATGGTCAGGATGTCCAGGATGAACAAGATCTTTCGCACATCATGAACAACCATCGCGCTGGAGACACGCTGCACATTACGATTTATCGCGGGAAACAAAAGATGATCGTTGCGGTGACGCTTGGGGAAGCAAGACAACAGCAGCTTTAGTTAAGCGTCTGAGTTAAGTATCTTGATTAAGTGTCTTGATGATTAAGTATCTAAGAGGACATCGTCTTCTTCGGTGCGCGGTGCGCCTTCGTCGCGCTTGGATTCATCGAGCAGGCGCAAGCCTTCCATGAGCAGGCCTTGCGTGTTCAGCGTGGTAGTTTGTTCTTTAGTTTTTCCTTCGAAATTGATTTCGAAATTTCCGTTGGTCCAACGCAGAACTTTGAACACCGCCTGATCACCAGTAAGTTTTCCGTAAACGGCGTGCGTGGCCTGGCCATCCGCGAAATAGATTTCGCATTTGTCTTTTTCGTTGATGAAGACCATGGAACAGCTTTTGCGCCCCATCTCCACCGACTGCACAAGATCAATCACGTTCATCTGCGAAAGATTGCCGCGGATCACACCATCGGAAGGCGCGGTCTTGGCCATTTTTTCCAGGGCGATCTTGTCGATCACGCGTTTGATTTTCTGCGTAGCTTCCTTCAGGAAAAACGGCTTCTCTACAAAATCATCCACCGGGTCGTGGTGGGAAAGTGTGTCCGTGATGTCGGCTTTACTTGCCAGCATGACAACGGAAATCCCAGAAGTCGCTGGCCGGCTCTTAAGGCGGTCCACCAGTTGGCGCCCATCCATGCCGGGCATGCGATAGTCGGTGACAATGAGGTCGGGAAGATCGTCCACAGCTTTCAGCAGCGCATCGGCGGCATCACTGGCAGTAGCAACGTTGGCCAGAGGAGTGAGCGCAGTGCGCAGCATCCCCAAAACCATCGGATTGTCATCCACCACTAAAACTTTGACGTTGCCCGGCATTGATCTGTCGTTTGAATTGTAGCTGAATTGAACTGCCGCTTTCGAACATATCCTACACGGTTGGAACGATGATCGAAAACGTTCGAGGCGCCTTACTTTGCTACTTCGGCCTGCAAAGACTGTCGCAATTGTTGCGTATCCGTAGCGTAAGTGAGCGCAGTTTCCAAATCCACGATGTTGGTCCGCACCAGCTTTTCAATTTCCACATCGAAGTGCTGCATTCCCTCGGTGTGACCGTTCTTCATGGCTTCCAGCAAATTGTGCCCGCTGGGGTCTTCGCATTCGAGGAGCGCAAGCAGGCTTGGCGCCACCTTCAGAATTTCTACCGCCACAATACGGCCTTCGACATCCTTTCGCGGAATCAAACGCTGCGAAATCACGTAACGCAAAACTTTGGCAAGACGGGCCCGTACGGAGGAGTGCTCGCTTGCGGCAAATACGCTGGTAAATCGGCCAATCGTTTTGACCGCATCCACGGTATTCAAAGTAGAAAGTACAAGATGGCCGGTTTCCGCGGCCTCAAGGGCCATTTCCATCGTTTCGCGGTCCCGCATTTCGCCGAGCAGAATTACCTTGGGCGCCTGGCGTAAAGCAGCGCGTAAGGCAACCGCAAAGTTCGGCGCGTCGCTGTGCAGCTCACGTTGGTGAATGGTCGCACGTTTGTGATTATGCAAAAATTCGATTGGGTCTTCGATGGTAATCACGTGGTGCGTCTGCTGCTCGTTAATGCAGTTCAGCAACGCAGCCAATGTGGATGATTTGCCCGAGTTGCGCGGCCCTGTCACGAGCACGATGCCATCGCGCAAGTTCGCAACTTCTTTTAAGTGCTGGGGCAGCTTGAGGCCGTCGAAGTCTGGGACTTGGGTGGGAATCACGCGCATGACAATCGCACAGCTTCCCCGCTGAATAAAGATGTTGACACGGAAGCGCGCCACTCCCGGCAGCGCATAAGAGATGTCGCATGATCCCTGCTCGCGCAGCATAGTGACGGCTTGTTTGTTGTCGCCGATTAACTCGGAGGCAATGCGGCGGGTATCGTCTGCGGTAAGCGCCCGCAGGCCGTCGATATCCAAAGTGTTCAATTGCCCATGAATTTCAACTTGCGGCAGGCGGCCAGGAGAAAAGATGAGGTCGCTGACGTCGCGATGGGAACGCAGCATGGCAGACAGCAACGCTTGCGTGGCGACGGAGCCGCCACCCAACGAAGACTGCAGCGAAATAAGCGCTGGAGCGTGTCCCTGGGCCATACTTTTAGCTATTGGTTGGCTTGAACGGGGAAACTCGGTGCGCGAACTACCCGCTACAGAGATGTTCTGCCAAAAGTTACTGTAGCGGAAATACCAACTTCCAGAAAGAACGCTCAGTTCATGGCCCTTGGTAACAACTTTCCCGCTGAAGTGAGGGGCTGTAGCTAAAAGAAAAGAGCGGCCCTTATAGGCCGCTCCTCTATTTCAGGAAACTCAATAATTATTGGGATTTTTTATTGAGGTTAATAGCTCCCTTTTTCTTGGTGCCGTAATTGTTTTCAATGGTAGCGCCGAGTTGCGCCAGCATTTGCTTTGCATTGTCGGCATTCGGACCGTTGGGTTGAAGCTCCAGATATTTGTTAAATGCCTCCGTCGTACCATCAGGGGCCACCAGCTTGTTGTTCTTGTCGAGAGTAGCCTTGTTGAGCAGATCGACGCCCTTCTGGTAGTAGGCGTCCGCATGGTTTGGATCATTGGGAGCGGCGGCGATCGCTTTGTCGAACGCCAGGACAGCCTCGTCAACTTTTCCGGTATTGGTTAAGACAGCGCCTTCGTTGTAGTAGTAACGCGCAGCCTGCGACGGATCTACCTGAACGGCTTGGTCGTACGTCTTCATCGCTTCATCAACCTTGTTGTTTTTGGCGTACGACTCCGCCATATGGTTGTAATAGCTGCCGACCTCTTGTTTGGCGCCTTCGTCATTGGGCTTCATGGACTTGGTTTTCAGATCGATCGCCTTCTGGAAATCCGTGGCCGCTTCATCGTAGCGTTTTGTTTTCTCGTCTTTGTCGGTCTGCTTCCCCGCAGAACCTTCATAAGCGAGGCCCAGGTTTGCCCAGACGACGTCGCGTGTGGCGTCCATTTGCGTGGCTTCGGTCAATTCGGTGATGGCCGTATCGAAGTCGCCGCTCTTAATCGCCGGGACAGCAATCGCCAACTTTCCGTTCAAATCTTTAACCGTCCCGGTTTCCTTCTCCTGCTTGGCTTTGGCTTCGGCCAAAGCTTTCTGTTGCTCGGGGGTCAGTCCTTCGCCTTTGGCAGCACCCTCGGCTTCTTTTTTCAAATCAATGTCCGTCCGGGTTTCTTGAGACTGGGAAGTGTTCACCTGCACTTTATTCAAGTGGAACACTTCGTTTCCATTGACCAAAAGGCGGTAATTGTAAGTGCCAATCGGCACGCCGAGCGAAAAATATTCGCCCTTCTTGTTGGTCTTTAAATTAATTTTTTGACCATTATCAGTATTCGAGAGTTCCACAGTCGCGCCAACCAAGGGCTGTCCGTTTGCGTCTTTGCAAGTTCCCAGCACCGTGGCTACTTCGGCGAACATCGGGGTCAGCATCCCCATGAGCAAAATTACGCCCGCTGCTACCGCCCAAATTCTCGCTTTCATTTTTGCCTCCGCAAACCTTTCACGACAGGTTTGATTGCCAACATTTGTGTTTCGTTGCTCTAAGCCCTTTGGAATTCGCTACTTTAAAGCTGTCTTTTCACGATAATGAATCGGATCTTTCGCGCCAGCCTCATGGAAAGCGCGCCTGCGCAATACGCAACTGTCGCACTCGCCGCAGGCTATTTGTTCCTCGCTATAGCACGACCAAGTTAAATCCAAGGGAGCCCCTAATTCAAGGCCAAGCTGCACAATTTGTGATTTTCGCATAGCAATCAAAGGAGTTGCGATGGAAATCCGCCCCTCTTTTGTGCCTTTTTGGATGACCTGGTTGAACGCTTCGTAATAGGCCGGGCGGCAATCAGGATAGCCGGAACTATCCTGCTCCACGGCTCCGATGTAGATTTTTTCTGCCCCGAGAACCTCCGCCCAACTCACTGCAACTGACAGAAAATGCGCGTTACGGAAAGGAACATACGTAACCGGAATTTCTTTGCCAATGTCGTGGGCCTGCGGGACCGCAATGCTGGTATCAGTGAGCGCCGAACCGCCAATGGCGCGAAACACTTCATTGCGGACAACCAGGCGTTGCCCAATCTTCAGGCGATCACAGATGGCGTGGAATGCTCGCAATTCGCGCTGCTCGGTACGCTGGCCGTAGCTCACATGAACAGCCGCCGTGGTCCCCTTTGTGCAGGCAAAGGCAGCCGTGACGCAGGAATCCATGCCACCGCTTAGAAGAACCACCGCACGAGGTTTGGAAATTTGAGACATAAGTTCAATGCAGAATGAAGAATTTAGAATGCAGAATTATCAGTTTCTAAATCTGAAATCTTCAATCTTCGCTCTGCAATGTCTTAGATTTTTTATTCTGCATTCTCACTTCTGAATTCTGCATTCCCTATACGCTTTTCATCGCCGGATCCCAAATGAACTTGTGCATCTGCAAGGAAAGCCTTGCCGGCACATGGTCTTGGAGCATCCATTCTGCGAGCTGCTGCGGATCGAGTAAACAATGCGACGTCGCTCGCGTGCCTTCGGCTTCTTTTCGAAATGCCGGCGAAAATAACACCGCATTCACTTTTGTGTTCAATTCGTGCTGGGCGATAAAATCGCGGGCGAATTCATAGTCACTGCGGCCGGAGATTACGAACTTCACTTCATCGTTGCGGTGGAGGGTTTCCAGATTTTCCATGCGAAAGGAATCCCCTTCGCCGGAATCCGGACACTTCACATCTACGATTTTTACGACCCCTTTGGGAACATTCTCCAGCGGCCGCTCGCCGCTGGTTTCCAGCAATAGATCGTAACCTGCATCCAACAAGCGCTGCATCAGCGGTACAGCCTCGCGCTCCTGCAACATGGGCTCGCCGCCCGTAAATTCCACTAAGCCTCCACCTGGGCTTAGCGCCTCCACTTTGCGGAAAACTTCTTCTGGCGTCATCTTGCTGCCGCCGTAAAAGGAATACTCCGTGTCGCACCACGTGCAACGCAGGTTACAACCGGTCAGCCGGATAAACACGCATGGCAGGCCTGCGAAGGTGGATTCGCCCTGGATCGACTTGTAGATTTCCGTAATCTGCACAGGATTTTCGCAACAGCCATCGAGCAGGCTGGGTTACAGATTTCATTTGCGCCGTCGCGCATTCCGCATTACTCGCTGTACTTCGCCGTCGTCGAATCCGTTTCGTACACGGTGACGTCCTTTACGCGCACGCGGCCGTTGGTCACGCGTTGCAGACGAGTATTTGTCTCGTCGTAAAAATATTTTGCCAGATTTTCCGCCGAAGGGTTGATGACCGTAAACGGCTCAACGTCGTTGATCATCTGATGATCCAGCCGATCAATGGCGTGCTTCATGACCTCGCGCAGGTCCTTGAAATCCAGCAATAATCCAGCTTTGTCCAGATCCTGCCCGGCGAGCGTCACCCGAATTTTGTAATTATGCCCGTGCGGATTTTCGCACTTCCCCTTGTAGTTTCGGAGATAGTGCCCCGCAGCAAACGAATCTTCGACTGTAACTTCGTACATGAATCCTCGTGAGAAAAACGCTCAACGGCTAAGTTTTATTCTAAATGAAGAAAGACCTTCTAACGGCGGTCGAAAAACGATCGGAAAGATTTCAAGGAATATAGATTTGCGCAAAAAATTGAGGGCTGCGCGGTAGCAGCCCCCAGATTGTTATCGTTCAGTGTATTTATCCCTCAGATTCTCATGGGCATAACGATATAGCGGTAGTTGTAGTCTTCACCTTCGGCAGGACGAAGCTGGCCGGCGGACTGTGCGTCCTTCAGCTCTAACTTCACATCGCCTGAGCCCGTGGCCTTCAGGAAGTCGATGATGTACTGGGCGTTAAAGCCGATGGTCAGCGATTCACCGTTGTAGTCAGTTTCAATGGAATCTTCGGATTCGCCGGTTTCCGTGGAGGAAGCGGATAGCTTCAATTCGCCCTTCTCCAGCTTCAGGCGGACGGCGCGGGAGCGCTCGTCGGCAAACTGCGCCACGCGGGCAATGGCCGCGCCCAAGTCTTCGCCGTGCAGATGAATGCTCTTACTGTTGTCCTTCGGCAATACCGCTTCGTAATTGGGGAATTGTCCGGTGAGCTGGCGCGAGGTAAGCAGCCTTGGCCCAATACGGAAGAATAGGGTCGATTCGTCTTTCGCGAACTCGATGGCCTCCACGTCGGAGGAATCGAGCAAGGACTTCAATTCGTCCATGGCTTTCTTGGGGACGAGCGTTTTCAATTCGCCGGAAATCCCGTCGAACTTCTCGCCGTGGCGTTCAATGTGGGCCAGGCGATGGCCGTCAGTGGCCACCATGGTGATGGATTCGGGCTTCAGCACCATTAAGGCGCCGTTTAACGTATAGCGCGATTCTTCATTGGCGATTGCGAATCCGGTCTTGGCAATCAATCCCCGCAAAACCTGCGCGGGAATCATCATCACGCCGGCGGTTGGGAAAACTGGCAGGCTGGGAAAGTTCGCCTTGGCCATGCCGACCATCTTTGTGTTGGAGCGGCCGCAGCGAATGCTGACCCAGTGATTTTCCAACAGCTTGATGGTGATGTCGGCATCCGGCAACAATCTGACGTAGTCATACAACTTTCGCGCCGGGATGGTGCAGGAGCCTTCTTTTTTAACTTTCGCGTTGCAGGAAGTGCGAAGGCTCAAGTCGAGGTCCGTCGCCGTCAACGACAACTTGTCGCCGGAAGCTTCGAAAAGATAATTCGACAGGATGGGAATCGTTGTCTTGCGTTCCACTACTCCCTGTGTAGCGGTAAGCTCGCGCAATAATTCAAATTTGCTGACGGTGATTTCCATGGTGGTCGTTCCTGTTGCCGCTGATGCCAAAGTTTCTACCGGCATAATGCTTTTTCTCCCCGGCCCTGCGACTTTGAATACTTCCTTATATCAAAATCAAAACCTAATAAACCAGTAGTAACAGTAGGTGAGGCGGAAAAGTGGAAAACCTTCCCAACTGTTGACTTTCCTTTAGCTTACTCGACTTATTGGCTGCCGAAAACCAACCCTTAACTTTGCGGAGGCTTGAGTCATTTTGGTTCCGCATTTCGTGATGCCACCCTACTTTTCACAACTTCCACAACCGTTCCACAAGGGCTTGGCTGGAAGAAGAGGCCCAATCGTGGAAATGTCAGTTAAAACTGAAATTATCCGCCTAATTGCTCGGTCAATTTATTAAGGAGCCTGTTTAAATCTTTGTCGGTTTTACGCAGCCCATCAATTTTATCGACCGAATGCAATACCGTCGTGTGATGTTTGCCGCCGAACTGCCGTCCGATTTCCGGCAGCGAAGCCTCGGTCAAATGTTTGGCCAGGTACATGGCAATCTGGCGCGGATACACAATCGCGCGGGAATTATTTTTCGCCTTAATTTCCACCAGACGCAGCCCGAACTGTTCCGCTGCCGCCTTCTGGATGGATTCAATGGTGACTTTGCGCGCCTGCGAATCAATAAAATTCTTCAGCACCTGCTGCGTGTAAGGGAGCGTGATGTCAGCGCCGATCAACGATGAGTGTGCGACCAACCGGATCAATGCGCCTTCCAATTCACGGACGTTGGAACGGATGTTAGAAGCGATATATAGCGCAACATCGGTGGGAAGAGTCACTTTTTCCTGGTCCGCCTTCTTTTGCAGGATGGCGACTTTCGTTTCCAGGTCGGGCGGCTGAATGTCGGCAATCAGTCCCCACTCGAAGCGGCTGCGCAAGCGGTCTTCAATTTCCGCCAACTCTTTCGGCGAACGGTCGCTGGCGATCACGATCTGCTTCATGGATTCGTGCAGGGCATTGAACGTATGGAAGAACTCTTCCTGGGTGCGTTCTTTCTGGGCAAGGAACTGGATGTCGTCGATGAGCAGGACATCCACGCCCCGGAAGCGGTCGCGAAAGCTCGACATCTTCTCGTAGCGCAGCGAGTTGATCATGTCGTTGGTGAACTTTTCGCTGGAGACGTAGCAGATCGCAGCCTGTGGCTGGCGTCGCTTGATCTCGTGACCGATGGCTTGCATCAGGTGGGTTTTACCCATACCTACGCCGCCGTACAGGAAGAGGGGGTTGTAGGCTTTCGAAGGACGTTCCGCGACCGCCTGGCAAGCGGCATGAGCAAATTGGTTTCCGCTGCCGATGACAAACGCGTCGAACGTATAGCGGGGATTCAGTTGCGCCGCGCCGTCCCAGTCAAAACGCGACTGGCTGGGATTGATGGGAGTTACGTTGCTGGCAGAACTTCCTGCAGCGGCCTGCATGGATAATCCGCCATCATGGCGGACCGGCGTGGCTGCCGGATCATCTTCCGGAGTTACAAATTGTACGTCCTGGTATTCGAGCCCGAGATTATCAATCGCTTCTTGAATCAAGTCCGCGTACTTGTCACCGACATGGCGGAATTCGATAGTAGGAACGCGGATGAATAAAATTCCGCCGCTCGAGTGACTGTAACGGGTTGGCTTAAGCCAGGTATCGTAAGAGTGCCGATTGATCTTTTTTTCCAGCGCGTCAAGAATGCGCATCCACGGATTGGGGGCGAGAGTTGAAATGGAAACGGACATATTTGATTTTCTTGTGGGACGCTGCTTTTTCAGTGCCCGGAATTACAACTGTTGCAGATATGATTGCGTTTTTTCAGGTCTAAACTACGTGACGCTAAAAGTTCGCTGCCGAAAAGAGAACATCTAAAAAAGTAGGAACAGAGCGGCATACTAGCACAAAAAAATTCAGTATGTGGGAAACTCAAAAGATTTTTTTCACGCCGCTTCTATGATTCAGAGCGCGAAAGGATTTTCTGTCAAGTAGCGAAGTTATAAACTGTCGCGCGTATGGTGCAAAGTATTTCACCGCCGAGAAATCGGCATAGAAAATCGGCCTACTGCATTTGCGCGTTTGCCGCCCCGCTCAGGGTCATTTATACTTTTTGTTTGACTCAACGACTACCGACCGAATCAGGAGTAGCTACTTTACATGCCCAAGCGTACATTCCAGCCGAACCGGCGTAAACGTTCCAAAGTCCACGGGTTCCGCACTCGTATGAAGACCAAGACGGGGCGCGCCGTGATCTCGCGCCGTCGTGCCAAGGGACGCAAGCGCGTCTCGGTAAAGCCTGGCTTCCGTGAATAACCCTGCGTCTTTTTCATTTTTGGCAGGAGTCGCTCGAACTGGGACTGCGGTGAGTTATTTCCCATCGTGAAACATGGAACCGACCGTCCGGAAAATTTTTCCACGCAGCGGCCGTCTTTTGCGGCACGCAGATTTTGAACGCGTCTATAAATCGGGCAAGCGGCATTTCGCGACGCATATGACGGTGTTTTATCTGGCGCAGAAGGAAGCGCAAGATTTTCGCGTCGGCTTTACCGTAAGCAAAGCTTTAGGTGGCGCGGTCGTTCGTAATCGCATGCGCCGCCGTTTGCGGGAGGCAGTTCGCCTGGTGCGGGAAGGTGTGGGCCCGGCGGTTGATGTCGTCATTAATCCCAAAAAGTCATTGCTCACAGCAGACTTCACGGAAATTCAGCGAGAAGTGAAAAAAGCATTCGAAGTGGTAAAGCGCAAGTGTGTGGAAAGCAGTGGGTCGTAATTGATGAAGCAGATCGCTAAATCCGCCTTGCTGAGGTTGCTCCGAGGATACAAGTGGGCCATTTCGCCCATGTTTCCTCCAGCGTGCCGCTATGTTCCAACGTGCTCCGAGTATGCAATGGAAGCAGTGGAGCGTTACGGAGCAGCTTATGGCAGCCTGAAAGCGGTTTGGCGATTGTTGCGATGCCACCCATTTTCGGCAGGCGGGTATGATCCAGTCGTGGAAAGCTGCTGCAATGAAACAGAGTTGGCAACACAAACCTTAGGGCCAACGGAACGGTAAAGCTTGGCGGACTATCAGAATCCTCAACAAGAACCCGGAACAGAACGACGGATACTAATCGCGATCGTTCTTACATTCCTCATCATTATGGCGTTCCAGCCCATAATGAAGAAGTATTTCCCGCAATTGGTCCCTGCGGCGCCAAAGCCGCAACCGGTGGCCACGCAACCTGCAACGCAGCCGGCGCCGAATCCCGCGAATGCCATGATGAAGGCTGCGGCCGCAAGTCCAACGAAAAATACTCAGTCAGCGGACAAACAGGCGGCAGCGGAGACGGAAACCGTTGTCGAAAATAATTTTTATCGCATTACCTTCACCAACCTTGGCGGGCAGGTAAAGTCGTGGATTCTTAAGAAGTACGACGACGACCATGGCAATCCGCTGGATCTGGTGAATTCCGTTGCCAGCCCAAAGTTTGGATATCCGCTCTCGTTGTGGACTTACGACGCGAATCTTCGTAATACGCTGAGTTCACAACTGTACGTCGCTTCCGCCACCGGAACTTTACATGCTCCGGCGCAACTGAGCTTCGAATACTCCGGCCAGGGCATTACTGTTAAAAAGACATTTAAGTTTGGTTCGGATTACATCATCCACATTGAAAGCGAAGTGACTTCCAACGGAAATCACGTGGATGCATTTCCTGCATGGCCCGCGGGTCTGGGCGACCAAAACACCATTCCGTTTTACACCACCGGGCAGGTGGAATATCAGTCAAACGCCACGACCGATCACATCGTAGCCAAGAAAGTCGTCGGCGGCACTACCATGCGTGGGCCTTTAAACTGGGCGGGAGTTGGGGACACTTACTTCGGCGCGGCATTTATTCCCGAAGATCCGCAGGCGGTCAGCTTTGTTACTCTGCGCAATTCTCTTGACGTCCCTAAAGATCCGCAGAAACCCGGTGACACTCAGGCCGTGGATGTTCTTGGGGCGGCGGTTGGCAATACATCCGGGCCGACGCATGAACGTTTATTTGTAGGGCCGAAATCGCTGAGTGTGGTCGAATCGGTTCCTGTCCCAACGATTTCAACTGGCGATAAAGATCTCGGAAATCTTATTAATTTTGGCTTCTGGGGCGCGATTGCCAAGCCTTTGTTTATATGGCTCCGCTGGACCTACCAGCATTGGATCCCGAACTGGGGATGGGCCATTGTTATCCAGACTTTGATTATTACCATTGCCATGCTGCCCTTGCGCGTGAAGCAGATGAGGTCCGCGCTCAAGATGCAGAAGGCAGCGCCGCAAATCAAAGCGATCCAGGAGAAGTACAAGAAGTACAGCATGCGCGATCCGCGAAAAGCGGACATGAATAAAGAGATCGCCGATCTTTACAAGAAGGAAGATGTAAATCCTCTCGGCGGCTGCCTGCCCATGCTGATCCCGATCATCCTGATCTGGCCGTATTACCGGATGCTCGAGATCGTGATTGATCTGCGCCACGCGCATTGGCTTTGGATTCCAGATCTTTCCGCGGCGGATCCTCATTACGCGCTACCGGTCCTTCTAGTCCTGAGCATGTTCGTCACGCAACGCACCATGCCGCAGACCGGCATGGATCCCGCCCAGCAGCGGATGATGAATTGGATGATGCCTGCGATGATGGGCTTTATCTTTTTCAAACTCGCGGCGGGCGTGAATTTGTATTACGTCGTAAGCAATCTGGTTTCATTGGGACAACAGGCCGTGATGAACCGCACCACCCTCGGCCAGGAAATGCGCGAAATTGCTCTTAAGCGCGCCCGCAAAAAAGAACTTAAAAATAAGTAGAGCAGGAGCGTCCCATGCCCATCGTTGATAAAATCGCCGCCGCTAATAAGATCAATGAATTCCTGCAGGCTGTCGTCAGCAAGGGTGGACTGCGCCTGAAATACCGCATCACCGTCGATCCTCCGGGGGCCGACAACCGCGATTGGGGAAAGCCGGAAATTCTGGTCGAGTTTCTTGGTCCGGACTCCACGTTGTTACTGGAGCGCGGGGGCGAGCTTTTACGGGCATTGGAATTGATCGCGTTGGAAATACTTCGCGTGCAAGCGGGCGAGCACGAAAAGATTATTTTTGACTGCATGAACCAGCGCTCCATGCGCCTGGAAGAACTTCGTTCCGCGGCGGATGTAGCGGCGGAAAAAGTCCGCAGCAGCGGCGTTCCCTATCACTTCGCGCCCATGTCTTCGCGCGAACGCCGCATCGTTCACCTGGCCATGCGGGACATGGCTGACCTGCGCACGGAAAGCGAAGGCGAGGGCCTGCGCCGATTCGTCGTGGTATATCCCAAGGACTACAAACCGGTCGTCGGCAAGAGCCGACCGCGGATGATCAATTAGCGGAATCGCTGGTTGAAAGGATTGATTTTCAAGAGTTCCCGTCCGTTTTAACATTCCTTTTCCTTTTCCTCAGCTAGAATTCTTGGGCCCAGGAGGTTTCATGTCCACGGAAGCGATTCTTTCCGAGGTCCCCATCTTTTCGCTGCTCGATGATGCGGAACGCGCCGACCTTATCAAACTGCTTAAGCCGCGCCAGTTCAAGGCTGGTCAAAAACTTTTTCGCACCGGCGATCCCGCCCTTGCTCTTTATGTAATCCGCACCGGACTGGTTCGCGTGCTGATTGAAACCTACGAAGGCGAAGAAGTGCATGTGATGGACCTTGAGCCAGGCGATGTGGTCGGCGAAGTTTCATTTCTGGATGGCGGCCCAAGGTCGGCTACTGCGGAAATCGCTGAAGACTCTGATTTACTGGAATTTGATCGCAAAGAATTATTGCAGTTTGTGACAGCGCATCCCCATGCCGCGATTGATCTGCTCACTGTAATGGGGCACCGCCTGCGTAAAACCGATGAATTATTACGCACGCGCGTTACCCGCAACGCCAATCTTGAAGAAGAAGAACGCCTTACATTTGGAAATCGCATCGCTGACAAAGTGGCCGCGTTCGGTGGATCGTGGAAGTTTATTATCAGCTTTGCCTCTGTACTAGTCGCTTGGGTCATCGTGAACGCAGTGCTGCTGGCAAAGCATCCATTCGATCCTTATCCTTTTATCCTGCTCAATCTTTTTCTTTCCATGCTGGCGGCGATTCAGGCGCCCGTCATCATGATGAGCCAGAACCGCCAGTCTGCGAAGGACCGGTTAAAGAGTGATCTTGATTTCCAGATTGATACCAAAGCGGAACTGGAAATCGCTCACCTGCACAAGAAGGTGGACCAGATTTATGAGATCGTGCAGGAAAGCTGCTCGCGTACGAATCAGAGCCCCTAATTTTCAGCGAATTTTCTGAACTGTGAATCTCGACGACACTATCGTTGCCATTGCCACGCCGGCGGGACGCGGCGGCATCGGCGTAGTGCGCCTTGCCGGGCCGGAGGCGCGCAGCATCGTCGCTCCCATGCTTCGCTTGAAACATGCGTTGGAGCCGGGACGCGCCATTTTCGGCGAATTGATCGATCCCTCAACCGCTCGCGTAGAGGCAGTCGCTCCCGGCTACCTGGAAAACGATACGGCGGTCCGCATCGACGAAGTCGTCGTCACATATTTTGCGAAACCGCACTCCTATACAACCGACGACGTCATTGAAATTTCCGCGCATGGTTCGCCGATAATCCTGCGGCAAGTTGTTGAACTGTGCCTGGAGCGGGGCGCGCGACTCGCAGAGCCTGGAGAATTCACCATGCGGGCCTTTTTGAATGGCCGTATGGATCTCACACAGGCGGAAGCGGTTCGCGATCTGATCGATTCGCAGACTCTGTATCAGGCGAAGGTCGCGGCGCAGCAATTGGATGGCGCGCTTTCCCGCCGCGTGCAACCCATTAAGCAGAAATTAGTGGAGTTGATCGCCACGCTGGAAGCAGGCATCGATTTTGCGGAAGATGACATTTCTGTTTTGCCTGGGGAGCAGATTTTGCGGCGTATCGCCGATGTGCGCCAGCCATTGCAGGAACTCGCCAATTCCTTTGCCTACGGAAAAATTGTGCATGAAGGGTTGACGCTGGCCATCGTCGGACGTCCCAATGTTGGTAAGTCGAGTTTGTTTAACCGGCTCGTTGAGCGCGAACGCGCCATCGTGACTGCGACTCCGGGCACAACCCGCGATCTTGTGACGGAAACAGTTTCCATCGGTGGAATTCCTGTGAAACTTGTGGATACTGCGGGAATCAGGCATGCGCTCGACGAAGCGGAAAGTATAGGAATCAAAAAATCGCTGGAAGCTTTGGCGGACGCAGATTTGATTTTGATTGTTCTCGATGCTTCGCAGGAGACTTCCCAGGAAGACAAGGATCTCATGGCGCAGGCGGCGCAGCGTTCCGCGATTGTCGTTCAAAATAAAGCGGACCTTGACGGCTCTGCGAAAAATGCAGAGCTTTCACACCACACAGTTCACACGGTGCGAACCTCCGCGCTTACGGGCGACGGCATCGCACAATTACGCCAGGAAATTTTGGGCCATGTAACAGGAGACGCCGGGATACAAGCCGAATCCGGGTTCCTTACCAGCGCGCGACACAAATCGTTAGTGGAAAATTCTCTCCACGCTCTGGAAGCGGCGCAAACCGCAGTTCGCAACCAAATCCCGCACGAAATGCTTCTGCTTGATCTCTACAATTCGCTGCGGCCGCTCGATGAAATCACGGGCGCCACCACCACAGACGATATTCTCAACCTGATCTTCAGCAAATTCTGCATTGGGAAATAATTCGCACGCGTTCCCGCCAGAAATATTCGTTGCTTTCAGGAGCGCGAGTTTTTATCCTTGCACGCGGAAAAGCAGAGTCTAAAAACCGCATCTGAAATAGTTGCAAGAAAATAAGAAAACAGGCCGGGTGATGGAAATATGGCAATGGGAAAATTTACGCGGCGGGAAATGCTGAAAGGGTTGGGGCTCGCGGGATTCGCAGGGCCCTTACTAAGCAGCACATCTTCTAACGCGATGGCGATGGGGGCTACGGATCAATGTCCGTTTCGTCTCGCCGTTATCAACGATGAAATCACGCAGGATTTTGAAAAGGCTTGTCAGATCGTCTCGCATGATTTCGGGCTCCGCTGGATCGAACTGCGGTCCATGTGGGACAAAAACTTAACGGACCTCAGTGCAAAACAGATCGACGAAGCTAAAAAGATTCTTACGGACCACAAGCTGCGGGTCACCGACATTGCCAGCCCGCTGTTCAAAACGGATTGGCCCGGCGCTCCGCGGTCTTCGCAGAGCGAGAAGCGCGATCAATTCCGCGCGGATTTCGATGCCCACGCGCAGGACAAATTGCTGGAACGCTGCATTGAACTTGCGAAGGCGTTCAACACAGATCGAATTCGCTGCTTTGACTTCTGGCGGTTGGACGACCAGAAGCCATATCGCGACGCCATCAATCAGAAATTGCGGCAAGCCGCCCAGCGCTGCGCGAAAGAGAACCTGATTCTTCTTCTGGAAAATGAAATGTCGTGCAATACAGCAACCGGAGAAGAATCGGCAGCCGTACTAAAGGCCATCCCTGACAAAAACTTCATGTTGAACTGGGATCCGGGCAATGCAGCGGCGCTGCAAAGCACATCGTACGAAGTGGGATATGCGATGCTTCCCAAAAATCGCATCGGCCATTGCCACTGCAAAGACGTTGTACCCAAAGCCGACCACAAATATGATTGGGCTCCGGTCGGCGGTGGCGTTGTGAATTGGGTTGGTCAGTTGAAAGCCCTGAAACACGACGGCTTCCATTACGGATTAAGTTTGGAAACGCACTGGCGAGGTGCAGGCACGCCAGAAGCTTCTACGCGAATCAGCAAGGATGGGTTGAAGAAGGCGCTAACGACTGCGGGCATCAGTTGCTAATAAATTGATTCGATGCGGCCGACGCAAGGTTTCTCGACTCGCAAAATGCATTTGCTTCGCTCGAAATGACAGAGTTTAATTTTAGAGTTTAAGAACCGATCTCAAGGAAATTGAAAATGATCACACGACGAGATTTTCTGGACACATTGGCAATCGGCACTGCAGGATTAGCGATCACGGCGAAGAGTTACGGTCAGATTCTAGGCGCGAACGATCGCCTGAATTTTGCCGTGATTGGATTAAATGGGCGAGCGTATGCGCATCTTTCCAGCCTCAAGGCCAATAGGAGTGCGGCGCGCATCTCGCATGTTTGCGACGTCGAGAAAAATATTCTCAAGAAATTTGCCGACACGGCGCAGCATGAGATGGGCGAAGCGCCTGCAACAGATACGGACTTTCGCAGAATTCTTCAGCTGAAAGAAATTGATGCCATCACCATCGCGACGCCCGATCACTGGCACACTCCAATAGCCCTTGCCGGATTGCAGGCCGGTAAGCATGTTTACGTAGAAAAGCCATGCAGCCATAATCCTGCGGAAGGCGCGATGCTGGTGGAAGCGCAGCAGAAATATGGAAAGCTGGTGCAGATGGGAACGCAGCAACGCTCATCCCCGCACACCATAGAAGTGGTAAAGAAAATTCACTCCGGCATCATCGGGCGGCCCTACTTCGCAAAATGCTGGTATAGCAACCTGCGGAAATCCATTGGCGTGGGCAAGGAAGTTCCCGTTCCGCCGCAACTGGATTGGGATTTGTGGCAGGGGCCCGCGCCGCGGCGTCCTTACAAAGACAACATCCAACCCTATAACTGGCACTGGTTCAAAATTTACGGCACTGGCGAAACCTTAAACAACGGGACCCACGAAGTAGATGTTTGCCGTTGGGCGCTGGGAGTGGATTATCCCAAGCGGATCAGTTCGTCGGGGGGCAGATATGCCTTCCACGATGATTGGCAGTTTTATGACACGCTGGTCACAAGCTACGAGTACGAAGACAAGATGATTACCTGGGAAAGCAAGAGCTGCCAGGGAATGAAGTATTACGGGCGTGACCGCGGGTCCACCATCATGGGAACGGATGGCACCGTACTGGTGGATCGAGACGGCTATGAAATTTATGACCTCAAGGGAAACAAGACGAGCGAATTTAAAACAGGCGGCACGACTTCTTCGGCTGATTTGCTGGGACGCGACTCCATGACAGACGCCCACTTCGCCAACTTTATCGCAGGAATTCAAAAAGGTGAAAAGCTCAATGCGCCGATTGCCGTTGGCAACGTTGCCGTGACCATGCTGCAACTTTCCAACGTGGCGTGGGAGGTAAATCGCGAGTTGCATCTCGACCCGAAGGACGGCAAAATTCAAGGCGATGCGGAAGCGATGAAGCTTTGGGGACGCGAATACGAAAAAGGATGGGAGCCGCATGTCTAAAGGTTGGAAGTTTTCCCGTCGGGATTTCGTGCGCTCCGCAGCATTGGGCGCAGGCACGCTTGCCATTCCGCAAACTGCATTTTCTTTCGCCGGAAAGACTGGAAAAGGGAAAGAAGATCATGCAGAAGCTCAGGCAATTCGTCTTGGTCTTGCCAGCTATACATTTCGTAACTTCACGCGAATGCAAATGATCGGCTTCATGAAGCAGCTGAACATCACCGATCTAAACGCAAAAGATGCCAAAGATCATTTGCCCATGGACCCGCAGCAAGAATCCGTGGCGCTGGCGGACTATGCCGCGGCGGGAATCAAACTGCATGCCGCAGGAGCCATCTATTTCCCGAAAGACGAAGATGACGACATTCGCGCAAAATTTGAGTACTGCAAGCGGGCCGGAATCAAAGTGATTGTAGCGGGCGATCCAACGCTGGAAAATTTGCCGCGTATCGAAAAGTTCGTGAAGGAATATGACATCCGCATCGCCATCCATAACCACGGGCCGGAAGATAAATTATGGCCTTCCCCCCTTGATGTTCTCAAAGCCGTAAAGAATATGGATTCGCGCATCGGCTGTTGTATCGATCTTGGACATACTGCTCGTGCGGGCACGGATGTCGTGCAAGCCATTCACGCAGCCGGACCGAGGCTCTTCAATATTCATATAAAAGACCTGACCAATTTCCAAGACAAAGAAAGCCAGGTTGCCGTTGGCGACGGGATCATGCCGGTGCGCAAAATCTTTGAGGCGCTTCATGCCATCGAATACCGAGGTTTCGTGGATTTGGAATATGAAGTCCATCCTGACGATCCGATGCCGGGAGTGATAAGTAGTTTTGCTTACATGCGGGGAGTTTTAGCGGGCATGATGTAAGCGGCACGCATTTTCATGTCCGTTAAAAAGTTTTGTGCATTTGAGTTCGTTTGCCATTCTCACGCATAATGAACAGGAATGTTACCGCGCAAGAAGGCCCAGGCAGCGTTTATCTCCGCATTAATACTGCTCTTCTTTGGCGGCATCGCTGCATATATCTCGATTAATCAGCTTTTGAAAACACAGGAGTGGGTTTCGCGCAGCCGCGAAGCACAAGCCGCTATTGGCGAATTGGAATTCGCCACGGTGCGCTTCGGCCGGGCGAGGATGGGTTACGTAAACACGGGCAAGCCGGAATTCCTGAACGAGTTCAACGCGTCACTCGACGATGTTGGACCACGTATGGAAAAACTGCGAGTGTTGGCCGGTGGGGATCCAACCTCAATTCAGCTGTGGAACCGTTTGAATACGCTCACGCAGCATCGGGTGGATCTCGCGAAGAAAGCCGTAGCCTTGAAGCAGGCACATCCGGAAGACGACCACGGCCAGGACCAATTAAATCTGCAATCGGTGCCGTTGTTGTCACAGACGACAGACATCACTGCAAAAATCCGCGAGCAACAAGACAAACTCCTTGCAATTCGCGAGCACGAACTGAGCGGAGACCTCGCGATCACGCTGAGTATTCTGGCGCTGACACTCCTCGCTGCCGTGGCCATGCTCGTTGTGCATTATCGTTTGCTAAGCGGTGAACTCACTGCGAGAGAACAGGCAGAACAGGCGTCGCGCGGCCTGAGCCGGCGATTGATGGACATTCAGGATGAAGAGCGGCGCAGGTTTTCCCGCGAACTGCATGATGGTCTTGGGCAACAGCTGGCCGCGACCAAGATGAGCATGGAGAGAGTGGCGCGCGATCATCCGGATGATCTACGTGCTTCCGACAGTGTGCGCTTGTTGGAGCAGGCGCTGTCCGAAACGCGCACCATTTCTTATCTGTTGCATCCTCCATTGTTAGAAGTTGCGGGATTTTCCGCAGCGGCGAAATGGTTTGTAGACGGCTTCGCGCAACGCAGCGGCATCCGGATTGAAACTGACGTCGCTGACTGTGATGCGCAGATGCTCAAGCCCATCGAGTCTGTCCTGTTTCGCGTGCTCCAGGAGAGCCTGACGAATATTCATCGTTATGCAAAATGCACGCAAGCGAAAGTTATTTTTGTCGTGAGCAAGGGCGAGGCAATGCTTACGGTAAAAGATGAAGGGGTTGGAATTCCTGAGGCAGTCCTGACGCGTTTTCAGGAACACGCGACAAGCGGAGTGGGCCTTGCGGGAATGCGCGAACGCGTACAGGAATTAGGGGGACGGTTTGAATTGCAATCGAGTCCCGGAACCGGGACAAGCGTGAAAGTAATTGTGAGTCTGAATTCCCGCCTTTAGTTCTTACGCGATGTCCTTTTCCCGTTCTTTCTGCGCACGGGGTTTCCCATCTTTATATTTTGATCCATGGCGCAGATGAAACACCATCATGTCCTGAAGTTTCAGGGTATATTCCCGCAACGATACTTTGAGTTCACACAACAATTCCTGCAACTTGGCGGAATCTTTTTCCACAGAAATTTGGTCACACAAAGTTTTAATGCGATCTTCAGGAACCACCGGAACTCCTACGGCTTTTACTTACACCTATACCAAGGTATAAAAAATATAAAAGTCGCGCGATACCCCGCAGGCTGTAACGTCTGTAGGGAGTTCCTGTAATTACTTAAGGCTAGCGCGCCAGCGCAGCTAAGGCTTCGCGGAACATTGCTTCAAACGCTTCCGGCTTTTCATTTATTGGAATGCTGGAGAGCGCCTTTTCCGCAATGGCGCGCTGGTAGCCGAGATTGACGAGGGCAGAGATTACATCTTCTGCTACGCCGCTCACAATGGGCAAAGTGTCGGGTGTCTCTGCTGTGGGCTGCGGCAATTTATCACGCAGCTCGAGCACCATGCGCTCGGCAGTTTTTTTACCGATGCCAGGAATGCGCGTCAACCGCACGATGTCATTGCCCCGGATAGAAGAAACCATTGCGTCAGCGCCCATTCCACTGAGAATCGTAATGGCCAGCTTCGGGCCGATTCCACTAACGGTGATCAACTTTTCAAAAAGATGTTTTTCGGTGAGGCGCAGAAATCCGTAGAGAGCGATTACGTCTTCACGCACGTGGGTGTGAATGTGAAATGTAACCTCGTTCCCTGCGGCAGGCAGATCGGCGAAGGAGGAAACACTGATGATGACGTCATATCCCACGCCGCCGACTTCCACAATTGCCTGGTTCGGCTTTTTCGACAGTAACTTTCCCCGCAGATGCGCGATCATGTGCACACATTGTAGCCGCAAGGGATGGTCCGTGAAGAGAAAAGGATGAGGAATCAACGCTGAAATAAATAGGAAATCTTTACGAAGAATTGTCGCCCGTCGTTGATATAGCCAAACGGCGTGCGATTGATGAGACCAGTCGCGGGATCGACAACCAATCCGCGATCCAGATTTTGCAGGTCACTGTTGTAGCCAATATAAACCGCTGTTCGGGGATGGACGAGATATGTGACCAGGAAGTCGGCGTTAAATTGCTTCGTTCCTTGCAGCGAGGTGTTGATCGGATTCGCCAGCGTTGCATCGTACTGCATGATGGCGCGTAGTGACAGATCGCGGGTGAATTGCCAGTTCCATTTCGACTGAAGAATGTGATTGTTGAAGACGGACTCGCCTGTCTCGCGATTTCGCAATCGTTCCAGCAGATAGGTGTTATCGATCTTAAGCGGCTTAATAGGGCGGATGGTCAGAGTTCCGCTGCCAGTGTCCGTGCTGGCCAGCATGGGTGCAACGTCTGACGGTGTAACGATGTTTAACCCGTCACCCCAAAAGTAGCTCGCGCCAACAGAGACTCTTCTATAAAAATTATTGGAAAATTCCACACCGCTGTTGTGTTCATGGAAATCCTGGTTAAAAAGCAGAGTCGGAGCATCTTTAGGCCGTAGCCGCTCGCGCATTTCGTTATAAGGGAAAAAATAGATGTAACTCTGGGCCCGCATTTCCAAAAGAAACACGGGCTCATACTGCGTATCCAATCGCAAATTGTCGTGCGCCCACGCCCATCGCGCCTCAACTCCCGGTCCCCACGCGGTCAACCAACTATGGGTCGGGCGGAATAGATATTGCAAAGTGTTTTTGCTTTCGCGCAGGTCCACGCGATTTACGAATCCCGGCTCGCTAATGAACCCAGGGCTTATGTCGTTATAAATTCCGTCATAAATAAAATGACTTCCGTTTCGCTGAAGCTCTGCTTTGTATGCGGGGCCAGCCTGATAACTGCCATTGAAATTACGAGTGGAGCTTACAACTGCCTGAAAATTTCCCGTCCACGTGGGACTAAATTTCAAATGGCTGTCAATTCCGCCGATGCGGTTGAACTCGCCGTTGATTGGATATTCGCGATCGGTGTAAATCAATCCGACCGAAGATTGCTGAAGGATGTCAAGCTTCACCCGCGCGATGGTGAAATAAGAACGGGAACCCGCGAGCGGATCGTTCGGTACGACGCTTAATCCCGGTGCGCGATCGTCGCTCGACAAGATTCCCACCGAATAAGGCCCGGTTTTTCCTGTCAAACGGATTCCTCCCGAAGGGTCCTGGATATTACGCGTAAAAAACAAATCAATTGGGGTCCGGAAGAAGTCGGCATTCTCCTGGAAAAATGGACGCTTCTCCGGAAAATACACAGCAAAACGCTGGTTTTCTGTAATCTGCGGATCGTCCGTTTCCACCTGGCTGAAATCGGGGTTGGCGGTGACATCTAACACGAAGTCATTGTGAAGGATGAACTTTCCATCCATGCCGATCTGCCCGGCAAGCGCGGGTTCCGAAAAATGCGGATTCAAAGGATCGCGATCATCCAATGCGCGGAACGAACGCAGCATGGTGTAAGGAATCAGCTGGACGTTTTCTCCTGGAGAAATCCCTTGCAAACCTTCGAGGGTGGCGGAACGTTTCAAGCGGCCGTCTTCCGCGAGCGAAACGTGCGGCCAAAAGGCGTCCTCGCCCTTTCGTGTGATTCCGCGATAGAGAATGATTCCCCAGGTCTGTTTTTCGGTATTCGGAAAACGCAGGCTGCGGAAGGGAACCGAGATCATCACCACGTAACCTTTCGGCGTAACTTGTCCACGCGAATTCCAGACTGTATCGAATGACGTGTCAATGTTTCCGCTGGTTTCGTCGAAGGGCTGCTCTGTCCACATCGCGTCCCACTGCACACCGAGCGGCGTGCTCTGGAACATATAAGCGCGACGGTGGTCGTGAAACGTGTCGAGGATGATCTCCACTTGGTCGTCGTCGTAAATATCTTCGCGGCGCGAGAGTCGTGCGCGGACTTTCTTCGGATCGTCGAAGCAGACGAACACAGCATAAAGATTTTTCTTATCGTATCCAAGGTAAGCTGTCGTGGGCTCGGATACAGGCAGGCCATCGTGAGGATCACGCTGCACGAATCCGGTGACAGGCGTCATCTGCAAGGCGGTTTCACTTTGCGGCTGCATGCTTAAAAAGTCTTCCAGCTGTGGAGCATGATCCAGATGAGGGATGACCAATACGGCTGAGGGAGAGGCATTGCGAGGTGTTTCGATGACGTTGTTCCGACACCAGCCCCGGGTGTTGAGGAAACACAAGATTGTCAGTAAAAGTATGGAATACCTAGGCACAGGGTCACACCTATGGGATTCCCTGCCCCCAACAGGGTTGATGGAGAATACAACAATGGCCACAATCAAACAGAAAAAATCTGTTTTGTTACGGATTTGTTACGGAAAAAGTAACGAGGTGAGGTTTTTTACTTAACTAAATAGTGAGCTTTGCCGGCGAGTTGGGGTGATGCCGAAGTGTTCGTAAGCGAGTTGCGTGGCGACGCGGCCGCGAGGCGTGCGATTGAGAAATCCGATTTGAATGAGGAAGGGTTCGTAAATTTCTTCAATGGCGTCCGGTTCTTCTGCAAGAGAAGCGGCGAGGGCGCCCACTCCCACGGGGCCACCCTGATACTTCTCAATAATTGTGAGAAGCAGCTTACGGTCAACTTCGTCGAATCCGTATTGGTCCACTTCCAGCATTTTTAGTGCAGCTTGTGCGGTGGGCAAATCAATTTTGCCTGCGCCGCGAACTTGCGCGTAATCCCGAACGCGTCGCAATAGGCGGTTCGCAATGCGCGGAGTTCCACGGGAGCGGCTGGCAAGTTCCATGGAACCTGCGCGATCGATTTCCACTCCTAAAATTTCCGCTGAGCGTTCCACGATCACCCGCAGATCTTCATGCGTGTAAAACTCCAGGCGCAGCACCAGTCCAAAGCGTGAGCGAAGCGGAGCAGAAACCAAGCCAGCTCGAGTGGTCGCGCCGATAAACGTAAATGGCTTGATGTCCAAAGTGTGGGTGCGCGCGGCCGGACCTTGTCCGATGAGAATGTCGAGTTTGTAGTCTTCGAGCGCCGGGTACATGATCTCTTCCAGCGCCGGCTGCATGCGGTGCACTTCATCAATGAAAAGCACTTGCTTATCGCGGATGTTGGTCAGGATAGCAGTGAGGTCGCCTTTAATTTGCAACAACGGCGCCGCGGTTGGTTGGAAATAGGCCCCCAATTCGTTGGCGATGATCGAGGCCAGGGTGGTCTTCCCAAGTCCCGGAGGTCCGTATAACAAGACATGGTCGAGCGCTTCACCGCGCGACTTGGCTGCCTCAATGGCGACAGCGAGATTTTCCTTCACTTTCGCCTGTCCAATGAATTCTCCAAGCCTCTGGGGGCGCAGTTTTAATTCAAACGACGAATCGTCTTCCACCGGAGCGGCCGAAACCAGGCGCTCACGCTGATCGGATAAGTCGGGTGTGTTCTTGAGGGTAGCCACTGTGCGGATATTAAGCTGAAAAACGAATTACAGCAATAATTTCGAGAATTCCCGTAAAAGTCGCTGCTTCGCTTTAAACATAAGAATATAAATAACTTAAATTGCAGCTAGCCAAGCTTGGAGGCGATATGGCAAAGGAAGGCATACCGCAGGCAGCCATAAAATCACGGAACTTTCTTTCCACCCCTTGCGTAAGTCTGACAGGACGACCGGAGGCCTGCCCTCCGTAACCGGACACCCTGATCGCGATCCGGTGAAAGGATTGCACCATGAAAACCTGGAAATATGCTGTACCGCTTTTCGCAGTGCTTTTGACCGGAACCATCGCTTTTGCCGTTACAACGCAACGCTACCTGCACGTACGGGTCAATAATCCGGTTACCCATGAATTGGTACGCGTCAATGTCCCGCTTTCTCTGGCGGAAGCCGTCCTTCCCGCCATCGATCACAATCAGTTGCATAAAGGTAAAGTGCAGCTAGGGCACATCAATGCCAACGGCGTAAATCTGAAGCAGATACTCGATGCTTTAAAGACTGCGCCGGAAGGCGAATTTGTGACTGTGCAGGAGAACGATAGCGACGTGCGGGTCGCGAAAGAGCACAACCAGCTCGTTGTGCACGTGAAAGATAAAAACAGCAAGGAAAATGTGGATGTCACGGTTCCCTGGACGGTCGCGCTGGCGCTGGCTTCGAATATCGACGATGAAAATCAGCTGAACGTTGAGGCTGGAATCAAAGCATTGGAAGAAGCTGGAGACGTGACCCTGGTCAGTGTCTCTGGAAAAGATGAAAACGTCCGCATCTGGGTGGATTCGAATAGTTCCGCGGAATAGGCGAGGGGTTACAGGAGAAACGTATGATCATACTTGCCAAATTAGGGCTCGGATTGATGGGAACGGCCGTTGTGGGCGGGGCTATGCTTTGCAGCGAAGGCTTTCTTAGCGTGATGGTACACGAGAAACAGCCGGGCGGGACGAACATTTCCATCATCGCGCCCGCCGCGCTTGTTCCGGCTGTATTGGAATTTGTTCCCAATCATCATCTGGCGAAAGCCTCGGAGCAGTTGCGTCCTTACATGCCGATCATTGACGCAGCTCTGCCGGCGTTAGAAGAGTGTCCGGATGGCGTGCTCGTGGAAGTAATCGATCCCGAGGAACATGTGCTGGTCACGAAAAAAGGCGGATCGGTAATTGTGGATGTGAACGATGCGGATGATGTTGTGCATGTCGCCGTACCGTTGCGCGCCGCGATGAGCGCGCTCCATGAGATCGCTGAAGCGAACGGGCAGATTTAAAGTTCAGGATTATTTCTCCAGCCTACGAGGCCGTTGCTTCGCAGAAATAGATTTAATAACGGTTCGCCCCGGTTCGTCTTCCGGCAACGCGCTTTTCGCATTGGCGATTGCTTGTTTGAATAATGCTTCGACCGGCGGCTTGGTTAGCATTGCCGCGGTTTCCACACGAATAAAGCGAACTTGCTTCCGCCACCCTGCAAAATCTTGTGCGGATCGGATAATTGCGCCCCGTAATAGAAGAACAGGTTTAAGCCATTTGCATATGCCGCGAGCGAAACGATGCAGTCTGAAGTTCGCTGGCTACTGCAATATCCGATAGCCAGAAAATTGTAGTTGTCGTAAACCAGTTCCAGCGCGGTAGGAAATCGCTTGCGCAATGTCTGACGGGCTGCGCGGATGAGTTTGGCCACCGCCGGGTCAAACTTCGCGATAAAAGAAGCAAGCTGTTTTGCCGGAGATCCTGCAGGCGCAGGACTAGCCTTCTTTTTCAATATGGGTCCTTACATTTTGGATGACTTCTACGCTACATCATCCGTAACTTCACCGCGTTCTGCTCTGTATTTCTCAATAATCTTATCCTGCAACTGCGTTGGGACGACGTCGTAGTGGTGCATCTCCATATTGAAGCTGCCGCGGCCCTGGGTCATTGCGGTCAGGTCAACGCCGTAAGTCAACATCTCAGCCATGGGGACTTCGGCCTTTACAACTGTATTGCCGGATTTGTTGTCCATGCCCTGAATGCGCCCGCGTCGGCTGTTTAGGTCGCCCATAATCGAGCCCGCAAATTCGTCGGGGACAGTAATTTCTGCCGCCATAACGGGTTCGAGCAGAGTCGGCTTGGCAGTTTCCATGGCTTTTCGGAAGGCAATGCGGCCCGCCATCTGAAACGACATATCGTTTGAGTCCACGTCGTGATAAGAGCCGTCGTATAAAACGACCCTGAAATCCACGACCGGATATCCCGCGAGATATCCACGTGCGGCGGCATCTTTAATTCCTTTCTCAATGGGCGGAATATAGTTCTTCGGAACGGCGCCGCCAAAGATGTCGTTCACAAACTCAAAGTTACCGCCGCGCGGCAGCGGTTCCATTTTGATTTTGCAATCGCCGTATTGTCCATGTCCGCCAGTCTGCTTTTTATGCCGTCCCTGCACGTCGGCTTTGCCCCGGATCGTCTCGCGGTAGGGTACTTTGGGCGCTTTCAAAATGACTTCTGTGTGGTAACGCTTCTTCATTTTCGCTACCACCACTTCAATGTGCTGCTGGCCGGTGCCCGCAATTAGAAATTCGTTGGTCTGGGGATCGCGGAAGAAGCGCAGCATGGCATCTTCCTCCATCAACTTGTGGATACCCGGCCCAAGTTTGTCTTCATCCGAGCGGGATTTAGGTTCGATCGCGAAGGTGATTGCCGGCTCTGGCAGCTTTACTTTCGGATATTGGATCGGCGCCGATTTGTCGCCGAGAGTGTCTCCGGTGAGCGTGTCTTTTAACTTCGCTACCGCGCCAATGTCTCCAGCATGCAGTTCATTGATGGCCACGGGGTTTTTGCCCTGCATCACGGAAATATGCGCGAATTTTTCCTGGGTATTGTGGGAGAAGTTCTGCACCGTCGCATCGTTCTTTACGATGCCGGAGAAAACTTTGAAGTAAGAGATGCGTCCGGCAAAAGGATCGGAAACCGTCTTGAACACGTACAGCGAAACCGGCTCCACGTCGGTTTCATGACGGCGCGGCGTATCCCCGTTTCCAGAAGCCGAGGCTTCGCCCTGCACCCATTCATGTTCCGAAGGCGCTGGAGTGTAATCAACGATGAAATCCATGACGCGGTCCGCGCCAATATTTCCGAGGCCTGAACTGAAAATGACCGGGAAAATTTTATCTTCGCGGATGGCGTTGTGCAGAGCCGGAACCAGGTCTTCTTCCGGTAAAGTTCCCTTCTCAAAAAATTCTTCCATCAGCGCGTCGTTGCCTTCGGCGATCAATTCCACCAAACGCTCGTGCGCTTCCTGCGCTTTTTCTTTCAGGTCAGCCGGAATTTCAATTTCTTTCCCTTTTCCGTTTCCACCCAGCTCGTAGCTGTAGGCCTTCATGCGCACAAGATCAATGACGCCGCTCAAATTCTTTTCGCTGCCGATGGGGAGCTCGATGGGAATCACATTCCGTCCAAATGCATTGGTCACCGATTCCAGCACGCGGTTCGCGTCGGCGCGGTCGCGGTCCATCCGGCTGGCGACGATCAGACGTGGCGTGTTGTACTCCTCGCAATAATTCCAAACGCGTTGTGTGACGACTTCCACGCCGGCAACGCCGTCCACCACAACAATGGCCGCGTCCACGACAGGCAGAACCATTTTGGCTTCATGCACGAACATGCTGAAGCCGGGAGTATCCAGAAAATTGATTTTAGTTTTGTCCCACTCCACGCAGGCAAGGCTGGTGGTTAGGGACATTTTGCGGGCTACTTCTTCTTCGTCGTAATCCGTTATGGTCGAGCCGGCGTCCACGCGTCCCATTTGCTGCGTGGCTCCTGCGGTGTAAAGCATCGCCGAAACCAGGGATGTTTTTCCCGCATGCCCATGCCCGACCACCGCCACATTCCTGACGTTTGCACCTTCGTAGATTTTCATTGAATACACTCCTCGGGGCAGAGGCAGGAGGGGTGATTTAGACGGCGTAACTCCTTCGCCTCTAACTCAGGGGAAGGATGCTATCACAGGCCTTTTAATGGCTCAACTGGGGAATAAATGGTAGGGGCGGCGCTGAAAATTCATGAAGTTAGCGGGGCTTCGCTGACAGTTTGCCATGCGTGAAGCGAATGGTTTCGGGATCAGTTAAGATCGGACTGAGTTTCCCATGAGTACAGACACCGCAAGACTGAAGGTCATTATTACCGGCGCGACTGGCATGGTCGGAGAAGGCGTCATGATGGAGTGCCTGGAGCATCCGGCGATTGAGCAAGTGCTGCTTGTGAGCCGCAAGCCTTATGGCTCGAGCCATCCTAAGCTGAAGGAATGCATTGTCTCCGATTTCATGAAACTGGATGAAGTCACTGCCCAACTGGCGGGATACGATGCCTGCTTCTTCTGTGCAGGAGTCAGTTCGGTGGGCATGAGCGAGGCGGACTACACTCGCATTACGCACGACGCGACTTTGCATTTCGCCCAGGCGCTGGCGAGCCTGAACCTGCAGATGGTTTTCATTTATGTTTCGGGGGCGCATACCGACAGTTCGGGGAAAGGGCGCACCATGTGGGCGCGCGTAAAAGGCCGAACCGAAAACGATCTGCAAAAAGTCGGCTTTAAAAATGTGTATCGCTTCCGCCCCGGGCTCATGAGAGCCACCTCCGGACAGAAGAAACTTAAAAGCTGGTACCCCTTCGTTGGATGGATATATACGCCGCTGCATCTGCTGGTTCCTAACCAGGTAAGCACATTACAAGATGTAGGAATTGCGATGATTTATTGCGTGACGAATGGCTATCCAAAACAGATTTTGGAAGTCAAAGACATCAACGCGCTGGCCAAAGCTTAGAGAATTTTTGTCCGGATCCGGGAATCCTTGTCGGATCATGGGTCGATTTTATAAACGGCAGACTTTTCCAGCGGCTAACGTGCGCAGTCTGCGTATTCACCCACTGAGGAAAGAAATTACTCTTCTGGGTTATCATGACTGCACTCGCTTCTCATCCTGCTGCCTTGTATAGAAATGGATGCCTGCATGAAAACTCTCTCCGTTGTCGCCTTTTGTTTGATCTGTGCCGCTGCGGTTTTCGCCCAAACCAATAACATGTCTTCCGATGCGAAATCGTCGGAAAAATTTGCGCTCGTTCCCTCGCTCGATAAGGGCTTGATGGATAAGGCCACCGACCCATGTGTGGATTTCTATAAGTACGCGTGCGGGAATTGGGCGAAGCAGCATCCGATCCCTAGCGACTCTCCATATTCGGACCAGTTCTACAACATGGATGAATACAACCGACAGGTGTTGCGGGGAATTCTGGATAAGGCTGCAGCAAACGATGCTTCGCGCGATGCCAACGCGCAAAAATTTGGCGACTACTACGCGAGTTGCATGGACGAAGACGCGATCCATGCCAAAGGCATGGATCCGCTAAAAGCAGAACTGGATCGTATCGACAAGTTAACTAGTAAAGATCAATTGCCGGAATTGCTTGGGCATTACACGCTGATTGATGTGAATGCATTTGTGGGGCTTGGCTCGGACCAGAATTTCAAAGACGCAACGCAGATGATCGCCGTGGTGTCGCAGGCAGGACTGGGTCTTCCGGAGCGTGACTACTACTTCCGCGATGGTGACAAAGATAAAGAAATTCGGGCGCAATATGTGCAACACGTCACGAACACGCTCAAGTTGATTGGAGAGAGCGACCCACAAGCAGCTGGCGACGCTGCAGCCATCATGAAATTGGAAACTGCGCTGGCAAAGAACTCTCTGGATGTAACTTCGCAGCGCAATCCGCACAACATTTACCACATGATGCCGACCAAGGACCTACAAGCCCTGGTGCCTGTATTCAATTTAGATAATTTTTATTCGGCGGCCGGGACGCCCAACTTTGCCAAGGTCAACGTGGCCGAGCCGGAATTTTTCAAAGGCCTGAATCAGATCATCCACGACACAGACCTGGCCACGATCAAGGCCTACCTGCGCTGGCAGCTTGTGGATTCGATGTCGGGAACGGTGCTTCCCAAAGCGCTCGACGACGAAAAATTCGATTTCAATTCGCGCAAGATGACCGGTGTGCCTGATCAGGAAGCCCGCTGGAAGCGCTGTGTAGCCAGCACTGACAGCGTGTTGCCGGAAGCTCTGGGCAAAGCGTATGTGGCAGAGGCGTTCCCGGCATCCAGCAAAGAAAAAGCCATGCAGATGATCCATGACGTTGAAGCGGCGATGGACCAGGACATCGATTCGCTGGATTGGATGAGCGCCGACACCAAGACACGCGCGAAAGAAAAGCTGAGCATGATCGCCAACAAAGTGGGATATCCGGATAAGTGGCGCGATTATTCCAAGCTGGAAATTGTCCGCGGCGACGCCTTCGGGAACAATCTGCGCGGCAGAGAGTTTGAATCGCACCGCCAACTGGCGAAGATTGGCAATCCGGTGGATCGCCATGAGTGGGGCATGTCGCCGCCCACCGTGAATGCTTACTACAGCGCGACGATGAACGACATCAATTTTCCAGCTGGCGTGTTGCAGTCGCCATTCTTTGATCCGTCTGCACCGGACGCGGTAAATTACGGGCACATTGGACTTTTCATGGGCCACGAAATTACGCATGGTTTTGACGATGAGGGACGCGAGTTTGACGGGCATGGCAACATGCAGGATTGGTGGACCAAAGAAGACGGAGACAAATTTACCCAGAAGGCCGACTGCATTGTGAATGAATATTCGCAATTCAGCGTAGGCGATACAAAACTGAACGGTAAACTCACGCTGGGCGAAAATACTGCCGACAATGGCGGCTTGCGCATTGCGCTCGAGGCTTATATGGCAAGGGCCGCGAAAGACGGAATTGATCTGGATAAGAAATCGCAAGATGGCTACACGCCCATCCAGCAACTATTTTTGGGGTTCACCCAGGATTGGTGTTCAGAGTGGCGTCCTGAGATGGAGCGTTTGATTGCGACAACCGATCCGCATTCTCCAGACCGCTTCCGCGCGAACGGCGTGCTTGTGAACATGCCGGAGTTCGGTAAAGCGTTCAGCTGCAAATCTGGTCAGCCCATGATGCCGGCTAAGAGTTGCAGAGTCTGGTAGTTACAGGTCTTGCTTCCAGATATGTTTGTGCCCGCGACGGCGAGTGTAGGGTCGCTGTCGCTTGCACACCTCTCACTTTGTAACCTATGCTTGACGTGCCACTCTAAGTTCCAGACCTATGCAACGCTCGACGGCCCGATTTCTGATCGTTCTTCTCCTCGTGGGCATCTTGGCTCCCGGGGCGTTGGCGCTTGCTGGTAGTCCGCTGGGCAGTTGCTGCCCGAAGAATATGCAGTCGCATGCCTGCTGCATGCGCAAAGGGCATTCAGGAAACGCGCAACAACCGCAAGTTTCCGCACAAGCCTGCGGTTTGCATTGTGGTTGCAATGGCGCGGTCACAGGACGCTGGGCGGGATTTCGTGGCCTGACGAACGCGCAATTTACTCCAGCTTCGGTCAGCTTTTTAGCAGCAGCTTCGACAACCAGAGCCTCCCTTCAGGTTTCAGCAACTCATTCCGGTCGCGCTCCGCCAGCTATTCCCCTCGCATAGCAATCAGGAACTGAAATTTTCCCGCCGTTTACCCGAAAATTTCTGTCTGTTTTTTGCTTCCATCATTTGCTCGGGATTTTTGGAGAAATTATGCGTGCCCGGATTTTGCTTTCGTCTGTTGCGTTGTCATTCCTATTTCTGACTGCTCTGGCTGCATCGGCTTCGATCTTTGGATCGGTACAGGGTCTGATTCACGATCCGCAACATCGCCCGATTCATGGGGCGCAAGTTACGATCAAATCGAAAACTTCCGACTGGAGTAAAACCACCGCCAGCGATGAAGGTGGAGAGTTCATCCTTCCGGCTGTTCCGCTCGGCGACTATTCCATTACGGTGACCGCTCCGGATTTTGGAACCGCGCAACAGGACATAGTTCTTACTTCAGGAACCGAGCTACGGCTGCACTTTGCATTGAATGTGGCTGCGGCGAATCAGACCGTAAAAGTTTCCGCGCAGCTGGAAGTCGTTCCTACCGACTCAGCCACGCCTACTACGCTCGTGAATCGTGAGGAGATTCAGCGCACGCCCGGCGCTTCGCGTACGAACAGCATGGCCATGATTACCGATTACGTGCCCGGCGCGTATATGACCCACGATCAGCTGCACATTCGCGGTGGCCATCAAACAACGTGGCTTGTGGACGGCGTTCCTGTTCCCAACACGAATATCGCCGCGAACGTCGGACCGCAATTTGATCCCAAAGACATTGATTATCTGGAAGTGGACCGCGGCAGCTATGGCGCGGAATTCGGCGACCGCACCTACGGAGTTTTCAACGTCGTGCCGCGCACCGGCTTTGAGCGCAACGACGAAGCCGAGTTAATTTTAAGCGCCGGGAATTTTTACCAGACCAATGATTCCCTCAGCTTTGGCAGTCATACGGAGCGGTTCGCATACTATGCCAGCGTCAATAGCAACCGCTCGAATCTTGGCTTGGAAGCTCCCACGCCAGAAATTGTTCATGACGCCGCCAACGGCGTTGGTGGATTTGGAACATTGTTCTTTAACTTGGATCCATCCAACCAGCTTCGTCTGGTCAGTTCGTTGCGTCACGATTATTACCAGGTTCCTTTCGATCCGAATCCCAACGACATTGAGAACGCCGACATTCCCGCGAATGGATTTGCAGCGCAATTTCCCAGCATTGGGTTGCGTGATAGTGAACGCGAAGCCGACGCGGTCATCAATTTTTCCTGGGTACACACGTTTAACCCGAAAGTGGTCATGACGCTTTCGCCGCTTTACCATTACAACAGCGGCGATTACAGCAGTTCCCCCAATGACGATCCTGTTGCGACAACGGAAAATCGCGGCTCGAATTATTTAGGCGGTCAGGGGAGCGTCGCTGCAACTTTTGCCAAGAACAATTTGCAAGCAGGTGTTTTCAGTTTTTATCAACGCGACAATCAATTATTCGGCGCGGTTTTTAACGATGGCAGCGGCAATCCCAACATTAATACAGTCGAGAGGCCTACTGGAAACCAGGAAACGTTCTTTGTGGATGACAAATTCACGCCGGTTCCCTGGCTCACGCTGATTGCCGGCATGCGGCCAACGCGTTTTTCTGGAGGCGTTACGGAAAGCGCGGTCAGCCCGCGTTTTGGAGTCGCAGTGACCATTCCACATTTGCGTTGGACGTTCCGCGCTTTCTATGGCCATTACTATCAGGCCCCGCCGCTTCTTACTGTCAGCGGTCCGCAGTTGCTCGACTTCGCGCAGGGCCAAGGCCTGGATTTCATTCCCCTGCATGGCGAATTTGATGAAGAGCACCAGTTCGGCGTGACCATTCCCATTCACGGGTGGATGATTGACGCGGACAACTTCCGCACCAATGCCAGGAATTTCTTCGACCACAACAATATTGGCGCGTCGAATATTTTCTTTCCTCTGTCGATTGACCGGGCCGTGATTCGCGGATGGGAGTTGACGCTGCGCTCGCCGCGCATTGCCAACCGCGCGCAACTGCACCTCGCGTACTCGAACCAGATCGCGGAGGGCAATGGCACGATAACCGGAGGCTTGACAGATTTCACGCTCGATCCGGAGTTTGAGCCGCTTGATCATGATCAGCGGAACACGCTGAACATTGGCGGCGATGTCACGCTTCCTGGGCGCAGCTATGCTTCAGCGAATGTTTATTATGGTTCAGGGTTTTTGAATGGCTTTCCGGGCCAGCCTTTCCCGGGAGACTATTTGCCAGGACACACTGCGTTCGATCTTTCACTGGGCAAGGACTTCGGCGAAAAGTTTTCCGCTTCGCTCAATGCCTTGAATGTGGCCAACCGTCGCGTGGAACTCGACAATAGCGTGACCTTCGGAGGCTTCCACTGGAACGATCCGCGCGAAATATTTGTGGAACTGCGTTACCGCTTCCACTATGGCCACTCGAATCCATAAAATAGGGACTGCAACGGGGGACGGCATGATGAAGACAAATCTTCGCTGGTTTTATCAAAGCATTCTGTTGATCTTTATTCTCGCGGGCCTGGCGGCTTGCAATAAAAGCACTTCGTCGTCATCGCCAGCTTCACAGTCATCGTCCGCTGGCACGGTCGGGGATTCTTCTTCGGCGATAAAGCACTATCCGTTCAAGGGCAAAATCGTCTCAGTCGATGCGATGTCGAAGTCTGCCAGCATTGATGGCGCCGACATTCCCGGGTTCATGAGCGCCATGACGATGTCTTACGAAATCCATCCCGACTCCGATTTGCAAAAGCTTCATGCGGGCGATTCGATTCAGGCCGACATCGTAGTGGATAATAGCGACAGCAATAACGAAAAATATTGGCTCGAGCATGTTGCTGTAGTTCCTGCTGCGAAAGAGCCCTAACGAGGTTGGCATGAGATACATTCTTATTTTGCTCGCGGTCCTCGGCATTGTCGCCGCTTCCCTGGCGCTTCGCGAGCACTACCGCACCGACGACAATTCTCCGTGCAGCATTAACGATCACTGGGATTGCGGCATCGTCAATAAAAGTCCGTTCGCTGTAATGCACGGCATTCCGGTTTCCGATATCGGGATTGCGGGATATCTGCTGCTGGCGATTCTGGCCTGGAAGCGCGCTTATAAGCTGGTGCTTATTGCGGCTGTCTTTGGATTGGGATTCTCTCTTTATTTGGCGCACATTGAAAAAGATATTTTGGGAGTGTGGTGTGTTTACTGCGTCTGTTCGCTGGGCATCATCGCTTTGATTACATTGCTGTCTTTGGTCGCTTCATTTACCGGAAGTAAAGCCCGAACTGCCTGATCCAACCATGCCTGTCATTATTGCGTTGCTCCGCGGAGTGAATGTTGGCGTGCATAACCGCATGAAGATGGATGCGCTACGCGATCTCTGCCAATCGCTCGGCTTCACCGACATTAAAACTTATGTGCAAAGTGGCAATGTTGTGTTTCGCACGAAAGAAAAAGACGAGGCGAAACTTCGCGGCCGCATGGAAGCGGCGATTGAAAAGAAGTTTGGATTTCGACCTGACGTCATTCTTCGGTCAACGGCTGAGATGCGCGAGGCCATCGCAAAAAATCCTTTTGCAAAAAGACGCGGCATTGAGCCGGACCGACTACTTTTAACGTTTCTTGCGGAAGCGCCCAGCACAGAAGCGAAAAAGAAACTTGCAGAAATTAAGATAGATCCTGAATTGCTTTATCTCATCGGACGTGACCTTTATATTTACTTTCCCGAAGGCCTGGCACGTCCGAAGCTTCCCTGGATGTCGGTTGTCAAAGCGCTTAAGACGACCGGAACCGGAAGAAACTGGAATACTGTGGAAAAGCTGTTGCAGATGGCCGAAGAGCTCGAAGCTTCTAAATAATCAAAATAGACATTCGCGGAAGTTTTTCCCACTGGGAATGGAGATCCTTATAACTATTCTTACTTTGCTTCTTGTTCGTAAGTTTTAATTGCCCCGATAGCCCATTGCAGATTTGCCTCGAATACTCTGATTCCATTTTCCAACGCGAGTCGCCCTGAAAGCGACATCGCTTTTCTAGAGGTTTCCAGATGCTTCTGAAGTTCTGGAATAAATCCCCGCAGCCCGGATTCGAATTGCCGCAAAAACTTCAGCGTCGATGATGGTCCCAACACCTCATCTAAAAATGCAAATCGCAGGAACAGCTCGGGAATCCTGCGCATGATGGCATCGTGAGTTACAGGCTGAGAAAGCCACCGCTTAAACTCCGCTCGCCCTGCGGGAGTGGGCCGGAACATGCGCCTGCGCCGTAATCCAGCACCTTCTTCGATTTTGGCCCGAATGAATCCTTGCTTTTCCAGGCGTTGCAACGCTGGATAAATGCTTCCTGGGCTGTCGCTAAACACGCCCATGGGAGTACTGGCGAAAAACTTGCGCAACTCGTATCCTGAGCTTTCTTTCTGATACAGCAAACCCAGCAATGCATATCCCAATAATGGAACTTTGTGTTTATCCACCCCTCAGGGTATCAAGCGCAATTCGATCTGTCTGCGAATCTCTATGGGTTCCGCATCGGTGCACGTTGTAAGTGCGGCATCCGTACATTCGCGTTTAATTGCTTTGACGGGATTGTCAATTGTCGCCGAAAGGATCCTGCCATCTTCCAGGCTGATTTTGATTTCTACATCAAAGGTTTCCTTACCGACCTCGGCATCGTACTTGCCGTTGTTTTCTTTCTTTACCTCAACCCAGTTGTTTGCGGTGTCAGCGATGTGGGCTTGCATCCAGGCAGCAGGCAATTTTACTTGTGGTGACTGCGGAGGCACATGGCGCGCCAGCAATGTGGCCGTATGGCCGGTATCGTCAACGGCTTCCAATAAAAAATCGAAGTCGATGGAGTCTTCCCCGAGAATCACATAATTTCCGTCGGCCCAGGAGGCAGGAGTTCCCAACTTGACATACGCATGATCGCCGGCGTGGGTCAGCATGCTTTGTCTTGCCGCCAGCCATAAGTCGCTATAAACAGTGAGAAGATCGGTGATCGGCCCAATTAAATAAGTTTGAACTTTGCTGAGGTCGGGAATCGAAGGAGGTACAGCTGGATCAAGCGATAGTACTTGGCGGAAGTTCAAGCTTTGTTGATTGAGCGTCATGGGCGCATTCGATTTCAGATCTGACCAGGCGTACTCTTCGGTGAATTTACCGTTTACATCTTTCTTCACCGTGCCGTTGGCTGTGATTTCGTAGTTCCAGCCGGCATTGCTTCCCTGCATGATGTAAGTAAGAATTTGCCCCTCTTTGTAATGGCGAGTCAATAAACTCTGTGCTTTTGCGGTGGACTGCGACATCGCTGATCCCAGCAAAAAAAGAATCGCAAAGCTGGTTATAAGAATGCTGGCGGCTTTTATTTTGGGCACAAGATCTCCAATAGTACGAGACGTACTATTATGGAAAGTACTATGTATGTCAAGGAAAATTCCTGAAAGTTTTTAAATTGCGGGAATACTTTAAGGAAGGATGTATCTAAAAACTAAAGGCGGCCTGCCGGCCGCCCTTACCGAGTTTTACCTAGAAGTGGTTAGGCAGACTTAACGTTCTCTGCTTGCCAGCCCTTGGGGCCCTTTACTACGTCGAACTGAACTTGCTGACCTTCTTGAAGGCTGCGGAATCCGTTCGCCTGGATGGCTGAGAAATGCACGAATACATCCTCGCCATTCTGACGGCTGATGAATCCATAACCTTTGGCATCGTTAAACCACTTCACTGTTCCTGTTTCCATGTGTTACTTATTTCCTTTGATTGATATCGCGCTGAAACTCGGCAGGACTTTTGTGCAGGCAGGTCACGCTGGGTTAAGCGAGGATTACTGCTGTATTGCCAAAACACCGCAAAGTCAAACGCAGCCGTTATTCTAACCTGAAAATTAGAAAAATAGCCATCAATATTACTTTGATATGTGATAAATGCCGTCTCTACAATGAATTAGGAGCAATAGCTCTGCGTGACAACTTAGAAATGGCGGTCGCCTCGGGAATGGAATATGGGAATGGAATATCTGTGGCTAAGCATCACGCAAGTTAACGCGTGGGAGTTGAGACGCATTTTAAAGGCTTAATAGTTGGTTTACAGCCAAAATATATACATAAAGTGGGATGAACTGCGGATTTATAATTATAGGTTGCGATGGGGCTTCGTGCCGTTGTTCATCGATTCGTTCCACTCAACTGGGAACGCATCCCTAGTTCCCTGAATTCTGAGTAATAACGCTCATGACCGGGCGATGGCATCATCTACAATCCCGATTTACTTCCATGGATTCCACTAGCATTCGCGAACTGCTACTGCCATTTCTGCAAGCGGGATCTGCAGGCGGACCGGCGACGCTGTCCGAATTGCAACTCCGGCATATATCGATGTATATCGATATGTTGCTGAGGTGGAATGCGCGGATCAATTTAACGGCGGTCCGCAGCGCGAAAGAGATTGTTACCCGTCACTTCGGCGAATCGCTCTTTGCCGCGCGACTGCTTTTCCCGGCGCCCAATGATCAAGCAAACATGGGACACAGATTTGTGGATTTCGGCTCTGGGCCTGGCTTTCCGGGCTTGCCGATTAAAATCCTGGTGCCCGCTATACACGCTACATTGATTGAGTCGAATCAGAAAAAAGCCACGTTCCTGAAAGAAGTCCGCCGGGCCCTTACATTGACAGATGTCGATGTATTTTCTTTTCGTGCTGAGGAATTTCCTGCCGGCCAAGCCGACACCGTCACCCTTCGCGCGGTGGAACGATTCGAAACAGTTCTTCCCAGCGCCGTTCGCTTATTAGCGCCAGAT
>DASXCC010000189.1:0-4269 GCA_036491415.1 Terriglobales bacterium | reverse complement strand
AATAAACTTGTTTTCATCTTCCTTCGTTGGAACCCGATTCGATATCGGCCAATAAAATTGCCGTCTTATAATTACGACACTCAGGAAGTCATCGATTGTCCGTTTCCATGACGAAAGAAAAAAAAACCGAAGCGGCTCCAGCAGATTCTTCTCTATTCACTTCGCCGGAAAAGCGGCCTGTCGTCCTCTGTCTGCTGCTCGTGGTTGCAACACTCGCGTTGTACAACTCGGTCAGCCATTTTCCTTTCGTCAATTTCGACGACAATCATTACGTAACCGAAAACCTGCACGTTCGCGCCGGCCTGACCTGGGACACGATCACCTGGGCTTTTGGGTCCCTCGAAGAATACAACTGGCATCCACTGACCTGGATTTCGCATGCACTGGATTGCCAGCTCTTTGGATTGAACCCCGCAGGACATCACTATACGAACGTGCTGTTGCACGCGATCAATGCGGTGTTGCTGTTCTTACTATTACAAAGAGCAACTGGATTTACCTGGCGCAGCCTGATGGTCGCCGCGCTTTTTGCGTTGCATCCCATCAACGTGGAATCGGTGGCGTGGATCTCAGAACGTAAGAATGTCCTGAGCATGTTGTTTTTCTTGCTCGCGCTGGGCACTTACGGTTGGTACGTCCGCAAGCCAGGAATCGGTCGTTATGTAACTGTCGCAGCCCTGTTCGCTTTGGGCTTAATGGCCAAGCCGCAGATCATTACGTTTCCTTTTGTTCTGCTGTTATGCGATTACTGGCCGTTGGGCCGGATGGGACCTGCTCTATCGGGAAAACAAATGGCTCGCCGTTCTTTCCCGTGGCTTGTCCTGGAAAAGTTGCCATTGCTGCTGATGTCCGCAGCGAGTGCGATGATTACCATGAAAGCGCAGAGCACTGGCCGGGCGGTTTATTCTCTCGCCGACGTTTCTCTTTCCATCCGTCTGGAAAACGCTGTGGTTGCCTATGCGCGGTATGTGGGAAAAGCGTTTTGGCCGTCGAACCTCTGCGTGTTATATCCGCACCCGTTGGGATCTCTGACGACATTGCAGGTGATTGGCGCATTTCTGTTTTTGGGGACGGTCACAATTGTCGTTTTCTTAGCAAGATCGCAGCGCTATCTGGTGGCGGGATGGTTGTGGTTCCTGGGAACACTCGTCCCCATGATCGGATTGGTACAGGTCGGTGATCAGGCTTTGGCAGACCGATACGCATATCTTTCGTTCATCGGATTATTTGTGATGGTCTGTTGGAGTGTGGCGGACTGGTCTCTAAAAGGTGCGGCTCCGATTCGCTGGACGCTAAGTGTGGGTGCATTTGTGGCCTTGCTGGCTCTAGCAGTGGTGGCGCATCGTCAAATCGGTTACTGGGCGGGCGATGTCGCTTTGTGGTCGCGAGTAGTTGAAGTCACAGTTCCGAATCCCCTGACCCAGGACAATCTTGGTGATGCATTGATTCGAGACAACAGGATCGACGAAGCAATTCCGCATTTTCAGGCGGCATTGCAAATGAATCCTGCCGATGTTGTTGCCCATATCGATGTCGCCACTTATCAGCAGACGCAAGGACAGATGCAGCAGGCAATTCAGGGATACCAGATGGCTCTGCGGACCCCGATGGATCGAAGGCTGCGCACCAAGGCGTTAAGTAATTTGGCGTCGGCTTATTGCAAACTCGGAGATTACAAACGTGGGCAGGAAAGCTACGAGGCCGCTCTGCAAGCTGATCCTGAAAACCTGAGCGCCCTGCTTGGACTCGGACTTCTCGGGAGGAAAACGGGAAATGCACAACAAGCTGTAGTCGCATTCTCCAGGCTCGTGGCTTTACAACCTGCCGACGTGGGCTTTGTGTTACTGGCGGGCGCCCTGGAACAAAATGGCCGCCCGGAAGAAGCCCAGGCGGCCAAGGAGAGAGCTAAACAACTATCGCAAAACATCGATCAAGCAAACGAAGCCGCTAGTCGCCTTCTCGCTCAATAAGCTATTTTTCGCCGACCATGACCGACGCCTCGGTATTTTCCCAACTCATCCCGAGAGTGCAGCCCTTACCCATTTGATCAAATGCAATAGTGAAGTTTTCAACCGGTGCTGAGGTCTTGGAAGTTTTCATCTCCACACGGGTCAAATCTTTTGATTCTCCGGGATAATCCGTTCCCCATTCGCCAGTTCCCTTGCTGATGACCAGTGACCATTTGTCCGCGGAGGGAATCGCGAAAATTGTGTAGTTTCCTGCCGGAACATCTTTTCCGCCGACTTTCAGATCAGCCGTGGTAACAAAAGTTGTGGCTTCATTCGCACCGGCACGCCATACTTTGCCGAAAGGAACCAGGTCGCCAAAAACCTTGCGGCCCTTAGCCCGCGGGCTGGAATAATCAATGGTGACGGTCTTCCCATCCGGCAATTTACATTCCGCCTGAGCGGGAGGGCTGGGACGTTTACTTTTGTCATCTTGCGCAAAAGCGGTTGTACATACGGCGACGGCGAGAACAATCGAAGTCACAACGGCAAATCGTTTCTGCATGGTTTCTCCTTAAGAATAAGCACTTGGCAATTAGCAATTAGCATCTGGCCAACGATGGCCGGTGACTTTGCACTTTGAACTCCGGAACTACCGCTCAAGAGCCAAGTGCTAAGCGCCAATTGCTAAATGCTAAATGCTTTGACGAACCATCCACACTCCCGATAGCAGGGCCGAGCAATTATGCCCCATGCAAGGCGAACAGTACAATCTATCCATGGCCGTTTTCGATGAGAAACACGAAGAACTCGATCATTACGAAACCATGATGGGTGTCCCGCGCGGACGTCTCGCCGTCACCATGGACATGATTACCGACGCGATGGCGCTGGTGGGTCAGCATGGCGTCTATTGTCAAAGCCAGCGCTGGCCGGGCAAGCCGGTCATGGACATCCAAATTGTGATGAAAAGTTTGACCGACGCGAAAGAACTGATTCAGAGCGTGATGGAAGAATTGAAAAACCGCAATTAGCCATTGGCAATTGGTAATTTTCCGAGACCCCGCGTGGCGACAAATTGGCAATTCGCCAACTTCCGGATCTCTTGCAAACATCTGACTCCGTTTATCATTCCACCCAGACATGGATGCCACCGACCCTCAGCAATCGCAGAGACTACAAGAGCGCTATGCCTTGATGACCGCCGATGAACTCCAGGCCGTCGCCGACTGCGGTTATGAACTGACCGAGATCGCGCGGCAAATGCTGTACTCGGAGATCCGTCAGCGTGGTTTTGATATTCGAATCAAGCTCAAGCCCGATACCCCAGAAGAGCCAGTGATCGACGTATCAGCAGACGGCTTCGACCCGGCAAGCCTGGATTTGGTTGATACGGGCCGAGTGTGGACCCGGGAAGACGCGATTCGTACGAAGCGCATCCTCAATAGTGCCGGCATTCCCTGCTACCTGGGTCAAAATAATCTGGAGCACGCAATCACATTCAATATTAATTTCGACAAAGGAGTTCCTGTCAAGGTTCGATACATCGATCGGTTCCGGGCGTTCCAAACGCTGAACGAATGTTTGCCGCCGGACCCAGAAGAATCTTTGCCATTTACAGGTAGGGACCTTCAATGTCCCAAATGCCATTCCGCGGACATTGTATTTCTAAATCTCGAGTCCGAAAAAGGCGCACATTCAGACCTCGAGTCAACCTTGCACTGGAGTTGTGACGTCTGCGGACACAAGTGGAAGGACGAAGGCATACAGCAACAAAGTTGATTTTGAGATTTCAGCCTGAGAATTGCGGACTTGAGACAGTTGACCTCATAGGTTTTTAGATCAGCAATCTGAAATTGCATTTTCCCTAAGGTTTCACCGTAATCATCACCACGCCATGTGATGGAACCATTGCCGAAAAATTTCCGGTGAATTTCCCCAGATCTTTGTGTTGCCATAGATCGCGAACGGTGGCGCTGAAGTGGTCCGGATAACCCAGGGCATCCCAGCCAACACCGATTTTCAGCTCGGCACTACTGCGATTGAAAAGAATGACTGCGCGATTCCCACCTTGCAAGGGTCTCGCCCACACTTCCAGATCGCCATCTTTCACAATTCGTTTACCTTCGCTGCCGAGAGGATCCTGATCGACTGCGATCACTTCTTTGTTGGTCAAAATATCGTGGATCTCCGGCTTCATATCGCGCAAATCGTTGCCTGCAATTAGCGGCGCAGCGAGCATGGCCCACATGCTGAAGTGAGAACGATATTCCTCGGTGGTCATGCCGCCATTTCCAACTTCAAGCATGTCGGGATCGTTCCA
>DASXCC010000188.1:0-8458 GCA_036491415.1 Terriglobales bacterium | reverse complement strand
CGCTGCGGCAATAAATGGCACGAGTGTTACGTGCACGAAGATGGTATTTTCGCGGCCGAGTTCCTGGCGCATCTGCCGGATCGCTTCCATGAAGGGCAGCGATTCTATATCGCCGACCGTACCACCAATTTCAATGATGGCAACATCCACTTCCTGCGCCACTTTCTTCATTGCCGACTTGATTTCATTGGTGACGTGCGGAATTACCTGCACGGTTTTGCCGAGATAATCTCCACGGCGTTCCTTGGCAATGATCTGTTCGTAAATTCTCCCGGTGGTCCAATTGTTATCACGAGAAAGTTTGGCGTGGGTGTAACGCTCGTAGTGTCCGAGATCGAGATCGGTTTCGGCGCCGTCGTCGGTGACGAACACTTCGCCATGCTGAAATGGCGACATGGTGCCGGGATCCACATTAAGGTATGGATCAAACTTCATCAGGTTGACCTTGAGCCCACGGCTTTCCAGCAGACAGCCAATCGACGCCGCGGCCAGTCCTTTGCCTAATGAAGACACAACACCGCCCGTTACAAAGATGTACTTTGCCGACATCGCTTCCTCGCATTAAATTGTTTTGGAAAATTGTGCGGGCTGGGGTGCACGATCAATTATGGCAGAAAAATAGTCGTGTGGGAACGATGAAAAATTCGATTTCGAAAATCGTTCACGAAGTTACCTTCGACTAGGTACCCCGGCGCAAACAGCCTCAATTCCACACGTTAGTTCGATACCTGAGTAATTTGCCCACCATTTTTTCCGCAAGCAAAATGCAACTAATCGCTCGGGGCGAACTATGAACCAAACATATAAGCATTCAGGCAAATTTACGCCAATTGGTATTTCTGCTGGAGTCATTCCCGGTCTGGCAGCCGCATCTCTGCTTGCCTACGTCTATGCGTGGGGCATTATCAAAATTGACGACCAGAAAATGGCGGCGGTCGCGGCCTTGGCTTATGGCGGTGCCATTGGACTAGCTACCGCCTATGGCATGAAGTTGGGTAAAGTCCGCAATTCAAAAGCCGGGATCGTGACAGCGGTCGTTCTCGCAGCCATTTCTCTCTACGCGAGCTGGGCCTTCTGGACGGAAAACATCGTCGTTCGATTTCAGCAGGATGACGTGAACCCTTACGCGCTCATGACACATCCGCAAGTTCTTTGGGACTTGATTAAGAGCATCAATCATTCCGGCACCTGGGGCTGGAGTGAAGCCGACCTCACTAAGGGCGCGGAGCTTTGGGCAATTTGGGCCTTGGAAGCCGCCGCAATTCTTTATGCGGCTGGGCTGGCAGCGCACTTACTCCTGGAGATGCAGCCGTTTTGTGAAAAGTGTCAGATTTGGTGTTCGTCGAATGAAAAGCTGTGTCTTTCCGCCGGCGATCCGATTTACATTAAGCGTTCGCTCGCCAAACGCGACCTGACATTTCTGGAAAAGCTCGGCCCTGGCAGCAAGGGAGCTACATACATTACCGCGCAACTTCATAGCTGCTCCAGTTGCGGAGACCTGAATACCCTTACGCTGACACAGACGGCAGTCGCTCGCTCTCAGAAGTGGTACCAAAGGACATCTATGCGGAAGACGGAACTGGTGAAGAAGTTTCTGTTATCCCGCCCCGAAGCCGACGCCTTCCGCAGCACCGCGCATAACGTAAAACAGATCGCCAATGCTGCAAAGGCATAACCCTGTTTGCGAATAGTTTAAGTTGCGGGTTTGAATGCAGGTTTAAAATACTCCGCGGCTGCATCTAAGCGAGTATCCGTATGCGCGCAAAACTCTACGTGACTTTGATTGCCGTTCTGGCTGCGGCCGTTTTGTGGGAAGTTCCTGCATCTGCCCAGCAAATCTCCAAACGCCTCATCCTGAAGGATGGCTCTTACCAATCAGTTACCAAGTGGGAGGTTCACGGCGACCGCGTCCGTTATTACAGCGCGGAGCGCGACGATTGGGAGGAAATTCCTAACTCGTTCGTGGATTGGGACGCGACAAATAAATACGAGAAAGATCTTGCATCAGGCGATGCGGCCAAAACATTCCAACTCCATAAGGAACTCACGGAGGAGAAGCAGGCCGATGAAACGCAAAGCCCCACAGTTGCTCCAGGGTTGCGGCTTGAAGATCCGCATGCGGCTTATCTGTTGGATACGTTCAAAGACCAGCCTCAATTAGTGCAGATGCAAAGCAACGGCGGCACCGTTGAAAGAAATGTGAAGAAGACTATTTTGCACGGAGACGCTAGTGGGCCGCCTAACGGAATCTCCCTTAAAGGGGCTCATGCGGAAGTCCAGGCTCACTCGCCCTCGGCCTCGCTTTATGTGAACTCGGAAGGTGGTCCACAGGATGACAGTTCATCCGCATCGGGGCAGCCGGGTTTACCGTGGGACCGGTTTCGCATCGTTAGCATGGACGTGCGCGAAGACAAACGCATTATCAGCAAAATCAAAACACCTGCTTTCGGGAAATCTTCAGAACAGCAGAACATCGTAAAAACCACCAATGAACAATTAACCGGAGGATGGATCAAGATCACGCCAGTCGATCCTTTGCCTCCGGGAGAGTACGCACTTGTGGAATTGCTTGGCGATGAAGGAATCAATTTGTATGTGTGGGATTTCGGCATGAATGCTCAAGCGCAAGTGAACAAAAACGTTGTACAGGCTCAACCAGCAACTCCAGTTTCGGCAGAACCTCCTGCTTTACAGAAGCGTTGAATTACAACTTCCCTGACTCTTCCTGAATACGCTTCCACGCTTTTTCTACGTGGTGCAATTGCGTATTTGTTTGTCCCACACAGAAGCGCAGCGTGAACTTTCCGTTTAGTTTTGTGTGCGTAAGGTAAAGGTCCCCGCTACGATTCAGCTCTTCCATAAGGCGTTGGTTGGCAGCATCGCCGGATTTGTGGCGGAAACAGATCAGATTCAACGGCACGGGCGCTGCCAGTTCAAAGCGATCATCTTCTTTGATCCAATTCGCAAACTTCTGCGCGATCTCTACATGCCGGCGTACATGGAACTGCAACCCTTCGATTCCATAATGACGAATGACAAACCATAACTTCAGAGATCGAAACCGGCGACCGAGGGGAATTTGCCAGTCACGATAGTCAATGACTGCCCCAGATTCCGTCGCCTGATTGCGAAGGTATTCCGGAAGCACACTGAGCGCTTGAATCAGGGGGGTGCGATCCGCCACGAAGAAACAACTGCAATGGACGTTTGTAAACATCCACTTGTGCGGATTGAAACAATAACTGTCAGCAAACTCCAATCCGTTGTGAATATGACGAAACTCTGGACAGAGCGCGGCTGTGCCGCACATCGCGGCGTCCACATGCAGCCAGATTTTTTGTTCGCGGCAAATGCGTCCAATCTCCTGCGCTGGATCCATTGCATTCGACGAGGTTGTTCCCACAGTGGCGCAAACAAAAGCGGGCGTCAGTCCAGCTTTGCGGTCAGCTTCAATTCGGCGCAGCAGATCTTCGGGACGCATGGCAAAGTTTTCGTCCACTTCGATCAGCCTTAAATTTTCGCTTCCCATGCCAGCGATCTTCACAGCCTTCTCGATCGAAGAATGCGCCTGCGAGGATGTGTAGGCTACCAACTTTCCATTGGCGCCTTCGCGATTGCTGGCAAAATTTGTAGCCTGCTCGCGCGCGGCCAGCAGTGCACAAAGCACAGCGCTCGAAGCCGTGTCATGAATGACTCCGCCACCGGATTTCGTAGATAGAAACTTTTCTGGAAGACAGAGCATTTCCACAAGCCAGTCGAGCACATGCGTTTCCACTTCGGTGCAGGCAGGGCTTGTAGACCAAAGCATCCCCTGCACTCCGAGACCTGCTGACAACAATTCACCGAGAATCGCCGGGCCAGAGGCATTCGCTGGAAAATAGGCGAAGAAGTTTGGCGACTGCCAGTGCGTCAGCCCGGGCAGAATCAGGTTTTCGATGTCACCAAGAATTGCCTCAAACTGCTCACCTTGTTCCGGCGGATGCACAGGCAGCGAAGCACGGATTTGCCCCGGCTCAACTTGTGACAGCACTGGAAGCGACTCGATCCGTTCGTAATAGTCCGCAATCCAATCGACGACCGCCCTCCCATGGCGACGGAACTCGTCGGGAGTCATATGAAAAGTATCTCGTTCAGCCACGTAGTTCTCCAGAACTGACAGACATTAGAACAAATTTACGAGGTGTGTGCTTTTGCACGCAAAACATCTGTTCCTGTGGGGACAATGTTTTTGGGATAATCAAGCATGCGCAAAGCGCTGCTTCATCTAAAAAAGTCCGACCCCATACTGGCAGAAATTATTTTGCGTGTCGGCGGCTATAGAGCCAGATATGACGTACCGGACTTTCGCAGCGTCGCGCGGGCCATCGTGTACCAGCAGTTGCACGGGAAAGCCGCAGCCACCATCTTCAGCCGCCTGCTTGCTCTGACGGGAGATCCCATCACTCCGCAAGGTGTTTTAAAGTTGAGCATCGAGCAAATGTGCGGAGCGGGACTTTCCAAACAGAAGCTTTCCTATTTGCGAGATCTGGCGGAGCGTACCCATCGTGACGAATTGAATTTCGCGCGCATGCCTGAAATGACAGATGAAGAAGTGATCGCAGAACTTACGCAGGTCAAAGGCATTGGTGTTTGGACTGCCCACATGTTTCTGATGTTCGCACTGCGGCGCCCGAACATTCTGCCCGTGGGAGATTTGGGAATTCAAATTGCAATGAAAAAGCATTACAAAAAACGCAAACCGCTCAAACCCAACCATATGGAAAATATTGCCAAGTGTTGGGAGCCTTACCGGTCTGTGGCCTGCTGGTATTTGTGGCGCAGTTTGGACGTAAAGCCGCCTGAAGTTTAGGCTGCGATTCTCTTCTCGCATCTCTGTTACATTGATTTTGTGGCCAACGAGCAAAAAATCCGCGTACTGGTTGCCAAGCCTGGCCTCGACGGCCACGACCGCGGCGCGAAGGTGATTGCACGCGCCCTGCGCGATGCGGGTATGGAAGTCATCTATACCGGATTGCGGCAAACTCCGGAAATGATCGTGAGCGCGGCGCTGCAAGAGGACGTTAATGTTATCGGCCTGTCGATCTTATCCGGTGCGCACAACGCGATTGTTCCGCGCATTATGAACCTGTTGCGTGAGAACAAAATGAACGATGTGTTGGTGGTGGTCGGCGGAATTATTCCGGAGCAAGATATGGAAGGCCTGAAGAAAATTGGTGTGGCCGCAATTTTCCCGCCCGGTACTGCGATGGACGGGATCGTTCAATTTATCCGCAGCAATACGAAACCACGCGGCCTTCTGACAAGCCATTCATGACGCAAATTAATCATTCTCGAATAAGCGACTTGGTAACACGAGCAGTAGGTCCCGCTCCGTGGTACTGGAAAACTTTCCCGACCGTGAAAGCGAACTCAGGGCAAAAATTTGCTTGGACACATCAGGGCGATGAAGGCCCGATTGGATATCTTGTTACGCTTGGACTCGAACAAGAGGCAGACAAACCACGACTCGCGCTAAATACCTATTGCCGCCCGTTTCTTGTGAGTTCAAACAAACTTGGCATCTGGTGCCCTGAGGGCCGAGGCTTACGATTTGTTTGCTTCGATCCCGATCAATTAAAGGCCTTCGACTTCGCAGAGATTGCCGGATGGTTTAAATCTTCCGGCGAGCGCATTTACGCAACAACGGCGCCGATCGCTGATTTTGAAGTTCCTATGTTTCCCGCGGGCACGCACAAAATTGAAGTCCCGCCGGAGTTACAAAACGTCGACGAATTGATCGTGCCGGCAAGTTATCCGGCGAAAAATGCCGATGAACCAGCCTTTGCTCTGTACATCTTTTATCTGCAGGCAGGGCTCGTGGAAGTGGCCCCGCAAAAGTGGTTTACAGCGTCGCAATATAAAGTGGGGCCGCAATGGATCACGCGCGCGGCACGTGATCCCGAATCTCACCGCATTGCGGGTGAGTGCTTTGGCAGTGGCAAATTTCTGCTCGAAGAAGACAATTCACACCTCGACCGCTGGCTCGAGAAAATCGACATCTAACAAAATGCCTTTCGACGCGCCGCATGGCCGCAAAAGCTGGCGAGTTACAAGTTCGGGCAGCCCCTATTAAGCTCAAATCAAACGCTTCGTTTGCGCAGCCGTGCTCGACTGGTATATACCGTAGCTTCGAGTTGTTCTCATGGCCGAACGTCTGGAACCAACTGAAGCTTCACCTGCGCCAGTCCTTGCGACGCGTATAGACCCCACCTCGGCGCGCTTTGAAGCGAACATGCGCTTCATGGCCGATTTGATGTCGCAAATCCATAACGAAGAAGAAAAGATTCGCGAAGGCGGCGGCGCCAAAGCCATTGAGAGTCAGCATAAGAAAAATCGTCTGACGGCGCGGGAGCGAATCGAACTGCTCGTCGACTCCGGAACGTTTTTCGAACTGGGAGTTTTCGCCGCAAGCGAAATGTATGAAGAATGGGGTGGAGCGCCTTCTGCGGGAGTCGTCACCGGCCTCGCGCGTGTTCACTCGCGCCTTGTAATGATCATTGTCAATGACGCCACCGTAAAAGCCGGTGCGTTCTTTCCAATGACGTCCAAGAAAGTCATTCGCGCTCAAAATATCGCCATTGAAAATCGTATTCCGACGATCTACCTCGTCGACTCCTCCGGCGTGTTTCTGCCTTTGCAGGAGGACGTCTTTCCCGATACTGACGACTTCGGCCGCGTATTCCGTAACAATGCCGTGATGTCGGCCATGGGTATTCCGCAAATTGCGGCCATCATGGGAATGTGCGTTGCTGGTGGCGGATACTTGCCGGTCATGTGCGATCACGTTCTTATGACTGACGGCAGCGGACTATTTCTCGCTGGCCCGGCTTTGGTGCAAGCAGCCATCGGACAAAAAGTTTCGGCGGAAGATTTAGGTGGGGCTGCTATGCACTCCGCAATCAGCGGCACCGTGGATTTTCGTGAAGCCGACGACAAGACCTGCATTTCGCGTTTGCGTTCCATCGTGGACAAGTGGGGATATCGTCGGCAATCGCCATGGGACCGGAGAAAACCGGTGGAACCCGCGCTTGCCGCGGAAGAAATTTACGGCATTTATGATTCTTCGCCGGCGCGTCCATATGACATCAAAGAAGTCCTGGCGCGAGTAGTGGACGGCAGCCGCTTCGATGAATATAAACCGGAGTACGGAAAGACAATTGTCTGCGGATATGCGCGCATCGGCGGCTTTGCCGTGGGAATCGTAGCGAACCAGAAAATCCATGCTCAGCAAACGGACCCCGAAGGGCGCAAGCGGGTCGAATTTGGCGGCGTCATCTATACCGAATCCGCCGAAAAAGCTGCGCGCTTCATTATGGACTGCAATCAGAATCTGGTTCCGCTGGTCTTCTTTCATGACGTCAACGGATTCATGGTCGGCCGCGATGCCGAGTGGAGCGGCATTATCAAAGCTGGCGCAAAAATGGTGAACGCCGTTTCTAACTCTGTCGTGCCTAAAATTACTGTCATCGTCGGTGGTTCGTTTGGCGCCGGACATTATGCAATGTGCGGCAAAGCTTACGATCCTCGCTTTGTTTTCGCGTGGCCGACCGCACGCTATGCGGTCATGGGCGGCGACGCCGCTGCTGGCACGTTGGTGGAAATCAAACTCCGGCAACTGGAACGTAGCGGCCAGCAACTTACGGAAGAGGACCGAAAACAACTGTATGAATCCGTAAAGCGAACTTACGACGAACAGATGGATCCGCGTTATGGGGCTGCTCGCCTTTGGATCGACAAAATCATCGATCCCATGGAAACTCGTGCGGCAATTACCCAGGCTTTAGAAGCGGCGGCGCTGAATCCTGATGTGGCTGAATTTAAAGTCGGAGTTTTACAAACTTAACTCATGTCGAACCAGGTCAAAATTATCGAATGTCCCCGAGACGCGTGGCAAGGACTAAAGGCACAAATCCCCACACACATTAAGGTGGATTACCTGAATGCCTTGATCAGCGCGGGTTTCAAGCATATCGATGCAGTTTCTTTCGTCTCGCCGAAAGCTGTTCCGCAAATGGCGGATTCTGACGATGTGCTGGCGGAACTTGATCCACCAGATGATGTCGAGATCATTGGAATTGTGGCGAACGAAAAAGGAGCGCAACGGGCCATCAATACAAACGGTGTTCGCACGCTGGGATTTCCCTACTCGGTTTCTCCCACGTTCCTGCGAAACAATCAGCATCAGACTGTCGACGAAGCCATCGAGGCTATGGAAAAAATCAAGGAGAAGAGTGATGAAGCCGGCATGGAGATCGTCGTTTATATTTCCATGGCATTTGGAAATCCTTACGGCGACACATGGAGTCTTGATGAAGTCGTCGAAGCGGTCGGCCTGCTCGAAGGGTATGGCATCAAAATGATTTCCCTTGCCGACACGGTTGGACTCGCCAGCCCGCAACAGATCACCGAAGTTCTTTCC